>DHNG01000025.1:113184-113624 GCA_002409405.1 Flavobacteriales bacterium UBA5422 | reverse complement strand
ACTTTGTTATCGTAACTTCTGTACAATACATTCAATTCAGGTAAAGAAATCGCTCCGGAAGGCTTCATAATTGTCACCTTGTATTCCCACGGCTCTATTTTTTCAACTCCTGATTTGTTTTTAATAGCAACAGTACCTTTTACAATTTGCTCAGCACCGCCACCAACTTTAAATCCGACAACTCCTTGCCCGTTTCCAGGGTAATTAATTTTATGACCTTCAGCACCTTCTTTGATGACAACCACAGGTTGGTTATCAGAGTCAAATGCTGCCATCATTACTTGTAAGTAAACGGAGTCACCTGTATTTGCAATTGGTTGTCCATATGCCAATGCAGTAATTTTGTTAAAGCTGTATTCACCTGTTGTTACACGGCTTTTCCAAGTGTTCAACGCCAATGCGCGAGCAGACAAGATGTCTTGCTGCATAGATGACAAAGA
>DHNG01000025.1:99345-113014 GCA_002409405.1 Flavobacteriales bacterium UBA5422 | reverse complement strand
AACGGAGAGTGATCAAACGTTGCACCTACCCAGTGCAATCCTTTCACATCTTTGATGTCAACACGCTCAGGTTTTGACATCATTGCGTATAAGTCGATCAATGCCTGACGGTCTTCTTTCAAGTTTGCCTGCTTGTTTCCGTCGATCATTTTTTCAACTTTTTTCTGCAGATCTTTGTTGTCTTTAAACTCGTTAATCGGTGTTGTTTTTACCACAAAACTGTTTTCACCCAGTTTATAAGTTCCTGTCAATTCAACAATTTTTGCACGGTAATCATTGTATCTTTTCCACAACTCAGCCCCTTTTCCTTTCGGATTTTTCAGGTCTTCATTGATTCCCAATACCAACATCGGTTCGTCGTATTTATCCTGAGCGCTTACAGCGTCCAGATTCAAACGTACCGGTCTGATACCGTCACCTTTTTGCCAAACAATTGTCAATGGATCCTGATCTTTGGTTGTTGTCGTTTTTTCTCCTGCAACATTCAAAATCTCCAGTTTCAAATCGTCAATGAACTTGATAATTGTTGCTGTTTCTTTATCGATCGCATCCATTTGCTTCAAAACAGCTTCCAATTTTTCTCTTTTTGCTTTGTTTTCGTCTCCTTTTGACGTTGTCAATTCAGAGCGAACATCTCCGATAAACCCGTTTCCACGGTCTACCTGAACAAGGTTTGCTTTCTGAATATTCTCCTCAATAGCAACGAAAGCTCTCAGGATGTCCTTTGATACGTTCAATGCAAGCATTGCCGTTAGTACCAGGTACATCATCCCGATCATCTTCTGTCTTGGGGTTTCTTTTCCTCCTGCCATGTTAAATAAATTTTATTGGTTTACAATAATTTAATGCATTCTAATCAATAAGTAACAGAAATTACTTCGTGATTGTCATTGCTTTTAACATGTTACCGTAAACGGTATTCAAATCAGTTAAGTTTTTAGACAACAAAGCCATGTTCTCTTTATACAATCTTGTATCTTCAACAGAAGCAGACAAGTTTTGCAGCATATCTGTAACCTGAGACTGGAATTTCTCAGTTGCTTCCAAATGCTGGGTAGAACCTTTCAATTGTAATTCGTATACGTTGTTCAATGCAGCCAAATTCTTAGAAACTTTTTGCATTTGCTCTCCGAATGATTCTCCTTCTTGTGTTGTAGAAGTCAAACCTGAAATAGATACGGAAGCACGCTCGTATGCATCAGACAAAGAAGATACTTTTTGTGAAGCAGCCTGTAAGCTGTTTACATAAGAATCTGTTGCTGCTGCAGCTGTAGTAACGCTTGTCAATTGAGCAGCATTGTCACCCAATCTGCGCATTCCGTCACCTAATCTTCCGATCAATTCGCTGTCAATTTTAGCTTCTTCCAATAACTTATCCAATTGGTCAGTAACACCTGAACCACCTACGTTACGTCCACCTTTTGCAGCTGGCAATGCGTCGTGATCTAAGTCATCAGAATGACCCAATGCTAATTCAGGATATACTAATTCCCAGTTTGGATCTTCGTGAATTGGTTCAAAAGCGGAGAAGATAAAGATGATTGCTTCTGTTAATAATCCCACCGTAAGCATGATACCCGCTCCCGGCCAGTGCTGAATTTTAAATAAGGCTCCCACAATTACGACTGCCGCACCAATACCGTACAACTTCGCCATAAAATTTTTCCATGCTTTACTTCCTGGTTTCATAGTTCTTCTAGTTTTTTTGGTTTTTAAATATAATTTTAGATTGTTTTGTTTATCCTTAGCGAAGGTTTATATCGCTTCGAATTTCTTCGCCACCCTCTTTCGAGAAGTCTGATCCACCTCTTCCCAAGTGTGTTGCCACATTTCGGAATCCTAAGAACGACTTGGCAGTATCTTGGTACTCATAGCTACGAGTTGCTGTTCTGATATAGTATCCTACATCTTTCCATGAACCTCCACGTGTAATTTTACGTTTCATTGATGGCGGATCCCAGTCCATTGCGTCATAACGGTACTCTGTATTCAGGTCATGTGAGAATTCATACATTGATTCGTCGTATGCTGTTTCACACCACTCAGACACGTTTCCTGCCATACAATACAAACCAAATCCGTTCGGGTTGTAAGAAAATACTTTTACTGTGTGGAAACCTCCATCTTCAAAGTAACGACCCCTCATTGGTTTAAAGTTTCCAAGAAAACATCCTGATTCGTTACGGATGTATGGACCACCCCAAGGGTATTGTGACATATTCAAGTCACCTCTTGCTGCTCTTTCCCACTCAGCCTCTGTTGGCAAACGGAAGTCATTCACAAACAATTCTCCCATTTCAGCAAGCCAGTTGTTCAACAATTGTGATCTCCATACAGAGAATGCTTTCGCTTGTTGCCATGTAACACCTACTACAGGGTAGTTGTCATAAGCAGGATGCCAAAAGTACATGTTGGTCATCGGATCGTGGAACGAGTATGTAAAGTCACGTACCCAGCACAATGTATCCGGATAAACGTTGATGACTTCGTCAATGATAAAGCGCTGACGGTTTTCATGTCCGCGAATTGCATTGTTTTGTCCTTTTTTGTTGAATCCACCCATATCCAGATCTTGTCCCTGAGGTTCTTGAGTGAACGGGTGCGGACCTGTGTTCAGCATACGGTGATTATCCGCTTGCTTGATGCGTTGGTAGTCGTATCCATCTTGAACGATGTCGATACGCCCTCTTTTTGCAGCTTCAACCAGGTCAATCCAGTAGTAACGGAACATCAGTTTCCGTGTATCAATCTCCCGACGCTTGTAATAGCGTTGCGGCTGCGGATAGTACATATCAGCCAGGATCGGAACAATTTCCGGATCATCATAGCTGAATCTTCTGTCCCAGTTCAGGTTGAAGATACTTCTGTTTAACTCTCTGTCGGATGGTTCGAAGTCTACATATTCCAATGCGCCTTCATCGAAGTACAAATCAGAATAATTGATGAAGCGGGATGCTTCTTCGTCTTCAACCAACTCAGAGAGGTATATTTTTTCTCTTGCAATAGAGTCACGTACCCAATCTACAAACTGGCGGTACTCATTGTTTGAAATTTCTGTCTGGTCCATATAGAAGGCCTGGATAGAAACAGTTTTCGCACGTGTTTGATGCAAAAACGGCACATCCCCATCGTTCTCACCCATTTGATAAGAACCAGCTTTGATGTATACCATCCCCAGAGGAATCTCCGGATGATATACAGGTCTTCCTAAGGAACCTGTGAGGTGACCGGTTCTTGAACTACAAGAAGCCAGGAAGGCACCCACTAAACCAATTAACAAAAGTTTTTTCATTCTACCTCGTTTTATTGTTTGCCGAATCAAAAATTAACGTACTACAGGATCAATATCATTTTTGATGTAACGGCTCTACCCGGAAAAGGTTACAATATTTGTTAAAAAAATTATTACAACCATCTTGGGTGACGCGATGTTTGAATCGGCACCGGTGGAAGTTTGTAACAATATCTTACAGCGATTTCATGCGATCCGCGTGAAATACCAGCTAATTTATTTGTTGTGATATCATAAGAATAACCGATTGTCAGGTTTGGAATAGGATACCATCCTACCATTACTCCGACCGCATCAATTGTTCTGTATGTAATTCCTCCGTACAATAAGTTGTTCCAAATGTATCGTGCATTGATGTCTGCAGATAGTTTTGTGAACTCTGTACGAACCAATGCTTGTAAGTCGATGTCACCATTTCCGATGTTGCGGAATGTTTTACCTCCCATTACGTAATAGTGACGTTTTGTTTGGTAAGAATAATCAATCATACTGATGTTTTTTCTCAGGATAGACTGACTTAAGTGTGTTGAGGAGATTCCTGCGTACCAGTCTGAATTACCTCTGAAATACAAACCAAAGTTCAGATCCAGATTCGTTGCATTGAATCCGACAGGCAATGTCAAGTCTGTTTGTGTTGTCGGAGGAACCCATGTCGGGTTTTGTCCGAAGTTGATCATTCCGATCCCAACTCCGATCCCCAGAACACCAGCATTACCCAGTTCCTGATGGTATGAATAATTCAATAACAGGTTGTTTTGACGGTTGAAACCAATTGCATCATGATAAAAAGACAGACCTAGTCCGCCCAATATCTTTTTCAAATTTGCTTCAACGTTAAAAACAGCTGAGTTTGGTGCTCCGTTTACCTTGTCCCATTGATTTCGGTACAATAACGTAGCACAAATATCTTTGTCAAACCCTGTAGCACCAGGATTGACACTCATTTTATCATAAATAAAGTGAGTGATAAGCTTATCCTGTTGTGCAAACATATTGCCTGTCGCAACAAGAGAAAGAGCCGAGATAATTAGTAGTCTTCCCTTCATAAAAGTGTTCATTTTAGGTGCAATTATACGCAAAAATATCATGTTTTTGAAAACAAGTTGGCGACTAAAGTAATTATTTTTTGATTAATAGAGAAATTTTTTAACAATGTCATGAAAAAAGTTCCTTTATACATCGCAAACGATTGTCTGGTCGCGGTTTTTATTCATTGTCGGGGTCATTCCACGATCAATTTCTTTGCTTCGTTCAGCAATTTTTTCTTATCAATGGAAACAACGCCACTTTCTTCACAGACCAGTCCTCCTGCAATATTTGCAATGGCAGCTACCTGTTGAATCGGTGCTCCTGAAGCCAGACATAATGCTGCTACAGAGATGACGGTGTCACCTGCCCCGCTCACATCAGAAATGTTTCGCACGTGTGCAGGTATGTGGTATGCTTCTGACCGGTTACGGATGAAAACACCATGCTCTGAAAGTGTTACAAACGAAATGTCATTCCCCAATTGCTCTTCCAATACAGAGATTGCTTCCTGCAATTTTTCCGGATGATCCCGGAACGAGAATGCAACATTCGTACCTTCAATCAGTTCCTTTAAATTGGGTTTGAATAATGTGACACCCTTGTATTCAAAGAAATTATCTTTTTTCGGATCTACAGCGGTCAATGTATTTTTCTGTTTGGCAGCTTCAATCAGTTCGGAGATGACCCGTTTTGTGAGCACCCCCTTGTTGTAGTCTTCAAATATCAGAATATCAATCTCTTGGTCAAGTAGCGATTGGACGCGGTTAATCAATGCAGTTTCTTCATCGTGGGAAATTGCGTCTGTCTGTTCGGCATCAATACGCAGCAGGTGTTGACTATTTCCCAGTACACGCGTTTTGACAGTTGTCATGCGGTTTTCACTGAATACGATTCCTTCGTCAGAGATGTTTGCCTTTTTGAGTAATTCGATCAGCAGTTTTCCGTCTTTATCCTTTCCGACACATGAGCACATGATGGGTGTTGCTCCGAGTGCGACGAGATTGAGTGCCACATTCGCAGCTCCTCCCAGACGTTCTTCGTGCTTGGTCAGACTCACCACAGGTACAGGTGCTTCGGGACTGATGCGATTGACCTTTCCCATGAGGTAGGCGTCAATCATAACATCACCCACAACAGCAACTTTTAACCGGTTGAATTGTTCAAATAACTCTTCAATCATCATTAGCCTAGTTTTTCCAACGAGTTTTTAACGCGTTTCAATGCTTCTGTCAATACTTCTTCTGATGTTGCGTAGGAAATACGAATGCAATTCTCATCTCCGAAGGCATCCCCTGAAACCAATGCAACCAATGCATCATTTAACAGGTACATACATAAATCGGAAGCATTGTGAATTGTTGTTCCGTTGTATGATTTTCCATAAAAGTAAGAAACGTCCGGGAAAACATAAAAAGCTCCTTCAGGAACATTTACTTTCACACCTTCAATTTCTCTCAACTTTTCCAGCACAAGGTCCCTTCTTCCGAGAAATGCAGCAATCATATCTTTTAAAATAGCAGGGTCAGCATCTACTGCAGCAATTGCTGCTTTCTGTGCAATAGAACAGGTTCCGGAGGTGAATTGCCCCTGCATTTTTGTACAGGCATCTGCAATGGCTTGCGGTGCCCCGATGTATCCGATTCGCCATCCGGTCATTGCCCATGCTTTTGATACACCGTTTACAGTTACTACCTGGTTGTAGATGTTATCAAACTGAGCAAGGCTTTCGTGTTTTCCGACAAAATTGATGTGTTCGTAGATTTCGTCTGCGATCACAACGACATTCGGGTGCTGTGCAATTACTTTGGATAATTTCTCCAACTCTCCTTTACTGTAAACGGATCCGGAAGGATTGCACGGAGTGGAAAAAATCATCATTTTCGTTTTCGGGGTAATCGCACTTTCCAATTGCTGATCCGTGATTTTGAAATCACTCGCAATGTCTGCTTCAACTACAACAGGTGTTCCTCCTGCCAGTTTTACAATTTCAATGTAAGACACCCAGTAAGGAGCAGGAATGATCACTTCATCTCCATCATCTACAAGGCTCAGAATTACATTTGCCAAAGACTGTTTTGCCCCGGTGGAAACAACAATCTGTGTTTTTGAATAGTTCAGACCGTTGTCACGCTTAAACTTGTTGGATATACTTTCTCTCAAATCGTCGTATCCCGGAACAGGTGTATACGTCGTGAAATTATCGTTCATGGCTTTTACTGCCGCGTCTTTTATAAATTGTGGGGTATGAAAATCGGGTTCTCCTAAACTCAACGAAATAATGTCCTTCCCCTGAGCTTTCAACTCGCGGCTCAGTCGTGACATTGCAAGTGTAGCCGATTCCTCCATATTATTCAAACGGCTGGAAAATTCTAACATAATCAGTTTATTTGTTTTTTACAAAGCTAAACAAAGAACCGAAACGGTAACTGTAAAGCACTTTTTTTTTGCAGTGGGCGTGTTTCCATGCTATCCGCTGTATCTCCGAACACAGTCGGAGGATGTCGCTGCTATCATGCACGCGGTTTTCAGCATTAAAAAATAATACACGTGTCATGAGGAGGGGCATAATTCAATTGTTGTTTTTTGTATCTTGTCGCTTTAATCTGAACAGGTACATGAAAAAAGTATTGATTGCCGGAGGAACGGGATTTATCGGTCAGAAGTTGGAGGATCACCTGCTTGCTAAAGGGTATGAAGTGAAAATTCTTACACGGAAACCGGTAAAAAATAACCATGTGTTCTGGAATCCTGCAACACAACAGATGGATACAGCGCAATGCTCCGATACGCAAATCCTGATTAACCTGTGCGGGGAGAATCTGAATGCGAAGCGGTGGACGCGAAAACAAAAACAATTGCTGATTGATTCCAGGGTGCAGACAACCCGTTTGTTATATGAATTGTGTGGGGCATTTGAACACCTGGAGCACTATGTAACAGCTTCCGGGATCACTGCATATGGTTTTGATGATGGAAAACAGAAGCACCCCGAAACAGATCCGTATGGAAGTGATTTTCTTAGCCAACTGGTGAAGGAGTGGGAACAGGCAGCTGATTTGTTTGCTTCCGGTTGCCGTGTAACAAAATTGCGGATTGCTGTTGTATTTGAAAAAGGATACGGAGCCCTTCAAAAGATGAGTGCGCCAATCCGGTTGGGGGCAGGCGCTCCTTTGGGGACCGGGAAACAACAAATTCCGTGGGTACACAGCACAGATCTGGTTCGACTGGTTGAATTTGCGATTGCAAATGAGCTGGAAGGAACCTACAACACCAATGCAGGAAATGTCAGCAACAAAGAATTGACCACATTTTTAGCCGCATCATTGAATAAAAAGCTGTGGTTGCCCAATATACCTGCCTTTGTGCTGAAAATCGTATTGGGAGATATGGCGGAAATGGTCGTCTGCGGCGCAAAAGCGAGTCATGAAAAAATCATCCGGAAAGGGTTTGTTTTTAACCACAGTTCCATTCCGGATCTATTGCGTTGATTTGCCAGAAAAGGTTAAAAAACTGATTTTTTCTTTCAAAACCGTCAGATTCTTGGCATTTTTGCAAAAATGCATCAGTATAAACACACATACCTTGTAAATTTAGATTAAACAATGGAATTATATTACTCACTTTCAATCCTTATTGTATTAGCCTCTCTTTTTGCCTACCTGAACATCCGATTTTTAAAATTACCTTCTACCATCGGAATCATGTTCATTGCAATTGTCGTATCAATTTTTGCCCGCATCGCCGGAATTTATATGTTTCCTGAAATCACGGAAGACCTGACGAGTCTGATCAGTGGTGTTGATTTTACAGAAATCCTGATGGGAGGGATGTTGAACTTCCTGTTGTTTGCAGGTGCTATTCACGTTCGCTTCGCTGATTTAAGAGAACAGCGACTTCCGGTACTCATCTTTTCAACAATCAGTGTCATCATATCGACCTTTGTGATTGGCTTTGTATTGTATTATGTGACACCATTTTTTGACATTGAGCTTCCGTTCCTCTATTGTTTGTTGTTCGGTTCCCTGATCTCACCGACAGACCCGATTGCAGTGCTGGGAATTCTGAAAAAAGCAAAAGTAAGCAAGTCGTTGGAAACAAAAGTGACGGGGGAATCCTTGTTTAATGACGGAGTAGCAGTTGTCCTTTTCGTGGTTATTTTCCAGTTGACACAATCACCGGGGATGGAAGTCAACCTGGGGAAAACAACCTTGTTACTTGCGAAAGAAATTTTTGGAGGGCTTTCTCTGGGAGTTTTCCTTGGTTATTCTGCTTCCAAAGCAATCAAGGCAATTGATGATTACATCGTTTCAGTTCTGATTACCCTTTCTGTAGTGATGGGAGGTTATCTTATTGCACACTCATTCCATATTTCAGGTCCGCTGGCAATGGTTGCTGCCGGGTTGTTCATCGGGAATTATGGTAAAAAGACAGCCATGTCGGATATAACAAAAGAATACCTGTCGAAGTTCTGGGAACTGATCGATGAAATTCTGAATGCAATTTTATTCCTGTTTATCGGATTGGAGTTATTAATCATCAAAGATTTTGAATCGTATTGGGAGATTTCTATTCTGGCAATTTTCATTGTCCTGTTTGCCCGTTTCATTTCCATCTGGATTCCTTCCATTGTGGTACCGTTCAAGCCCCGGCTTTCCAGAGGAACGTTAAAGATGCTTGTATGGGGAGGACTTCGCGGAGGTGTTTCCATTGCCCTGGCGCTTTCAGTCAATGAACCCGAATACAAAGAACTAATACTGGAAATGACTTATTTTGTTGTCGTTTTCTCTATTTTTGTACAGGGATTGACAATCGGGAAGGTATCGCAGCGGGTACTGAAGCCCGGAGAACATTAAAAAGTAGTGATTATGTTGAAATTAGTAAGAATTACAGCGATTGCAGAAGGGATCTCATACCTTGCTTTCGCATTGACAATGCCACTGAAGTACATGTGGGAAATTGCCTGGCCGAACAAAATTGTAGGAATGGCACACGGCGTTTTGTTTGTCGCTTTTTGCCTGTTGGTGGTGATTGCTGCCGCTCAGTTGAAATGGAATAAAACAAAGACATCGATCCTTCTGATTTCATCACTTATTCCTTTTGGGACGTTCTGGGCAGAGAAAAAATATTTGAGAGAAGAAGAAAAATCCAGTGATACGCTGGACTCTTTTGTGTAATTTTATTAAAAAAAACAATAAAGTTATGAGGTACACTACACTTATTTTATTGGCTCTTGCTTTTTTTTCCTGTAAAAAAGGGCAGGCTGATTTCCAGATTTCCGGGTTTGTGTTAGATAAAACAAATACACAAGTACTCTCAGGCGTGCAGGTAGATGTTTATAAAAAGAATGCCGGCTCCGAAGAACAGGTACATGTTAAAACAATGCAAACCGATGCTGAAGGGAAGTTTGAATTGGATCTGAAAAGGGATCAATTCATTTCTCTGATTGTCCGCATTTCAAAGGACGGGTATTTTACAGAAGAAAAAATTATCAATTTTAAAGACCTGACGATAAAAGAACCGAATTTTATCAATTTTACAACCACCGGGAAGTCCTGGGTTAAAATTCACCTGGTACATTCGGAAAGTGCAGATACGCGTATTGATATTATAAGAACTCAGGGAAAATCCGCCTGTACGGAATGTTGTCCGGACGGATACCAACACTTTATCGGAATTATGGACACGGTGTTTTACTGTGTGAATGATGCGAATACCCTGTACGAAATCACTTATTTCAAGCAGTTTTCTTCTTTTAGCGGTACAAAAAGTGTCATCACTTCGCACATGGATACCACGGAATTATTGCTTTCCTATTAGTTTGATTCCTGTTACGCCCAGACCTTAGCGCCTTCCGAACAGTTGCTGCAGATGTCAATTTGATTCCGGTGGGTAAGTACGGCAGATCTGAACCCATTGTATTTTTTTGAATGCCAGATTGTTTTGAAGCTATCTTCTTGCAGGTTGCCTAGCTGATGCTGCGCGTCTTTGTCAAAACAGCACGGAACAACTTTCGCGTCCCATGTCAGGACACAACTGGACCACATACGCCAACAATGATTTCCCGTTTTCCACTTCAACGTATAGGTTCCGTCGGGAAGTTGTTTGTAACGGGCATATTTTTCGTTCTCCGGCATGAGTGGATTACCATGTTTGTAATCGTATAACTGAGCTGTTTTAATCCGTAC
The DNA here is from genome assembly GCA_002409405.1 of Flavobacteriales bacterium UBA5422. Lineage (GTDB taxonomy): Bacteria > Bacteroidota > Bacteroidia > Flavobacteriales_D > Crocinitomicaceae > Taishania. The sequence continues at coordinate 102,508 of DHNG01000025.1, read as the reverse complement.
TTCATCGACCCCGAGTTGTTTCCCGAGCTTTGCTATTCCCTCAATCTCATGCTCGTTGGGTTTGACGGCAAGAAACTGAATGATGAGATGAGGAGTAGGTGATTTTAAGTTTTTTTTCGCTGCTACCAGTTGTTGCGTTCCTTCGATTACTTTTTCCAGCTTTCCGTGTACACGGTAATTTTCATACGTCTCCTGTGTCATCCCATCAATGGAGATAATCAGCCGGTCAAGTCCGGATTGAACAATCTCTTCTGCTTTGGATGGTGTAATGAAGTGTGCGTTGGTTGATGTTGCGGTATAAATCCGGTGTTTTTTAGCTACTTTGATTAATTCCAGGAACTGAGGATGCAAAAACGGTTCCCCCTGGAAGTAATAGTTGATATAAAATACGTGTTTGGATAGCTGTTGCAGCATGGTTTCATGTACTTCAGTCTTTAATCTCCCGGTGGGGCGTGAAAATTGTTTTAATCCGCTTGGGCACTCCGGACAGCCAAGATTACAGGCTGTTGTCGGCTCAATGCTCAACGAAAAAGGCATTCCGTGATGCATGTTCTTTTTCAGTATGCGAGACAAAAGATATGTGTGATAGAGAACAGCCAGATTCCACATTCTTCTGATGGAAAGGTGGCGCATAATATTCAGTGTGTCTCTCAATTTATTCACACATCGAAATTAGCTTATTTTTTTCGACTTCCACGCAAAAAAATAAACAATGGTTTTCCAACCAAAACAGTAGTTTATATCGTTATTTACTTATAATCAGTGAATAAAAGGTGTTGCAATGATGGATTGACCGTTTAATCAATGAGAGCTACACTTTACAAAAAAATAATATTTTTTAACTTTTGATTCAAAAATAAAATGCTACCTTAAGCGTACTATTTATGACTAAGATAGCAACAACCATTAAAACAATCAGCCATGAGACAACTAAAGATCGCTAAACAGGTAACAAACAGAGAAACAGCATCTCTTGACAAGTACTTACAAGAAATCGGTAGAGTAGATTTGGTGACTGCTGATGAAGAGGTAGAATTAGCAAAAAAAATTCGCGAAGGTGATCGCATTGCTTTAGAGCGATTGACAAAAGCCAATCTTCGTTTCGTTGTTTCCGTATCCAAGCAATACCAAAATCAAGGATTGTCACTTCCCGATTTAATCAATGAAGGGAATATGGGGTTGATCAAAGCTGCAGAACGTTTTGATGAAACACGTGGATTCAAATTTATTTCTTATGCTGTTTGGTGGATTCGTCAGTCTATTTTACAAGCATTGGCGGAGCAGGCGCGAATCGTACGCCTTCCGTTAAATAAAATCGGTACGATTAATCGTATTAACAGAGCATTTTCTGAACTGGAACAAAAATATGAACGTCCGCCTACAGCAGAAGAACTGGCTGAATTTCTTGAATGTAGTGTGAATGATATCCGCCAGTCACTGGTTAATTCAGGTCGCCATATTTCGATGGATGCGCAATTGGTAGAAGGTGATGAGTCTTCATCCAGCCTTTATGATATTCTTCCGAATGATTCACTACCGACTCCGGAAGACGGATTGGCTATAGAATCCTTGAGAAAAGATATTGAACGCTCCCTTTCTACATTAACATCACGTGAAGGAGATGTCGTTCGGATGTATTACGGGTTAAATGGAAAAGCGCCGTTAACATTAGAAGAGATTGGAGAGCGTTTTGACCTGACACGGGAGCGCGTACGCCAGATCAAGGAAAAAGCAATTCGCAGATTACGCCATACTTCCCGCAGTAAAATGCTGAAAACATATTTGGGTTAAGCCGGATCTACATCAATCACTACCCGGATACTTTTGTGTGCGGCATGGCTGTAGAACGCATCGATGAGTTCACTTATTTTGTCTTTTATTTTTGAATCAGGAGCGTCACGTTCAATCTTTAGCTTGATTTGCTTCAGAAATTGATTTTGAATTCTGCGTACCACCGGAAATTCAGGACCGAGTACCCGTTCTTTAAAAACTGATCGCAGGGAAGTTGCCAGTTGCTGTGCGCCACTGTTTACTACCTGTTCGTCTTTGTGTTTTAACGTAATGTTGATGATCTTGTAGAAAGGAGGGTAAAAGAAATTCTTGCGTTCAATGATTTCCGAATTGTAAAAACCGGTGTAATCGTGCTGGTACACCTTCTGAATTACCCAATGATCTACATCACCGGTTTGAATGATCACCTTTCCGCGCTCATGATCTCTTCCTGCCCGTCCCGCAACTTGTGACATCAGTTGAAAACTGCGTTCAAATGCCCGGAAGTCAGAACGGTTTAACATCAGATCAGCATCCAGGATTCCCACCAAAGCAACATCTTTGAAATCCAATCCTTTGGAAACCATTTGTGTTCCGATGAGTATATCTATTTTTCGATCTCCGAAGTCGTTCAATATATTTTCGTAAGCATGTTTGTTCCGTGTTGTGTCCAGATCCAATCGTTGAATTGCAGCAGCCGGGAAAATAGTCGCCAGGTCATCTTCAATCTTTTCTGTTCCGAATCCCAACATTTTAATGCGGTGACTTCCACATGCAGCACACGTTCCAACAGGTGGCTGTACATAACTGCAATAGTGGCATTTCAATGAATTCGTCTGTTTGTGATACGTCAGAGATACATCACAATTGGTACATCGCGGTGTCCAGTGACAAATCTCACACATCCACAGCGGTGTGTATCCCCTGCGGTTTTGAAATAAAATGATTTGTTTGTTTTTATTAAGTGTCTCCCTGATTTCATCAATCAAAAAAGAAGAAAAATCAGATTGCATGCTTTTCTGAATCCGTGCTTTACGCATATCGGCACATTGAATTTCGGGTAACTGAACACCTCCGAAGCGTGTTGTTAACTCAACAAATCCATACTTCCCGGTTTGTGCATTGAAATACGTTTCCATTGCCGGAGTAGCAGAACCGAGCAGTACCTTTGCATTGTGTAATCTGGCCAATACAAGGGCTGCGTCGCGTGCATTGTATCGTGGAGAAGGGTCGTATTGTTTGAACGAACTTTCGTGTTCCTCATCTACAATAATTAATCCCAGGTTTTTAAACGGAAGAAAGACAGAAGATCTTGCTCCGACAATTAATCGAAATTTAGACGGATTATCCGCCAGTACATTGTTCCAGATTTCTACCCGTTCGTTTTGATTGA
>DHNG01000025.1:87963-99207 GCA_002409405.1 Flavobacteriales bacterium UBA5422 | reverse complement strand
TTCGTTTTGATTGAATTTGGAATGATATACACCGATGTAGTCCCCAAAATAAACAGAAAGTCGCTGAATCAACTGAGTGGTCAACGCAATTTCGGGAAGAAGGAACAAAACCTGCTTTCCATTCTCTAATTGTTCCTTGATCAGTTTTACATAGATTTCTGTTTTACCGGAACCTGTAACGCCAAATAGTAATGTTACGAAGTGTTGTTCAAACGAATCGATGATTTGCCTGTAAGCAGTTTCTTGAGCTTCCGAAAGTTCCTTGATGCTCGTCTCTGAAGGATCAAGTGTACGGAGGCGACTTACTTCCAGTTTCTCGATGAGAACGTAGCCGTTTTTCTCAAGAGTTGTGAGTGTGGAAGCTGAGATGCCGTGTTCAAGTAATGTTTTTTTTGCAATGTATTCCTGGTTCGTATCCAGCCGTAACTTCAGAATGATCAACATCCCGTCCAATTGAGAGGCTTTGCTTTTATTTGTTTCCAGGGAAGTGAGTACATTGTTCAGATCTTCCTCCGTAAAAACAGGATTAAGACACACAAAACTCTCTTTTTTCGGCGTGTATTTTTGATTGAGTTCTTCTTGTGTAATGACAATTCCCTTATCAATGAGTCGCTTGATAATCGGGTGTACATTCTTTATTCCAAGAATTTCAGAAAGCTCTTTGAGGGTTAATTCTTCCCGGATTTCTAATGTTTCAACAAGTGTCAATTCCTTTTCTGCCAACTCCATTCCTTTTTCAAAATCAGGATGCAGCTGGATTTTTGTCTCACTTGCCAATTTGAAATTTGCAGGAAGGGCAGCATTCAGTACATCTCCGATCGGAGCCATGTAATACTTTGCAATCCATTTCCAGAATGCATATTGATTTCCCGTAATAATCGGGGCATCATCTAAAATGTGCTCTACGTATTTTGCAGTATAGTCAGAAGGTACTGTTTCATGCACCTTGGTAACGATTGCTGTATAAAACTTAGATTTCCCAAAGGGGACAACAACACGGATGCCTTCCTGGATGTAATCGTTCATTTCGAAGGGAACACGATACGTGAATTCCCTGTGAACAGGAACAGGTAAAATTACATCTGCAAAAAGGGTTGTACGTTCATCCATTGAGTATTACTGGGATCAATCCGGTTAAAGGGTGATCAACATCTTAATTACACGACCAGGATTCCGGGTTGTCCAACGCATGTTGTGAACAGAAACTAAGTGTCCCTGTAACTGGTCCTGCACATAATTCGCGTCTGGATTTTTTATCCATTCCTTGTGTAATACTTGAAACACTTACAGCAGGTTTATAGACACTAAATGTGTAACGCGCTCCGAAAATCCCCAATACGGTATGCCCCTCTGTGATCGTCAAATTCGTATATTTCGGTTTGTTTTGAGCCAATGAAGAAGATGGTTTGCTTACTTCGATGTAATTTGCCAATTCTCTTGATGCTCCTGTTATCTGGACATCAAACCCGAGGTAAATTCTTTTTTCAATAGAAGAAGATACAGGTACTTTATCTTTTACGGTACGGTAGAAAGTCTCCCCTGAAAATGTAAATGTCTGAGATGTATTTGCTCCCGGAATGATATCGTACTCCCCAAGATTGAACCAGATCGCATGATCCGTTGAATCGGTCATTCCAATGGCGTATTCCCGGTAATCAAACCGTACTTTTCCGTTCATCTTGTATGAATTTCCTACATTGGGGATGTTCAATGACTGTGTTGCATATTCTCCCAATGCATTTCCGTTTGCTGTTAATTTCATGCTGGCATTTCCATTTGCCCACGTACCGGCAGAAATACCACTCACCAATTGCGTCTGACCTGTTACGATAATTCTTCCGTTATCAATTTTTGCAGTCATTTTATAGGTTGCGTCAGCTAATAGCGGTGCAGCTGGTGTGGTGTAGAATACATATACTTTTTGTTGAGGAGCATAGAAAACTCCATTTTCATCTTTGTTCTGAATAATCGTGTCATGTAATGTGAACGATCTTCCCTGGCTTCCGTTTGCTAAAATTTCCTGAATTGTAATGTCTACCTGGTTGAAGTATGATGAATCGGGAATTGTAGCGATATCGAGAGAGTTGGTAACACCGTCACCAATAAATGTACGCGTAATTTTAACGTAATGTGTCGATTCTGATTGATCCAGAATTCCGATAACTACAGCAGATTCCTGACCGGCTCCAATCAAATCAATTTTGTCTTTACACGAAGTTAGGAATATCAATGTCAGGCCTATTACAGAAAAAATCAGAGTGTTTTTCATTTGAAAAAAAATTAGAATATCAAAGGTATGAAATTTTACTGAATGCGTAGGATAAGTTTCAATCAATTATTACTACGTTTTACTCAATCAATTACGGTTGCAGAGAATTTTTATATGCCTTTTCCGACAGCAATGAATCTCATTCCTCGATTAAATCACCTGCATTTTTGGTGTAATTTCTCCATTTTTCGAGCAATTGCTGAAAACCTGCAGGTAGTTCAGAGTCGAACCGTAAGTATTCGTTTTTGGTCGGATGGTTAAAACCCAGGGTTTTTGCGTGTAATGCTTGTCCCTTGGTCAACTCGAAACAATTTTCAATGAATGTTTTGTATTTATTGTGTGTGGTACCTTTCAGAATCGCGTCACCTCCATATTCCAGGTCGTGAAATAATGTATGCCCGATGTGTTTCATGTGCACTCTGATCTGGTGCGTACGCCCTGTCTCCAGTTTACATTCAACGAGTGTTACCAATCCGAATCGCTCAAGTACTTTATAATGGGTTACGGCATGCTTGCCATGATCTCCGTCCGGATAAACGACGAACATTTTTCTGTTTTTCAGTGAACGTCCGATGTGTCCGGTAACAGTTCCGTCTTCTTTAACATCCCCCCATACCAATGCCCAGTATCGGCGTTCCGTTGTTCTGTCAAAAAATTGTTTTGCCAGGTGACTGAGTGCATATTCTGTTTTCGCCACTACAACCAGTCCCGTTGTATGTTTATCCAGTCGGTGCACGAGTCCGGGACGTCCATAATAATCCTGTGATCTGTGCGGTAAATTGTCAATGTGATATACCAATGCGTTGACCAGTGTACCTCTGTAATTTCCCAGCCCGGGATGAACTACCATGTCATCTGGTTTATTAACAACCAACAAGTCGTCATCTTCATACGGGATTTCCAATGGAATATTTTCAGGGATTAAATCCAGTTCCTGAGCAGGAAAGGGAAGTACCAGTGAAATTTCATCATTGGGCTTTACCTTGTAATTTTGCTTTACCTTTTTTCCGTTGACAATGATAAAACCATTTTTGGCGGAATTTTGAATCCTGTTTCTCGAAGTATTGGGAAGACGATCCATCAGGTACTTGTCAATTCTGACAATAAACTGCCCGGGATCTACCTTGACTTTGTGATGTTCATACAGTTCTTCTTCCTGTTCTTCGGAGAGGTGTTTATCCATCTCATCTAGTTCATCTCTCATCTGGACTTAACTACTTTATACGTTTTCGATAAATTAGAGGAAGATTTTACTAAATAGATTCCGTCAGGTTGACCGCTGATGTCAAATGTTGATTCGTCCGTAGTTAACACCAGTTCACCGCGAATGGAATACACCTGAATTTCTCCTGATTGACCTGTTGACGACTGAATGTGGTAAATACCCCCAGAAGGATTCGGGTAAATTGTCAACTCTGCAGATTCTTTTATAACAGGTTTTACGCCTAATTCAGGATCCATTGTTGTAGAAAAAATTGGTCGAATCATTACAGATCCCGGGATTTGTGATTGCTCCCATGTGATTCCTCCATCCAGACTGTAAAATGTGTTTTCATGTTTGTCTGTATTCTGATCCAAGCCTACTCCCAGTCGAATTGCGTCAATTTGTTTCCATCCAATGTAAAACGTTCCGGATACCGGTACTTTGATGGTATCATCAGTGAAGTATTTGATAAATGTATTTCTCCCGTATCCATAAGACGGCTGACGCAAATTGAATGCATTGTCTTCATACAAAACAGTTCCGGGTACGCCTCCGTTGTCGCCCCAGATTGTCAACTGAAACAACTTATTGGTTACGTTGTTGACAGTCGGTACGAAATGAATGTATGCTCCGATTACAGAATCCGCTTCATACGGATCATATTTTATGGCTAATCGTGACTGTGCTCCCTGAGGTCCGTAAGCTAATTCTGCACTTCCGTCATCGTACGAATAGTAATTACCGAAAAACTGTTCGGAATACGTTGTGTCGTTTGGAGGGTAGTTGGATCCTACAGGGACAGATACAATCGTCTCTATGGTAAATAACTGCTTCGTTCCCGGTTTGGCCGGATCGTACTGAAAAGAAGAGACATCATGTTTAGACAAGTAGGTTGTTCGCGGGCGATAATCCGGAATTGGCTGCGACGGTGGATTGTAATTCGCAATTATCTGACCGTTTAAATTCACGCTTCCTTCCAACGTCCCATTGTATTTCACATCAATTCTACCTCCTCCGGCAGATGTGATGTTTGCCCCATTATTCAGGTAACTGTTGCGTACTGTCAACGGAACTTCTGTTGACATTTTTCCACTGAAATTATTCTGGTAATGATCCCACGGGACGGAAGTATAATCTTTCAACAAAGTGACAGTAGGATAAGAAATTGCAAAATCTTCGATCAGTGTATCCTGAATTCCGGAAAAGTCACGCACATTTACGTAATCAATGTGAAAGTGATCCAATGCTCCGGAAAGTCCTCCGTAGTTTTTAAACCGGAATTGGAATGCATTGGTAAAGTATGCCGGATTTTTAATTGGTATATGTGCCAGTTTGAATTCACTCACAGCTCCTCCGTTTGTGGACCATTGATGACGCCACACTTGTGCTGTTACATCGTAAAACTCCAGGATAAGAGAGTCAGAGGATTCCGGTATGTCACCCAATCCCTGTTTTTGATAGAGGAATGTAATGTACAAACTGTCAGAAATTGAATTTCCTGTTAAATCAATTGGTTTGGAAGTCAGAAAGTCGGCTTCACCTGATAATGTCGTTCCCAGTTGATATGGATAACCTGTTCGGTCAATTCCATCGAAGGTCATCACTCCGATTGACCATGGGTTTTTTGCAAACCGGTAATTGTGGTAAGCATTGTCGTCGATCCAGTAGGTTCCCGGGGTGGAAGCATGTGCGAAGAATTGTCGTGCAGAATCTTGTTTTAGATCAGGTCCTACAAGCCAGACTGTGTCCGGAATATCCGGAACGCCAACCGTGTCGTAGATGTAATAAGGAGGATATCCGGTAACTGTTTCATAAACGACCGGATAACTGTTTAGATTTCCTTTTTTTATAGCGATTCCGGGAAGGTTTGAATTAGTTGTTTCTCCTGTGTTTGTATTAAAGGTTCTCCTGAATGTTACCTGTGTTGTATAAACAGCAGTTGCAGGGAATGGAATGTCATTTTCGTCTGTTAACCGGTAGTACAATGTCGAGGTTACTCCCGGATCAGAATAATCTGCATTGTACGGTTGAATTCTGTTTTTGGAGAAATCATCAAAAATCGGGAGAACAATTGTGTCGACCGTATAAATAAATGTACTGTCAATACTCCCTGTCGATTTTGTTTGATACTTGCTTGTTTGTTGTTCGATCAACTCCAGGTTGTGTGTGATCGGTAAAACACCTTCTCCCTGAGAAAAGGAGTTGTTTAATCCCATTAAAAAAATGAAAATTGTAGCAATCGTTTTCATGTGTACCATTTAAGTTTTACTTTGTTGCATGAACAGTTATGGTAGCACCTCCGGAGACTACGCCCCCTTCTATATACTCTGGGCTTTGAGAAAACACGCGGGCAGAACAACTGTCCGCACTTGTAACACATCCGTCGCAAATTACTACCAAGCTAATGTTCGGAACAACAGATAAACGGCTTTTTACATCACATATTGTCAGATCCATTAAATTAGGAGTCGGAATTTCTCCTCCAAGAGCACCTTTTCCTACAATTAATGTAATCGTTGAGCCAATGGATACTTTTTCTTTTTCATTGATTGTCTTCCCGTTGTACAACTGCTGAATTACCGCGCCGGCTGCTTCTACGGAAGGTCTGTATTCTATTTTGAATTTCAATCCCCTGCTTTTGAGAATGTTCTCTGCAAATCGTTGCGATTTATCAACACAGTTAGGAACTTCAATCAATTGCGATTTTTTGGATATTTTGACACGAACGATTCTTCCTTCCTTTACAAAGATATCTGATTGAGCACTTGGAGCCGGATCCTGGAAGATGATCGTCCCATCAGCCTGTGAAGGATCATACACGCTTTCAGAAATTTCGTAGTGCAATCCCAGGTTCTCAACAATGGAAGGCAATTGTTTCTGGTTTTTTCCAATCAGGTTGGGAACAGCGATTTTTTCTCCGTGATCTGTGTAACTATCCAGGTATATATTCAGGACAAATACGATGACAACATACGTTAAAATCAGCAATCCCAGATTAACCAGAAATTTTTTAGTAAAGAAGAAGTTTTTGAATTTCGCGCCTAAACTCATAGTTTATCAAAATGTGTAAATGGAAACAAAGATACTATTTCTGATTCTAAATCAAATAGGGGGTAACATATATTTGTCGAACGGGGATTCATAGAGGATTCTAAATGCCGATTGACAGATCCCCGGGAATTGTTTTTAACAGTTTATTTCTAATTGTTTATTTTTTTTTGGTCTGATTGTCTATTTCACGCTTGGAAATTCTATATTTGCGACTTTGTAAATAATTTAAACGAAAACAACCAATATGCGAAATAGAGGATTTTTCTGGTTTTTAACGATACTTTTAGTCGTTATTTCAGTGTATCAAGTTTCATTTACTTTTGTCTCCAACTCTGTTGAAAAGAAGGTAGAAAAGGAAGTTGAGAATGAACTTGGCGATTACAAAGAATTGGCAGGCAAGACCGGAGATACGATTGTCATTGATGGTATTTTAATTGACTTCAGAAAGCCGGAAGGTGAAGAGAATGCACGTGCTGCTCTGATCAATAAAAAATTGAAAGAAAAAGGAGACGCGCCGGTTTACCCTGTTTTAGGTTCTTCTTTCTCTACTGTTAAAAAGCGTTCAATGGCATTTGGACTTGACCTGGTAGGGGGGATGTCCGTTACAATGGAAATCAATATTCCTGAAATGGTGAAGAACTTCGCAAGAAGCGAACGTGACTCTAAATTCAGAAAGGTATTTGATGCTGCAATGGGTGAATATACTGTAAAAGGAGGTGACTTCATCAAGATATTCTACCAAAAGCACAAACAAATCAACAAGAATGTTCCATTGGTATCGTTGTTTTCGCTTGTTGATAATGAAGAATTAAATATTAAATCCACGGATGAAGAGGTAGTGAAATTCCTGAATGACAGAGTAAAATCTTCTATGAACGGAATTGAAGAAATTATTGACCGTCGTGTGAATCAGTTTGGTGTATCGCAGCCGAACATTCAGAAAGATGAGCAAAATAACCGTTTGTATGTAGAACTTCCGGGGGTTCAGGATGAGAAAACAGTAGCAGAGCAATTGCAATCAACAGCAAACCTGCAGTTTTTCGAAACATATACCGGACAAGAAATTGCAAGAAACTGGGCGGATGCTGTTACGCTTTCTACACAGAAAGAAGCGACAATGATCGAAGAAGCTGACACAACAGCTGCAGGAGATTCTACAGAGACACTTTCACTTGACAATCTGGGCGACCTGAGTAATACAGGAACGAAGGGATTGGGTGAATTGGTTGTTCCGGTAGGTGAAAACCCGTTCATGGCATTTGCTACGATTGAAGACCGTACATTGGTTGATCAGATTCTTGCGCGCAATGATATCAGACAAACATTCCCTGAAGACCTGAAATTCATGTGGTCTTCTGACCCGGAAGTGTTGGAGAAAAAACCAGGATACTTCTTGTATGCGATTAAAGTACCTGCAAGTGGTAAAGCGCGTGTAGGAGGAAAAGATATCCAGAAAGCAACTCCGGATGTAAATGACAGAGGGCAGCGAACAGTAAACCTGCGTATGACAACAGAAGGTGCTGAGAAATGGGCATTGATGACTGGAGAGAATGTAGGAAAAGCAGTTGCAATTACAATGGATAACATTGTTTACAGTGCGCCGGTTGTGCAGAATGCAATTACACAAGGAAATACGGAGATTACAGGGAACTTCTCGTTTGAAGAAGCAACTAAATTTGCGGGATTATTGAACGGAGGTGCACTTCCTGCACCATGTGTGATCAAAGAACAGGTAAAAGTAGGACCGACAGTAGGAGCTGAGAATGCACGTTCAAGTATGATCTCATTTGGAGTGTCTTTATTGGTTGTATTACTATATGTTATTTTCTACTATGGTAAAGCAGGACGTGTTGCAAGTATCGTATTGATCGCGAACGTTGTTTTTATCTTCGGTACACTTGCTTCTTTCGGAGCGGTATTGACACTGGCTGGTATTGCCGGAATCGTATTGTCATTTGCAATGGCGATTGATGCCAACGTCCTGATCTATGAACGTGTCCGGGAAGAGTTATCTGCCGGGAAAGACCAGGCGACAGCTATCAACGAAGGATTCCGTAAGTCATTGAACCCGATTATTGATGCCAACGTAACATCATTATTGACTGCAATCGTATTGAAATTGCTGGGATCCGGACCAATCGAATCATTTGCAATCACATTGATCATCGGTATCTTTACATCTGTATTCTCTGCATTGGTGATTACTAAATTGATTTTTGACATTCAGATGAGAAGAGGTAAAACGATCTCATTTGATATCAAAATGACGAAAGATGCCTTCAAAAATGCAAACATTGATTTTGCAGGAAAAAGAAAAGTATTCTACATGATCTCCGGATTGGTAGTCGTTGCATCATTGGCAGCTGTATTTACAAAAGGATTGAATCCAAGTGTGGAATTCTCCGGTGGTCGTACATATGTCGTGAAGTTCGACGAGTCGATTAAAGGTGATCTGAACCAGTTGGAACAAAGTATTCGTAAATCGTTCAATTCTTCGGAAGCATCCATTGTATTGAAAACGAAAAACAACTCCTATAATGTTGAGATTGTTACCAATTATTTATTGGGGAATGAATCCGCAAATGGTCAGGTTGTGAAAAAGCTGGAAGACGCGTTCAAGTCCGGAGAAGACAAATGGGGTGGTTATAAGATCATGGAGTCAAGAACGGTATCTCCGACGATTTCAGACGAGTTAACACGTTCTTCTATCTGGGCGGTTCTTGCTTCCCTTGCAATCATGTTCGGATACATTTTCTTCCGATTCGGAAAATGGCAATATTCAGTTGGAACAGTAGCGTCACTTGCCTTTACAGTTATTGTAATTTTAGGTGTATTCTCTGTATTCAACGGAATTCTCCCATTCAACATGGATGTAGACCAGGCGTTTATCGCAGCCATCCTGACAGTAGTTGGTTATGGAATCAATGACACGGTCGTTGTATTTGACCGTATTCGTGAAAATTTAGGATATGGTAATCAGGTTATCAACACGAAGGAAATTAACTTGGCGTTGAACTCTACGTTATCAAGAACGTTTAACACGGGAGCAAGTGTGATCTTTGTATTGTTGATCATGTTGTTCTTCGGAGGTTCTCCGATCAGAGGGTTTATCTTCGCACAGTTGATAGGTGTAATTGTCGGAACATATGCGTCTATTTTCATCGCAACTCCGGTATTGATTGACCTTTCTAAGAAAGAGGAATAAGATCAGATTAAATTCAATATAAGAAAAGGTCGTTCATTAGTTGAACGGCCTTTTTTATTTTGGTCCCCACTTAAAAATAGGGACCATTTTTACCATAGATTCTGATAGCTATCGGAACGAATGGAGGAGTATAGTAACAGCCAAAAAATCAATCTACCAGTTGTGTAAATCCGTGGTTGTGGAAGAGTGAACCCAGATAATGCATGGATGTATATCGTTATTGTGTCTAAAATAGTTCTGATAATACATAACAATCCACTTTGTTTTCTCTATTTGAATCCTCTCTGATCGATTCCTGATAGAGAGGAGAATAGAAACGAGGGGAATAATCGAAAAGCCTTCTCAGAAGACCATAGGCGTCCAATTATTACTTTTATGAGGAACTTACCTCTTGAACTAATTAAATGCAAGAGAGGTAGCGTAAATCGTTTTGAGTAATGAGTGTGCATGGTGCACAAAAAAAACCGATGAAGAATCTCCATCGGTTTGGGTATATATATTTGTTTTTGTTATCTGTAATAACCTTATTTTGTGATATCGGCAGCAATTACGAACTTTAAATCGTTCCTCGTTCCGATCTGTAATACATCGATCAGGTTTTGTACTTCCATGTCGTATGGAATCCGCACCACAACCGTTGTATTCCCCAGTTCCGCAGTCTTTGCAAGCAGTACATTTTCCAGGTCTTCAAATGCTACCGGTTCTTTATCTATAAAAAAGCCTTCATCTTTCGTAACGGAAAGCGTCAGGTGCTTTTGCGATGTTTTTTCCGGAGCATCAGCCTTTGGCAAATCCATTTTAATTACGTTTGGGTTCGCCAGTGTTGAAATGATCAAAAAGAACAGCAATAAGAAGAACATGATGTCACTTAATGCATCCTTTGCGATCTCAACGTGGAATCGTTTATTTCGTCTTATCGCCATGGTTTGGTCGTTGAATAATGTTTACAAAATCCATATTTACTTTCTGAACATTCAATGTGTAGTTGTCAATGATTCCGTTCAGTATGTGATAAATAGCAAATGCAATGATCCCTACTGTCAAACCTGCACCACTGGCAATCATTTTTTCATACAAACCAGCCGAGATGTTACCGATACTTACGTTCTCAGTGATGGAAATGCTGTAGAAAATTTTGATTACCCCTGAAATTGTACCAACGAATCCCAGTGTCGGAGCAAGTCCTGCAATCATTCCCAGATGCCCCAGGTTTTTTTCCATTTTACCGATTTCAATGTTGGTGGCTTTTTCCATATTTGATTCGATTTCGGAAACCGGACGACCAATTGTTTGTACCCCTTCTTTGATCACATTTCCGTAAGCCGTTTTATCGCGGGAAACAGTAGAAAGTGCATTTTCAACATTTCCCTGTACCAGGTTACTGCGCATGTCATTCAGTAAGGAAGCGTCGAAACGCGTTACTCTGCGAATGTATAGGAATTTTTCGATCCCGACGGAGATTGTATAAAACAACAATAAAACGATTGGAATTAGAAATACCCCTCCTTTCAGTAA
>DHNG01000025.1:86716-87816 GCA_002409405.1 Flavobacteriales bacterium UBA5422 | reverse complement strand
ATTTCTTTAATTTTTGGTTGTGATACTGTTTCAGCTACAGGGGTTCCTGTTTCTACCTGTGCAACGACAGTTCCTACAACAAACAATGCCATAGCAAGAATGGCGAATTTCGTTCTAATTTTCATTTTTATACAATTTAACACGATAAAATTAATGGTTCTTCCAACGCTTTTTTTTAAAGCGGATAGAACATTTCAAACATGGATTGTTAACAACGTTAATTAACGCAGAAATTAATTGAAAAAGTATAAGTGATCTGTTATTTTTTGTGAAATAGGCAGTTGAAGCTATTTTCCTTTTGCCTTCACAATGATAAGAACGGTGTAGAGCATGATCTTGAAATCCAGCGCCAGCGTGCGGTTTTTCATGTACAGCAAGTCAAATTTCATACGCTGTAGCATTTGATCTACATTTTCAGCATAACCATATTTTACCTGTCCCCAGGAAGTGATTCCGGGTCTTACTTTTGTCAGTTGGAGAAACTGTGGTTCTACAACAATAATCTGGTCGATGAAAAACTGACGCTCCGGTCGTGGCCCCACCAGTGACATATCACCTTTCAGTACATTGAAAAACTGAGGTAATTCATCCAGTCGCAGCTTTCTCATCACCCGTCCTACAGGTGTGATTCTCGGGTCGTGTGTAGACGATAGCTGGGGACCGCTTTTTTCTGCACCGACGTACATTGTTCTGAATTTGATGATCTTGAAAGGCGCACCGTTTTTCCCGATTCGTTCCTGTAAAAATAGAATCGGACCCGGGGAAGAAAATTTTACAAGGACAGCCAGTGTCATGTAAACAGGAATCAAAATAATGATTGCAAGCAAGGAGCAAACAACATCAATAAATCGTTTGATTACCCGCTGCCATACAGGCATCACTTCTGCATTTACTTCAATTAGCAGGGCCCCGAATATGTTACTCATTTTTACTGATCCGGAGAGAATGTCGTACATGTCCGGGAGGATGTTGATTTTTATATCACTGCCTTCCATGCGTACAATCAGGTTTCGGATGCGGTCGTGTTCTTTGCTCTCAAGAGCGATAATCACTTCTTCGATTTGGTTTTGACGAATAATCACTTCCAGTTCATCGTCTGC
>DHNG01000025.1:84451-86557 GCA_002409405.1 Flavobacteriales bacterium UBA5422 | reverse complement strand
CACTTCCAGTTCATCGTCTGCTTTTCCCAGATAGGGGAGTTTATCTTCGAGTAACCGGTCCGTTCCGTTCAGGTTGACAAATCCAACCAACAGATGACCGCTGCTTTTTTTCATTTGTTGTAATTCTGCAACAATCTCAACGGCTTTTTCATTCCCTCCGATAACCAATGTCCGGAATCCTTTTTCCCGGCGATGAATCTTTTTGACCAATCGGCTTACAAAAAACAGTCGTGCAAATACAAAGTAAACAAAATGAATGCCGTACAACCAAAGTAACGATTGATAGAGAAGCAGGTGGTCATCAACTTCATCATCCAGCAGCAGGAAGAAAAACAGGACAATTGTTCCGAAGAGCGAACCAAAAAAAGTTAAACCAACCACTTTCATCCGGTGAAGCCTTCGTACGTCAATGTACGTTCCCTGCAATGCAAAAATAATCAACCAGAAAATCGGCACAATCGCCAATCCCGGATAATAGGAAGAGCCAACTGAAAATCCTGTTTCTTCAATATAGACTTTGCGCACATAGTAAAAACTTGCCCATGCCGCAAGCGCGACTAACCAGTCCAGAAGAATCAGTAATATAGCCAGTTTAGACTTGGAAAAACTCATCTATAAACAATCTTGATGTTGTCAATAAGTACAGTTGCATTTGATTGTCCTTCCGGTAATGAAAACTCAAATCCAGACCAGAAGAGGTAACCTCCGGAGTTGGCGACAAGCTCTGTCAGTTCGATGTATGCCTTCTTCCATCCGGAGTTTGCTGTTGTGACGGTAATGTTGTATTGTTCCGTAATTGTTCCGTCGGTTTTTCCATACATAAAGAGTGTTTTGAGCGGAGCTGAGTTGTTGCATTCAAACTCTAAATAAATCTGTGAACCCAACGGGAAGGAAAGGGGTTCGTTTGTATATGCTGTCCAAATGCTTTGTGTTGAATTGACATCGATTTTGTAGTAAAGATTACTGTTGTTCTCATCGCTGACAACCTGTGCGCTTGCCGTAGAATTGCTTCCCTGGTCCAATTTGACATTTCCTCCCTGAAAATCTTCAATCCAGAAAGTGGTGCCTGTCATATACCGTGTTACAGGATTGATTGTAACGGTTTCATCCATTTTTAACTCCACGGTTTCTTCGTAGGCTTCTGTAAACGGGTAATTTTTCTTGGTTGCCGAAATTCCGTTGTTAATAATTGTCGGATACACACGGATCGTTGCCTGACCGGTTACCAGTACCGGAATTTTACACGGCAATTCAAACGTTCCGATGAATTTGTCATTGATATAAACCCATCCGTTTGTAAAACCATGATGACCTAATTCACCTTCTGTTAATTGAGGATTGGATTCGACGGTAAACTCGTTGATTTCAACCCAGGAAGGATTCGGGTTGTTTTTAATACAGCCTGAAAAGAAAAAACAGCTTCCAATTATTAATAGTAGAAATATTTTATTCATATAAGGTATTGTTAAACGTAATATCACCATGTATTATTGTACCTGTCTTATTTATTGAGGTAAATAGCCGCCATTTTTCAGAAATTGCTTTTCATCAGATGTTAGAAACCAGTGAAGTGGATAGCTTTAACTTCTCCAAAATCTGATGAGCCACATCCAGTGCATGGTACCCATCTTCTAAAGAAACGATTGGAGTTGTATTTTGGTTGATTGCATCTGCAAATGTTTTTAATTCTTGTTGAATAGCATTGCTTTCTTCCAGGTGTGGTTTGTCAAAGAAAATCTTCTTTACAGGTTTTCCGTTCCCCATATCAAAGACAATATCAAAAGGTCCGGGATCTTCTTCCATGTTTTCCATTCGTACAACTTCCAACTCTTTGGTTAGAAAGTCAACGCTGATGTATGCATCTTTTTGAAAAAAACGGGACTTGCGCATGTTTTTCATGGAGATACGACTTGCTGTGAGATTGGCAACACAGCCATTGTCAAATTCGATGCGGGCGTTCGTGATGTCTGGTGTATCGCTAACAACTGCCACCCCGGAAGCGGAAATTCGTTTGATTCCTGATTTAACAACACTTAGAATAATATCCAGATCATGAATCATCAAATCTAATACAACGGGTACATCTGTTCCCCGGGGATTGAATTG
>DHNG01000025.1:83595-84303 GCA_002409405.1 Flavobacteriales bacterium UBA5422 | reverse complement strand
TCTGTTCCCCGGGGATTG
The DNA here is from genome assembly GCA_002409405.1 of Flavobacteriales bacterium UBA5422. GTDB lineage: Bacteria > Bacteroidota > Bacteroidia > Flavobacteriales_D > Crocinitomicaceae > Taishania. Next base: position 84,285 of record DHNG01000025.1, on the reverse strand, counting down.
AATTGCGCCAACCGGTGTGTTTCGATGAACATCGGACGGTTCAGATACGGCACAGCTGCTGCAAACGCAGGATTAAACCGTTCTACGTGTCCTACCTGTACTTTAACACCTGCCTCCAACGCTAGACTCATCAGCGATTTTGCTTCTTCAACGGTTTCTGTTACCGGTTTTTCTACAAATACATGTTTGGTCTTCCTGATAGCAAGGCTTGCACATTCATAATGCGTGATGGTTGGTGTAACAATGTCAATACAGTCAACAGCATCAATTAACTGTTCCATCGAATCAAAACGCTGAACACCATATTGTTCTTCCGCCGATCGCGCATTTTCATCAGAGGGGTCATAAAATCCAACCAATTCAAAATCAGCTGTCAATTCCTTTATTAGTCGAATGTGTATTTTTCCTAAATGCCCTGCTCCCAGTACACCAATCTTAAGCATAGTCTATGTGTTTCTGCAAAAATAGAAAGTGAAATGGCATACTTTGAAATCACAAGCGGTATTTTATCAACAATCATACACACAGAACTTCTTTTTTGGTGAAGAATCTACAGGTAGCATGCAGCCAATCGATTTTTTTTCGCAAGAGTTGTTGTATTCGAATGAGGTGAACATGTTAGAAGGCTGATTTTTAGTAGAAAAGAGGTGGCTGTAAAGGTTAATAATGTGTGTTTTTTGTGTTATGAAT
>DHNG01000025.1:51613-83478 GCA_002409405.1 Flavobacteriales bacterium UBA5422 | reverse complement strand
GTTATGAATTTGTAAATATTCATTGAAATACCGTTTATTTTCAAAGCAGACTCTTATTTGATAATTGGTTTAATTGATTGATTCTAAAATAACTAACATTTGCGAGACTAACAAATTATGAAATCTATGCGTAAACACATCTTACTATTCGCTGCTACCTGCTTTGTCGGGCTAGCGTCCTATTCTCAGGAGAACACGACCCTGAAAGGTCAAATTACCCAAAAAGAAACTGAATTAGCAAATGCTGCAAACAGTTCCCGTCAGGTAAACACTGCTATTAAAGCTGATTTAAACAAGCTTTATGTTGAGTATCAATCCGAATTGGAAACTCAATTGAAATCTATTACAGATGAAGTTCTTCTAACGAAGAAAAAAGAAGAACTGGAAGCCATCAACAAAAAAATCGAAGGCTATTCACAACAAAAATAAGAACTTATGAAAAGAAAACTACTCTACGGACTTGTATTATCTGCAGGTCTGTCTATGCCGTTCACTGGAAACTCACAGGCATTTACGGAAAATTTTGATAACATTACAACACTTACCGGAAGCGGCTGGTTTCAACAAAATAACAGTGCTCCGGCAGGAACAAATCCTGTTTGGTTTCAGGGAAATCCCCCTTCTACAGGTGGTCCGTTCATTGCGTATAATGGAGCGGATAATGCATACATCGCTTGTAATTTCAATAGCACAGCAGGAGGGTCAGGGACTATCAGTAACTGGTTAGTAACTCCTAACAGAACGTTCAGAAACGGAGATGTCATTACATTTTATACCCGTAAGTATGATATTGGTCAGGATTATCCGGATCGCATGGAAGTGCGTTTGAGTACAAACGGTGCCAGTACAAATGTTGGTACAGGAGCTACGGCAGTTGGAGATTTTACAACACTTTTGACAAGTATAAATCCATCGTTGATCGTTGGTGGTTATCCGAGACAATGGACCTTGTATACAATTACTATTTCCGGTCTTCCCGCTCCGACTTCCGGGCGTATTGCATTTCGCTATTTTGTGACGGCTGCCGGTCCTACAGGAACCAATTCAGATTACATCGGCCTTGATAATGTTGTGTACACGCCTTATGTGTGCCCTGCATTTACAATGACACCGGGAGGAGCACTTGCCGGAGGAACAGCCGGTTCAGCTTACAGTGTATCACTGACTCAGACAGGAGCACTAGGTGCGCCCAATTATGCTGTTACTGCAGGAGCATTACCTCCGGGAATGACTTTATCAGCGAGTGGTACGATTTCAGGTACTCCGACAGCAACAGGAACATTTAATTTTAGTGTAACGGTGAATGATGCCAGTGGCTGTTCAGGTGCTCAAAATTATTCTATTACAGTTGTTTGTGCTGCCAATCCGACGTCTATATCAACTTTGCCGACTCTATGCTCAAATGATGCACCATATACACTTACACAAGGTTCTCCGGCAGGTGGTACGTATTCCGGGACGGGAGTTGCCGGAGGTCAGTTTGATCCGGCTGCCGGAACACAGACAATTACATACGATTATACTGATCCTTATGGGTGTCCATATTCCACTAACGCAACAATCACTGTTAATAGTGCGCCTACTGTGGGGGCAGGTGTAGATCAGGCGGTGTGTGACGGAGATGATGTCATCTTGAATGGATCAGGTGCTGTTTCATATACATGGGATAACAGTGTGACGGACGGTGTTGCATTTAACCCTGCTTTGGGAACAGTTGTATACACAGTAACAGGTACAGATGCAAACGGATGCATGGATACGGATGATGTGAGCGTAACAGTGAATGCACTTCCTGTTGTAGATGCAGGAGCGGATCAGATGGTGTGTGACGGAGATGATGTTACATTGAGCGGATCAGGAACTGTTTCGTATACATGGGACAATAGTGTAACAGATGGTGTTGCATTCAGTCCTGCTGTAGGAACAATTGTATATACAGTAACAGGTACAGATGCAAACGGATGTATGAATACAGATGATGCAAGTGTGACGGTTAACGCGCTTCCTGCAGTAAACGCAGGAGTAGATCAGACAATATGTGCCGGAGATGACGTTACATTGAGCGGATCAGGTGCTGTTTCATATACCTGGGATAACAGTGTAACAGATGGTGTTGCATTTACTCCTGCTGTAGGGACAGTTGTATATACCGTAACAGGTACAGATGCAAACGGATGTATGAATACAGATGATGTGAGTGTTACAGTTAATCCGATACCAACAGTTGCATTTGCAGCCCTTTCAAATGCATGTGTTACGCATGCACCGATTACCTTAACGCAAGGAACGCCTGCCGGAGGTACGTATTCAGGAACAGGAGTTTCCGGAGGAAGTTTCAACCCTGCTACTGCGGGAGTTGGTACCCATACGATTACCTATACAGTGACGCAAAGTGGTTGTGAAGGGTCTGCTCAATCATCGATTACAGTAGATGCTTGTTTGGGTATTGAATCTGAGAGTGTACAGACACTGAGTATTTTCCCGAATCCGGCGACTTCTGAATTGAATGTTGTATTTGAAAATACAGCTGCGACAGACGTCAGAGTGGTAATGGAAACAACGGATGGAAAAATTGTTTACCAGACAGCTGCAAAAGCACTTTCTGTATTCAATGATAAAATCAATGTTTCTGATTTCTCTAACGGAATTTATTTTATTCGAATTGAATCAGGTGCAGCATCATTGGTGCAACGTGTCATCCTGAATTAACAGAAATAACCAATTATTTTGAAAGAGATCGTCTTCGGATGATCTCTTTTTTTATGTGGGTACATCGTTAGCAGCAAGTGAGATAGTTGCTTTTTATCATTCGGGTGATTCAGAAAAATTGCAATTAAAAAATATTTATGATTAATTTCGCGAAATCCAATTCGCATTAATTCGTTCTTAGTATGGCAAAAAATTTAGTAATCGTCGAGTCTCCGGCAAAAGCAAAAACAATAGAAGGTTACCTGGGAAAAGATTTTTTAGTGAAATCGAGTTTTGGACACGTTAGAGATTTGGCGAAGAAAGGATTGGCAATAGACATTGAGAACGATTTCTTACCCTCTTATGAAGTTTCTTCCGACAAGAAAAATGTAGTTTCCGAATTAAAGAAATTAGTGAAAGAAGCGGAAGTTGTCTGGCTCGCTACCGATGAGGACCGCGAGGGAGAAGCCATCTCATGGCACTTGTACGAAACACTTGGATTGAAGAAAAAAGAAACGAAACGGATTACGTTTAACGAAATTACGAAAACAGCCATATTAAAAGCGATTGAGAATCCGCGTGAAATTAACCAGGAGCTGGTAAATGCGCAACAGGCACGTCGCGTACTGGATCGCTTGGTAGGATTTGAATTATCTCCGGTGCTTTGGAAAAAAGTACGACCAAGTTTGTCCGCTGGAAGAGTTCAGTCTGTTGCTGTAAAATTGATTGTAGAAAAAGAAAAAGAAATAGACGCATTCAAGGTGTCTTCTTTCTACCGGGTAAATGGAAATTTTACTGCCAACAATGGTAAACTGAAAGCAGAATTATCTGCTCAGCTGAAGGATGAAAAACAAGTAGAAGAATTTTTGCAAAAAAGCAAGGATGCTTCATTCGGAATCACAGATGTTCAGAAGAAACCGGCGACAAAAAAACCGGCAGCCCCGTTTACAACATCGACATTGCAACAGGAAGCGAGTTTGAAACTGGGATTCTCCGTATCGAGAACCATGTCTGTCGCGCAACGGTTGTACGAATCCGGACACATTACCTATATGAGAACGGATTCTGTGAACTTGTCTGATACAGCCATTAATGGCGCAAAAGCAGAAGTCGTAAAAAGTTACGGAGCGGAATATTCCAATCCGATGCAATACAAGACCAAATCTTCCGGAGCACAAGAAGCGCATGAGGCCATCCGTCCGACTGATTTTTCAGTTCACTCCATTGATATGGGAAGGGATGAAGACCGCTTGTACGACCTGATCTGGAAACGTTCCATTGCTTCACAAATGAGCCAGGCAGAACTGGAACGAACAACAATTACCATTGAAGCACCCGGATTGAGCTACCATTTTCAGGCAAAAGGAGAAGTGATCAAATTTGACGGTTTCCTGCGGGTTTACATTGAGTCTTCAGTAGACGATGATGACGATGATGAACAAACAGAAGGATTATTGCCTGCTGTAGAGAAAGGGGAGCAGCTAACAACCGATACAATTATCGCTACACAACGTTTTACACGTCCTCCGGCACGGTATGTGGAAGCTTCACTGGTGAAAAAACTGGAAGAATTGGGCATCGGACGTCCTTCTACATATGCACCGACCATTTCTACAATCCAAAAACGCGGATATGTGGAGAAACGTGAACGGGAAGGGGAGGAACGTAAGTATACGGTATATGAATTAAAAAAGGGTGCGATTACTTCTTCTGAGAAGACGGAAGTGACCGGTCGTGATAAAAATAAATTGTCTCCGACAGATATTGGAGTGGTTGTAACGGACTTCCTGGAAGATCATTTCGCGAAGATCATGGATTACCACTTTACAGCTGAAGTAGAGGAGAAGTTTGATAAAATTGCCCAGGGATTGACTGAGTGGACGAAAATGATCCACGATTTCTACAATCCGTTCCATGCAAACGTAGAAGATACGCTGGAGCATTCGGACAGAGCAACGGGTGAACGTGAATTAGGAGTGCATCCCGATAGCGGGAAGAAAATTATTGCTCGTATCGGTCGTTTTGGTCCGATGATCCAGATTGGTGACGAACAGACAGATGGTGAAAAACCGCAGTTTGCATCCTTGAGAGGGGAGCAGTCCATCAATTCCATTACATTGGAAGAAGCCTTGGAATTGTTTAAACTTCCAAGAACACTGGGAGAGTTTGAAGAACAAGTAGTGAAAGCAAACATTGGTCGCTTCGGGCCGTATATTCAGCATGGAAAAATTTTTGCATCTATTCCGAAAGGAGAAGATCCGATGACAGTAACCTACGACCGGGCGGTGGAAATTCTGAAGGAAAAACAAGAAGCAGATGCCAATAAGATCATCAAGATTTTCCCGGAAGACGAAAATGTTCAGTTGTTGAACGGGCGTTGGGGAGCTTACCTGAAAATCGGTAAAAACAATTATAAGCTACCGAAAACTGCCGATCCTGAGAAGTTGACGTACGAAGAGTGTATTGAAATCAGCCAAAATCAGGAAAAGCCGAAGGGGAAAGGCAGAGCTACAAAAACAACGAAGGCAAAGAAAAAATAAAAACGGTAATCGTTTGTAGAATATGAAAGAAAAGTCGGATGAATTACATTCGGCTTTCTTTTTTTAATTTACGTTGATTTAATTTTGAATACTGAATACTGAATACTGAATACTGAATAGGGGGTAATTAGTCAACCAGTCATAAGATCAGAAAGTCATACGATCAAGAGGTCATCAAGTCATCCTTACTTATTATTCCAGTTTGTCATGGTCAATCCCAATCCGACTGTTGTAAAGCCTTTTATAAATTCTGTTGCGACGGAAATACGTTCTTTGAGAGTCTTTTTTTCTTCTTCCGACCATTCTCCCAATACATAATCTGCTTGTTGTCCTTTGTGGAAATCGCTTCCCACTCCAAAGCGGAGGCGGGCATATTCCTGTGATTTTACGACCGCTTGTATGTCTTTCAGTCCGTTGTGTCCACCATCGCTTCCTTTTCCTTTCATGCGCAATTTTCCGAAAGGCAACGCAATGTCGTCGGTAATCACCAGGATGTTTTCCAGAGGAATTTTTTCAGCCTGCATCCAGTAATTAACCGCTTTTCCGGATAAGTTCATGAAGGTTGTCGGTTTGATCAGAACGATTGTTCTTCCTTTGAATTTTGCGTGTGCAACGTCTGCTGTTTTATCTGACTTGAATGTGCTTCCTTGTTCCTTTGCAAACGCTTCAACAACTTTGAAACCGATGTTATGGCGCGTTTCGGCATATTTATCTCCCGGATTTCCCAATCCGACAATCAGGTATTTCATGTTGTGGTAAAATGAATGAGATTAATTGGCAGCCTGAGAAGGTTTTGAAAACAGGCTTTTAAAGAATCGAACCAGCCGTTTTCTGAAAACGATCAACAGAATGATGTAGGGCATACACATCAGCAATAAAATGCCTTTGTTGATGTTGGTTGCAAAAGACGCCTCTCCTGCTTCTGTCGACTGTTCAGACAACAATTTACACTGAGAACATCCTTGCCCGTAAGCAACGTCAAGTACAAGTACTCCCAGCATCACTACCAGTAAAATAACACGCTTATTCATGGGGTAAAATTACGCATTATTTCTATTCCCAACTCGTTTGAGGATGTTTTAATTGTTAAAAGAAGCGTACCCTTATTTTGTTTTTTTATGGTTAAAAACACCAATTCCTGCCTGATAATGCTTAACTTTGCAGTAACACATGGGGTCGTATTGGATTTGACAGCGGATGCGACGACTGAGTGTAAGCATGTCGAGCGTTGTGATGTAGCTCGTTAATCTCATGTCTCAAACAATAAATGACAACACGTCATACGCACTTGCTGCTTAATTAACTGAATGTTAATAGGGCTTAATCCAGTCGAAGTTTAGTAGACGGACAAGTATCTCTCTCCCACGCTTCCGTTTGATAAGCAGGGATCAAGAGGGTTCATCCTTTCAAACTGGCACCAAATTTACCTCGGAGGCGGTGTGAGATCTTAGAGGTTAAGCATTGTTCTGGGTGTTCCTGTCCGCTTCAATGTCGAAAACTAATCAGGAAATAAACATGTAGAAAGCTTGGAAGTTCTTTGTTTGGACGAGGGTTCGAAACCCTCCGACTCCACAAAAAGAAAAAAGCGAATTACGGAAGTAGTTCGCTTTTTTCTTTTGCAGAGCGAGGGTGGAAGAAGAGTGTGAAATCCTGGTTCGAATCCTTTTACTTTTCTCAAATTAATAGGGATTTTATTTTGCTTAAAAGGCATTCTGTTTTAGTTTTTTTGTTGTATTCCATCATTTCTGTAACGATGGATTATTCAAAAATAAAAACACACTATCATCTGTAACTTACCATAAATCAGGTATTATAATTCTCGTAGAAATAATTTACCAAAAGCATGACTTTAAAATTACTTTCCTTTCTTTTCGTTTTCAACTGTTTTTATTCCGGAGCATGTACAGTATATAAAATAACACAATCCGGTAAGACCTTTGTCGGGAACAATGAAGACTATTGGAATTCGAACACACGAATTTGGTTTGAAAAAGGAAAAGCAGGAGAATATGGTTGTATGTTTGTGGGATATGACGATATGTATCCGCAAGGCGCAATGAATGAAAAAGGATTGGTCTATGACGGATTTGCAATTAATGATTATGTTCCCGGGAAACAACCAGGGAAACCAATATTCAAGGCTGACATGATGAAGATAATCATGAAGACATGCGAAACGATTGAAGAGGTATGTACATTTTTAGAGAAGTATGATTTAAGCTCTTTACGACGGGGAATGTTGATGTTTGTAGACAAATCCGGAACTTTTCTTATTGTTGAAGCAGACACGTTAATAAAGAGTGAGGAAGCAACTTACCTGGCTTCTAACTTTTGCCCGTCAAGAACTCCTGACATAGATGAGGTGGACCTCCCATATTACCAGAAGGGGCGAAAAATGCTTGCAATGGGAGCCGATACGAGCCTCAGTTATTTGATTGCACTTTCGGATACCACACACCAAAAATGGCCACTCAATTCAGGTGGTACGTTGTATACAACTATTTATGACTTGAGCGAAGGAACCATCAATCTGTTTTTTTACCATGACTACACACATTCGGTAAAATTTAAGTTGGCAGATGAGTTGAGTAAAGAAGATGCTATTTTGGTTATCCCTTCTTTGTTTCCTGATAATGTCAAAGGTCAGCAACAGTTTCAGCGATACAACAAAACAAAAGAGTTGGTTCGGTTACTTCAGGAAACCAATCTCTGTAAAGATTCCACAGCTTTGGAAGGCTACATCAAATCAGCAGATTTGGGGCCAATGCCCGACTTCTTTGAGAATGAAATCATGACTGTCGGGAGAGATTTTCTTGATAAAAATGAACTGCTTTCAGCAATTAATGTGTTCAAAATGTATCTCAGCTATTCACAACACCCTTGGATTTGTTACGATGGGTTGGGAGAAGCATACCTGAAAAGAAAGGAATATATGTCGGCACTGTTTTTTTTACTGAATCACTCAAAATACTCCCAGATAATCTGCAAACGTTGAAGCAGGTGAAAAAAATAAAGAAACGATTGAATATGTGAGTTGATCATCTGTATTGTTTCGATAGCTATCGTAATCCCCGGTTTTATTAAAAAATACAAATTAACTGCATATTGTTGTCGAGTATATTATATTTGTGACAACAATTTAATTTTTATGCCATGAAACAATTAACATTTGCATCTCTTCAGGTAAACAATCTGGAAGCATCAAAAGACTTTTATACCCAACAGTTGGGATTTGAAATTGGTGATACGAATCCGCAAGCCTGTATTTTTAAGTACAACCAGGGAGAAGCAAGTTTCGCTATTCGAACACCGCTCGAACCAATTGAAGGAAAAGAGTTAGGAGTAGGTGTGGCACTTTGGTTTGCAGTGAATGAGGATGTGGACGAATTGAAAGAACAATTCATTTCAAACGGAGTAACTACAGCCGGACCGATCATTGAAACACCTTTTGGACGGGCATTTCACGTGAAGGATCTGGATGGATATAAACTCACTTTTTTAGAAACGAAGTAATCGATGAATACTGAACGAGTAACGAAATATTGGGTGATTGTAGCTTCAAAAGATCACGTGAAAGCGGGAATCGAAGCAGGGATTGCCCAGGCTTGTCATGGTAAAGTTGCACCGTTGAAACGGATGCGAACAGGTGGCTTCGTAATTTACTATTCGGGGAAACAGACAATGGGGAAGTTGGATAAATGCCAGGAATTTACAGCAATCGGAAAAGTGAAAAATGAAGACACGTATGCGTTTCAAATGACACCGGATTTCTGTCCTTCCCGAAGAGATATTGCGTTTTTTGAGCACCGGGATGTTTCGATTCTGCCATTAATTAACGAATTGGAATTCATTCAGGATAAACAAAAATGGGGATATCCGTTTCGGTTTGGATTTTTTGAGATCAACCGACATGATTTTGAGTTAATTTCGACACAAATGCTTCAGCAATAATATGACTAAAAAAATAGAATTTAAGTTTAAAAGCCCTGATGATAGTCCGGGATACCTTCTGGGGCAATTGACCTTGTTGTGGCAGCGCAAACAGAAAAAGGTGCTGGATCCGTTAAACCTGACACAGACCCAGTTTGTGTTATTGGCTGCATTGGGGTGGTTGTCGCGGGAAAATGAAAATGTGACGCAAGTCGACATCGCAAATCAGGGGAATGCAGATCGAATGATGGTTTCTAAAGTGCTACGGACATTGGAAGAGAAAAAATTTATCAGCAGGCAAGAACATCCGACCGACACGAGGGCCAAGGTCATCAAACTGACGGATGAAGGAGCTAACGTGTTGCAAACAGCATTGACAGCAGTTGAAAAGGCAGATATTGATTTCTTTTCAACGTTAGGAGATGACTTAACGGCATTTAACCGTTGTATGATTCACTTAACTGAACAAAATAAGGAAGAATAAAATTGTTACTTGTTTGTACTTTAGCCAGATTTGAAGAAGATTTTTCTGATAGCTGTTTTCTTTAGTTGATATACTTCAGACATCCACTTCTGGTTATATGGACTGGGGAATCGATTTCTTTTTACTGTTGGAGTAATTGCAAATCCACGATTTGTACTTTGATCCTTAAAAGTTAATTCTAAATTTGCCTCTATGAGATTGTTCACGAGAGATTTATTTTGCTTGGGATTCTTTTTGTTCGTTTTTGCTCCTACCGGAAATACACAGCTTTCTTCCACCGATTCAATTGCTCGGTTGTTGACTGAAATAAATGAAAATGATCGTAATTCTGCAAGAAAAAGGTATGAACTGGCACAGTTGTTTTTTGACAATGACAACTATTCAGAAGCATTGTATCAATTAAAATCGGCGCTTCAAGAACTAAGGCCAACTGAAACTGTTCTAAAGCCCAAAATATTGAAACTCATCGGTGATACCTATTCCGAAAATAATGAACTGCAGTCTGCGGTAAACTATTACTTAAAGGCAAAAAGCGCATATGAAACCATTCAAGATGATCATGCTGTGGGGGATGTGTTAATGGATCTTGCTGCCATCAATCTCCGGATTTCGAAGTATGAAAAAGCACGTGATTATTTAATGGAGTCAAAGAAATACTATCAAAAGCACCCTGATAAAAATAAAAAAGAACTGATCAATTGTTATTTTCTACTGGGGATTGCTTATGGTAGTTCCGAGAAACTGGATAGTTCCCTGTATTACTTTAATAAGTGTGAGAAATTTTATTCGTGGGAAAACAATGCCATCCAATATGGCGGAGTATTGAATAACATAGGTGCTATTTACTCAAAAATGAATAATACAAATGCTGCCTTAGAAAAATACAACATGGCATTAGTGGTTTTTGAGGAAATAAACAGCAAAGCAGGGGTAGGGGTGACAATTTCTAATATTGCTTACATTAAACAGAAGGAGGGCTTGTACCCGGAAGCAATTCGTTTATTTAAGAAGTCCAATTCTTATTTGAATGAATCAGATGATGCACATTACTTATTGACAAATTATTCTAATCTAAGTGATATCTATAAAGAACTGAGTGATTACAAGAACGCATTGTATTTTCAAGATAAATATCTGGAGATAAAAGATAAAATAGCTAATGAAGATATCCTGACACGCATTTCAGAGGTAGAAAAAAAACATGAACTGAGAAAGAAGGATACCGAGTATAAGTTGATTGAAAAAGAAGTAGAACTAAAAAGTAAAACACTTTGGTTTACGGTTTCAGCTGCCGTTTTACTTATGATGGTTATTTTGTTGATTTATAGAAATGCACGAATTTCACTGCAAAAAACACGTTTAAAAGAGGCATTGCTGGAGGTGGAAAAAAAGAAGCTTTCGGATGAACTTCAGTATAAAAATAAAGAACTGGAACAATTTGCACTGACAATTATTGAAAAAAATGAATTCTTAGACAGGATCAAAACAGACGTCAAAGAAATCATGAAAAACCCGCAAGATGAAACAAAAATAAAGGCATTTTCGATACAACTAAATCAGAATGTACAATTGGAGCGGGACCGTCAAAAATTCGAACTTCAACTGGATGAAAACTTGAAATCATTTTTTCATAAGTTGGAATCTCATTTTCCGAATTTAACAAAAAGTGAGAAGAAATTAGCCTCACTCCTGGTATTGGATCTTTCTACAAAAGACATTGCGTCTATTTTTAATATTTCATTTGACGGTGTCAAAAAAAGTCGTTACAGGCTGCGAAAAAAACTGAATCTCGAAACAGATGAAGACCTGCCTCAATTTTTGAAAAATTTGTAAATGTCTACCTTTTGTTTTTTAATATAATCAACAATAATAAAGATTTAAAGCCTTTCTGTCCACCTTTTGTCTACTTGAAAAATTTGTAGGTTTTTTATAGTCGGGGTTAATTTGCCAAAAATTACGCAATGAATACTCGATTTATTTTTTATCATGAAAAACTGACATCTTCCGTGTTATTTTTTTTATTTATCTGCTTATTCTATGGAAGGCTTTCAGGACAAAATTCATACATACAACGAATAAATGGCGGTTGGGCGAGAAGTGTTATTGCTGTTTCGGGGTCAGACACTGCTGTTTGGGTTGGAAGCAAATCAACGAATAATGAAATTCGCATTGTTAAAACCTACAAAGATTCGTTGGTAGACTGGAGTACTTCAATCGGAGGAGGAACATCTTCCAGTGATAGGGCAAATGATGTTGTTGAAACAGCTGATGGTTATGTTATGGTTGGAAACACGGCTTCTTTTGGTGCCGGCGGGACAGACATCATCGTTACAAAGGTTAATTTTTCGGGTGTTCATCAATGGACAAGAGCCATTGGTACAAGTTCGACGGATTATGGAAATGCTATTGTAAAGACAAGTGACGGGAACATTGCTATCTGCGGTAAAGTTGGTTCCAGTACTGTTGATATTGCTTATTTCGCAACATTGAATAATAGCGACGGGAGTTTTATCAGTGAAAAACAATTGAGAAATGGTTCCGGGGCATCAGAATTTTTTGATTTGATTCAAACTGCCGATAATGGTTTCCTATGTGTAGGGAAAACAAACAATGATTTTTTTATGGTGAAAATGACTGCTGCTCTGGTTGTTACGTTTGGTAAGAAATGGGGGAGTGGGAGCACTGATGAGCTTAATGGAATTGTAGAGAATTCTGCAAATGATTATACTGTTTTTGGCCGAACTTACGGATTGGGTGCTGGAGTATCGGATGGTTATGCCATGCGTTTTACCGCAAGTGGATCGCTAATAACCAACGTTTGGACGAATACGTATGGATCAGCTGCTGCAGAAGAATTCAGATCCGTTACCAAATCAGGCAGCGGGTATCTTGCAACTGGTTGGCAAGACAGAAATACGGGTACCCAGGATGTTACATGGATAGTTGCCATTGCTTCAGATGGCAGCGCATCCCTTTTTAGAGGATATAGTTCTGTAACAGATACAGAGGATTCCGAAGCAAACGGAGTCACCATAGATGCTTCTGGAAATATGTTGATGGCAGGATTATACTCGAATGGCACAACTCATTTTTCAATGATGAAAGTTCCTTCAGATGGATTGTCCTGTGCCTATAGCCAGGCAGTCGGTTCGGTTATGAATTTACCCACTCCGGTTCTGACGGACCAAACAGCAACGGGATTCCAAACAGTGATCAAAAGTGCACTGTTAAGCCCGGTTATCGGAAATGGGGATGTAATTGACCGCACATGTAGTACTCCTCTGGTTGTACTATCCATTTCACTCATCGATTTCGATGGCCAGCCAGCGGGAGGTATCAATAAGTTGTTTTGGACTACTGCATCAGAGCGGAATAATGATTACTTCACGCTCTATCGTTCCGAAAACGGAAGTACTTGGGAAAAAGTTGCCGTTCTTGATGGGGCAGGAAATTCTTCTGAAATCCGTAACTATGAAGTGTATGACGAAGAGCCATATTATCCGGTAACCTATTACACATTAAAACAAACAGATTTTGATGGTACGATTACACTGTCGGAAGTAATTGTAATTACGCGAACATCTGAAGAAGATCTGGTTATTGTATACCCGAATCCGGTTGAGGATGAGGTGAAGTTACTGGTGAAGGACAGTCAAGCATTCGTGCTTGAGATATTTTCAACGGATTCGCGTCTGGTTGAACAGTTTGAATTTGATAAACACCAGGGAGTTGTTACCATTGATTTGAGTTCCTACCCGAATGGTTTGTATCATATAAAATTTATTCAAAACAATAAAATCCAAAACTCAAAAATTATCATTCAATGAATTTAAAAACTCAATTTCTCACGTTTTTTATAATTATTTTCGGTTCGAATCAGCTTTTTGCGCAAAATCTCTTTAGTAATGGAGATTTTGAGAATTATACCACATGCCCGACTACACTGGGACAGGTGAATAACGTGATTGGAATAGAATCGTGTACGGTAACCCCGGATTATTATAACGCTTCATGCGGTTTTCTAACCAATAGCCCTGGTGCCGAGGGAGCTTATTGCAGTATGAATGCACAAGCCAATATCCCAAGTGGTGATGGATTTATCGGCTTTTTTGGGGGAATGTTCAACAATACATCGTATCAATTTGAATCCTTCATCCTGACCCTGGATCAGCAAACGGTAGCTGGTCAAAATTATGAGATTGATTTTGAAATGTTCACCGTTGACCGGCCTTTTGGTCCCTGCTATAAAAAACTTGTCGGTAATTGTATGGATTTTGGTTTTTTATTCTTTAATTCCTCAAATCCTGTGACATGTCTCACCAATCCGTTTTACCCGATTGCTTCCCCTCCTTACCCGACACCAAGTGTTTCCATCAATTGTTCAGCAATATCTGTTGGAAATTGGGGGCATCAAAGTATGACCTATACAGCAGATGGGGTGTACGATCGCGTTTTGGTGTATTTCTATCCGAACGCGAATTCGGGAACAGCAGCTTGTAGCGGAAAAACGGGACATTTTTACATGGACAATTTGTGTATCAAACCCGCAGGTGGAACATGCAGCACATGTAATTATAGCATTGATGCAGGACCTGACCAAAGTGTCTGTCAGGGAGAAACAGTCACATTAAACGGATCTTCAGGTGGTGTGCAATCCCATACATGGACAAGTAGCGGAGATGGCACATTTGATAATAACACGCTGATAAATGCTGTATATACGCCCGGGCAAAATGACATTGCTAATGGTTCGGTTATTCTGACGTTAACTTCTGATATCCCTGCTACGCCATGCATGCAGGTTTCAGATGAATTGATCGTGACCATTATTCCAGGTACTGTTCCTGTTATTGATGACATAACTCCATTGTGTTCTGCATCTCCGAATGTTACGTTATCAGCAAATCCTGCCGGTGGAATTTGGTCAGGAACAGGGATTGTTAACAGTTCAAATGGCGAATTCTCTCCTGCTCAGGCCGGTACCGGAACCTGGGAAATCACGTATACAACAGGAGCTTGTGGAGGAAGCGATGTGACGCAGATTGAGGTGCATCAAGAATATACGCTCAATGCAGGTAATGACACCAGTATTTGTGCCAATCAGTTGTTTATCTGTACTGCAACGGAAACGGGCAATCCTACAATTAATTGGTCTACTTCCGGGGATGGTTCTTTTGACAACCCTGCGTTATTAAATGCGACATATACTCCCGGACAGAATGACCTTACTAACGGAACGGTATTGTTGACGATTTCAACAATTGCTCCAGGGAATGCTTGTCCGCAGGTAAGCGCTCAGATCACACTTACAATTACTCCGGAAACGACAGCTATCTTAACTGTTCCTAACGAAATTTGCGAAACTTCCGACCCAATTCCATTCCAAAGTGACACACCTGGCGGAAGCTGGATCGGAACGGGAGTTGTTGATTCTCAGCAAGGTGTTTTCGATCCGGCAATTGCCGGTCCGGGGTTGTGGACCATCAATTATATGCTGACCGGAGTGTCCTGCTTTAACCAGGCAAGTACTGTTATTCGTGTTGATGCACAAAAAAATACCGGGTTTAATTACACAGATGAAAAATATTGTCTTCCCGGATCTAATCCTGTACCTGTGATAACAGGTGATCAGGGAGGTATTTTTAGTATGAATAACAATGGGAATATTGATCCGTCTACCGGTGAGATTTCACTCCATAATACAGAAACAGGAGTTTATGTTATCAGCTATACATTTGATGGAGAATGCCAGGATTCAGCTACTGACACCATTGAAATTTGCGAAGAATATGACCTGCAAATTCCCAATGTATTTACTCCGAATAATGACTTCGTAAACGATGTGTTTCAGCTTCAGTTTGCAGGAATCAAAAAGATGTCATGTACCATCTTAAACCGATGGGGAAATGTGGTATTCAGTTCAGATTTTCACCACCTTGAATTTATGTCTGAACTCATCATTTGGGATGGGCATACAGAAAACAACAAGAAAGCAACAGAAGGAGTTTACTTCTATCGTATCGTAGCAACTGATGTGGGTGATCTCTTACATACCTACGAAGGGTTTTTAACATTGATGAGGTAGGGGAACAACTGAGTAGGATACGATCGTTTTTCAAATGATGAAGGATCGTATCCTACTCAGTTCTCGTCATCAAGTTTGTAACACGTTCCGCATGAGGAATGTTCAACTGCGATTGTTGCAGTTTAGAGCTGGTACCTACTTCTGTTAGGTTCAGTATCTTTTCATTTCACAGATTACCGGTTACAGGTTAAAAAAGAAATACACAACCGCTGCCCATTCCTTTTTAACACCTCTGGCGTAACCGATTGTACTGCGACTTGCATTTTCTACAGTTCCGTCATCTTTGATATAGCCTAAAGTGGTGTGACTGCTGTTTTCTACAGTTCCGTCTTTTTTTACATAACCAACGGTAGAACGGCTTTTGTTTTCGATCGTTCCGTCGTTCTTAATATAACCGATCGTGTTTCGACTCTTGTCCTCTATGGTGCCATCATTTTTGATGTATCCCAGCGTAGAACGGCTACTATTTTCAATGGTTCCATCCGGTTTGATATAGCCAATGGTGTTTCGGCTTCCGGATTCAATGGTTTGTGCTTTGAGATTTGTTATACTTACTAAAGCAATGATGATGAGTGCTGTTTTTTTCATTTTTTTTATAGTTAACCCACACAGGGAGATTGTTTTTATATATTGACTACAATTGAAAATAGTGTTTTATTCCACGCGAATAATATGTGGCATGATCAAGGTATATCCTTCCCAGTCTGCTCCTTTCAACTCTCCAAAAATATCGAAGATTGCTTTTACCTGAAATGCTTCTACTTTAAACATGTACGGCATTTCAAGTAACGCTTTTTCGAGAAAAACAATGTCCCCGTCCCACACGAATCTGCCTTTTTGAATGTATGCAGGCTCCTTGGTATTAGCGGCTTTTGTGCTGAAGACGTATTTATTGCCTTTTTTCAACGTTAATTCCATGTCTATGCCATCACAATTGGCGCAATTCGTTACACCATAATAAGAACCTTGCCAGGATAGATCAGCTACAGCTGCGGGTGGACGTTTGGTATATTTTCTTCCCGGAATTTTCTGTCCTTGCATACCTTTTTGAGCAAAAACCGAGCCGCTTGTTATAAGCAACACTATCAAAATGAGTTGAACTAATTTCATGAAATTGTGTGGTTTTAAAATAACCGTTTTCCTTGCTTATCGATAAAAAACCAGTTTCCGTTTTGTTTTACCAAAGCAGCTCCGTCACTAAAGCCGTATAAGTTTTCATACACTTCAGGAAAAAGTACATTCCCTTGCAGGTCAAGAAACTGACCTTCCTCGCCGGCAATCACTCCGATGACACCTTCACCGACTTCTATCATGTCGTAAATGGCAGGAATAACCAGTTCTCCTTTTTTATTGATACAGCCTACTTTCCCTTCAATATATACTCCGGCCAGACCAAGGCCATCGTAAAAACCAAAGACATTATTGTATTGTGGCGCAATAACCATTTTTCCGGTTTTATCAATAAAACCATACTTATCATTGATGCTGACAGCTGCCAGTCCATCACTGAAATGGGGATAATTATCATACAACAAGGGAATGACTACCTGCCCTTTTGTGTTGATGAATCCATGTTTTTCATCCAAATCAACCATTGCCAAACCATCGTCAAAGAAAAATACATATGTATACCGGGGAGAAATAACAATGGTTCCCTTTTTGTTCATACAGCCGCTTTTTCCTCCTATTTCAATGGATGCCAACCCGTCATGAAAAGAAGAGAGGCTGGTACAGTTATGTGAAACAGGCTTCCGATTATTCAACGTGTCAATAATAAACCATCGATCGTTTTCTTTTACAGTGGTTACTTCCTCTGAAAACTCACTGGCACTGTCATGTATTATTGGGATAATCTCGGTGCCTTGTTGATCAATAAACCCCCATTTTTCATTCAACTTTACCAATGCTCTGCCGTTTACAAAGTCGTTTGCAAAATCGTACTTTGCCGGAGTGATTTCTTTACCCGCAGCATTAATGAATCCATATTTTCCTTGTAGCTCAATCCTTGCAAATCCATTGCTGAAATGGTGTGCATAATCATACTTGCAAGGCACTGCGATGTTGCCTTTTTTGTCAATATACCCAAATTTTTTATCTTTCGCTACAATGGCAAATCCTTCATGAAACGAGTAAACATATTTGTAAGCAGCTAACGGATTGTTATCATTGTTTTCTTGCTCCGAATGAATGACTGCTTCCTTGTTGCTTTTGGTTGGACTGCCGTAACTACAGCTTTGAAGCACAACTAAATGTAAAAGAAGAACCACTATTTTAGTTCCGGAATTCATAGACTTGTTTAAATGACTCTTCATTTTTCGACATGGTTTTCTTTTGAGCTTCTTCCGTATTTTAATTGTCATTTCTTACGTGTAATAACTGACAATTTTAGTTATTTCTATACAATGAATAGTGGTTAAGTTAGGTGTTGAATTCAGTTTGATTGTATCAAAACTGCTATCAGTTACACATGCTTTTGTGCTTTTCCAGTGTATTTTCCGTCTGGAATTAAGTCCAGGTAATAGCGCGACCATTTTGCTTTATCTCCGTCTGCTTTCATCAATTCTTCGCACGCTTCCCAAATGTTATCATCCATCATGCTTTTATCGAAACCATTTTTATACGATTGAGCATAAAATTCAATCGCTTTTTCGAAATCTCCCAGAAAGAAATGACAAACACCAATCTGATTTTGACAATTCCCTTTTTCATGTGCATCTGTAGAATTTTCTTCGATCGCGCTAAACAATGCAATTGCCTCTGTGTATTTTCCTTTCGGAATCAGTCGGCACGCTTGGTTGAATGTTGAATTGTAGGTGTCAGCATCCATTTTGTCTTTTAACGACAATTGTATTTTTTCAATCTCCTCCATTGAAAGATCCTTTGAATGTGCTACCAAATCATTGTTCTTCTTGAACAGGCCGCTAAAAATTCCCATACGTTTTATTCTTTATATTTGTTAATTTATTACTACTGCTGCCTCCTGGAAAAGTAACGTGTGGTAGTTACTCAAAATTATAAAAATGCCTCACGTTCTGTTTTTACGCTTTCTTTATTCAGTCAGGATTTGCCTTAATTTCGCCCAAAAATAAAACAATAAAGAACAGGTAATATCGGGAAATATATATTAGACCCGTTTTAAATGAAATCCGTGCTGTATCGAATGATATTCGTTTTTTTGCCCTTTTTCCGATGCCTTTCCCCGTCATAAATGTTTACTTTTGACACTGAATGCGATGCTAAAAAATTAAATGTGAGAATGAACGCTGTATTTAATTATTTCCTGACCGGTATTTTAATGCTGATTCCTGCAGTGTACTTTGCTCAATCCAATCATAAAGGTACTCGTCAGGGGAAGCAGGAATCCCCCATCTTTCAAGACAGTACCCGTGTGGACCTGCTGATTGATTCGGCTGTCAGGATAACAACTGCTAATCCCAAAAAGGCGATTCAACTCTTGCAGAAAGCAGGAGACCTTGCCGGGGAATTGGAATATGGGAAGGGAACGGCCGTTTCCTACTTGCAGATGGCAAAAATCTATAACACTCACCGCGATTATGAAAAGGCCCAGGAATATGCTTCACAAGGAATGGCAACTGCGAATAAATTTGAGTTAGATACACTCAAAAAGCCGTTTTTTATGTTGCTTTCAGAGATTCAGTACGACAAGAATCACCAGGAGCCGGATACCACCATTCGTGAGGAAGTGCGGGATATGGTCGCTGCGATCAAGTACAAGTATTATCTAAAAGACAGTCTTGATAAATCGGTAGAGAAAGCGAATTTCCTGGAGCAGGATATGCAGAACAAAGAAAATGAACTTGTTGTTTTTCGTTTGCAAACGGTTCTGTTTGGTATTGGTTTTGTCGCGGTCCTAATCTTTATCGGGTTTGGGGTAATGTGGATCAACGTCCGCAAAATTAAAATGGAGAATAAACAATTGCTGACAGAGCAAAAGCTGAAACGCTCACAAATGAATCCGCACTTTATTTTTAATTCCATTCAAAACGTTCGAAGTCTCATTCATGGAAAAAAAGAAGAAGCTGCCATCGAATACCTGAATCGATTCTCCAGTTTGACACGTCAGGTACTGGAAAGTTCCAATGAAAATTACATTTCACTAACCGAAGAAACGGAAATCCTCCGAAACTACCTGTCTATCCAGCAATTATTGTACGGAAACATGTTTGATTTCTCCATTTCGGTTCCGGAGAATATGGATACGGATGCTTTTTTTATTCCTCCGATGTTGGCACAACCGTTTGTGGAAAATGCCATTAAACATGGTCTGGCGGGGAAACAGCAGGGAGGGCGTATTTCTGTCCGATTTCTGCTACAGGGCAAGAAACTGTTTTTTGAAGTGAAGGATAACGGAGTCGGATTCTCTGCTTCTAAACAGGCGGAAAACCATAAGTCAATGGCCATGTCGATTACGAAAGAGCGTTTGTCTCACTATTCTAAAACAACCCATTTCAAATTTCAGGCCGGTGACATTCGGGATGAAAATCAACAAGTGAGAGGGGCAAAAGTCCTGTTTGAAATTCCTTATATTTACGAAAATTAAAGAGATATGCTCAGAGCTGTTATCATTGAAGATATTGAAACCATTCGCGAAGAATATACGGCATTGATCCGGTTGCATTGTCCTTCGGTTACTGTTGTAGGGCAAGCCGATTCGGTTACTTCAGGTGTGCAGTTGATCCGAGATTTAACTCCGGATTTGGTGTTCTTGGATATTGACATGCCGGATGGTACCGGTTTTGATTTGTTGCAACAACTTACTCCGGTGACCTTCAAAGTGATTTTTATTACCGGACATGAAGATTATGCTGTCCGCGCATTCCGCTTTTCTGCGATCGATTACTTGTTGAAGCCGTTGGATGCATACGAATTGACAGAAGCGGTGAAAAAAGTTGAAGGATTGTTGGGGCAGGAAGTGTTCAATGCGAAACTGGCCAACCTGTTTGCCAATATGGAGCGCCCGAAAGATTTACAGAAGTTGATTCTTAAAACCTCAGATCGCATTTATTCAGTACACGTTCAGGACATCATTCACTGTGAATCAGATAAAAATTATACAACGTTCCACTTTATTAATGCTCCGAAGCTGGTTGTTTCAACTAATCTGAAAGAATACGATACGATTCTTTCTCCCCATAACTTTTTCAGAACACATCAATCGCATTTGATTAATATGGCGTATTTTGATCATTATGTCAAAGGAAATGGTGGCAACACAATTGTTTTAAAGAACAAGCAAATGATCCCGCTTTCTGTCAGAAAGAAAGATGAATTTATGGAGTTGCTGAAACGGATGTAAGAAAAAAGTAGTGCTTAACGAACATAAAAAAAGCCATCCTTGAAGAAGAGATGGCTTTTTTCGTTTAATAAATTATTTTCTCACCAGGAAGGACAGGAGTTACAATTATTTTTTGTGCGAATGTAGAACAGTGCACCGATCACCACGTTCATTTCCATAAAACCGTACGCATGTCGCGCGTAGGCGGAAACATCATTTGGCCTCGTTTTGACGTGCACCTGATGCATGAACCCACCACCATAGTTGGCTTGCAGGAATACATGCTGGAAAAACTCAAAACGAAGTCCCAGGTGTGCCGAAAGGCCGTATCCTGAAAGAGAAATAGTGCGCATGTCGTTCTGGCCGGCGAAACGGAAATCATTATAGGACAACAACGCTCCGGCAGAAGCACTTGCATTGGTTGTAAATCCAAACCATCCGCTCTTTGTTTTATACCATTGATAGGATCGGGTCAATTCAAAACGCAGGTAGTTTAACCCATCCGAATTTTCGTAGTGAAAATTTGTTCGGTCGGTCGTATAGTCCACATTGTCATAATTGCCTGAGAGATTGGATTCTGTGTCCAGTCCGGGTTCAATATATCCCGACAATCGTACCTGATTCTGATCAGCGAAGATGTATTTCAAGTGGTCGTATCCGAACGAGATCGCCCAGTTGTTTTTAATGTAATAACCGATTCTGATATTGAATTGCGGAACGGTCAGTGACTTCGGGTTCAGATAATGCCATCCCAGTTTAGAAGGATTGTCATGCGCCCGTGCACCAGCCATCGTAAAATCATACCCGCTTCCCTGAAACTGGATGTTACTTTTGGTGTAAAACGACCGGTTGTAACCCCAGTAAAAGAACAATGTTCCTTTGGCGTCCGCTTCTTTCTTTTTGGAGTATTTTCGTTTTTGTCCTGCAGCAGGCAATACGAGTACAATCAACAAGAGAACAGTTAATACATGTTTCATTACGACATCTTTAAAAACGCAACTTCTTTTTCCGTCAGGTGGCGGTAATAGCCCCTTGGTAGATCCTTTTTTGTCAGTCCTGCAAATGAAACACGGTCCAGTTTTACAACTTCATATCCCAATGATTCAAATGTACGACGAACGATCTGGTTTTTCCCTCCTTTTACTTCAACACCCAACTCCCGCGGAGAACCTTTGACAAATTCAACCTGTTCAAAACGGGAAGTTCCGTCTTCCAGATCAATTCCTTTCAATAGTTTTTCCACATCTTCTACGTTGAACGGTTTGTTCAATTCCACGTCAAATAATTGAGATGCACGGTGTTTGGGATGTGTTAGTTTCTTCGCCATGTCCCCGTCATTGGTGAACAATAGCAAGCCAGTTGTCTCTTTATCAAGTCGCCCGATCGGGTAAACACGTTCTTTACATGCTTTTTTAACCAACGACATCACTGTTTTACGTCCGTACGGGTCGTCGGAAGACGTGATAAATCCTTTTGGTTTGTTGAGTAATACGTATCGTTTCACTTCAGCACGGATTGTTTGAC
Organism: Flavobacteriales bacterium UBA5422; assembly: GCA_002409405.1. GTDB lineage: Bacteria > Bacteroidota > Bacteroidia > Flavobacteriales_D > Crocinitomicaceae > Taishania. The sequence continues at coordinate 60,931 of DHNG01000025.1, read as the reverse complement.
CATCGTATTTTATAACGTCTGTCGGGCCAATTTTGTATCCAAGTTCAGTGATGATTTCTCCGTTGACAGAAACAACACCTGTTGCAATGAGTACATCTGCTTCACGGCGGGAACAAATTCCTGCATTGGACAGGTATTTATTGAGTCGGACAGCATTTTCATTGAAACTTGGAAGGGGATCTCCCTTTTTCTGTTTGTCTTTAAAGTCAACGTATTTACTCTTTGCTTTTAGCGCTTTTCCTGTTAGTTTTTGGCTGCCTGAAGCAGACTTTTTTACAGGACTTTTGGAATTCACTGTCGTTTTTCCGGCAATTGATTTTGGTTTTCCGGTTCTTGAGGCTTTGCCTTTACCGGTACTTTTTGTGTTCATCTCGAGCAGAATTTAAAATGCAAAGGTATAACGAAAAAATTACAAATCGTTGCATTGCTGTACAAAACAATTTCAGCAAGGGAATAAAGCACCCGATCGCTCCGACTATTTTACAGAAAGTGTATGATTCAGCAACTGATTTGTTGTGAGTGCTTTGTGCAGATAGGGGAGCCTTGCATTCGACTCCATTAGTAAAAGATGCTGGATGCGGTGGCAATCACTTGCGATAAAATCGAGTAATTGATGATCGATTAGTTTTTCCCCTTGTTTTTTGATTTCCGGTCCGTAATGTCCTGTTAAAGAATTGATGTTTAGCTGTATTTTTGCCCCCAATTCCCGCATGGTTTGTGCAATTTCAACAGATCCGTGCCAGTATACATAGCGTTCAAAATGAGCAATGATCGGGAAATATCCTGCTGTCTGGACACCAAAAATGAATTCCCTCCAATTGTCAGGCTCCGACATAAACGGAAATTCCATCAGTACATATTTGTTGTCAATGGAGAGCAGTTCTCCTGTTTTAATCAGTTCTGCAAAGTATTCATCACAATAATATTCGGCAGCTGCTTCCACCTGGATCGTAAGTCCCAGTTGACGAATTGTTTCCTGCACCGTTTTTAATCCTCCCAGGATAATCTCAGGTGTGTTTTTATAACAATCGCTGTACACATGTGGGGTGGTAATTACTTTTTTATACCCCAGTGATTCAAATTTTGCAAGCATTGCGATCGTAGCATCCATTGACGGAGATCCATCATCAATTCCAGGAATCAGGTGGCTGTGCATGTCTGTTCTCAACTGACCAAAATCAATTGGCTCCAGCTCTTTTTTTTGCTTGAAAAGATCAAATAATCCCATGCTATGCTTCGTACATGTTTTTATAATATTGCTGGTATTCGCCTGAAGTTACTTCTTTGACCCAATCCTGATTTTCGAGGTACCAATCGACTGTTTTTTCCAGTCCTTCTTCAAACGTAATAGAAGGCTTCCAACCCAATTCCGTTTCGAGTTTTTTAGCATCAATGGCGTACCGTAAATCGTGTCCTGCACGGTCTTTTACGTAAGTAATCAATTGTGCTGATTCTCCATCTGCCCGGTTTAATTTTTGATCCATCAATTGACACAAGAATTTTACCAGGTCAATGTTTTTCCATTCATTCAGACCTCCGATGTTATACGAATTGCCTACTGTTCCCGTGTGGAAAATAAGATCGATGGCCTTCGCATGATCTTCTACCCAGAGCCAATCCCTTATGTTTTCACCTTTTCCATATATCGGCAATGGTTTTTTGTGAATGATGTTGTTGATCATCAACGGAATCAGTTTCTCGGGGAAATGATGACTTCCGTAGTTGTTAGAACAATTCGACAGTTTGACCGGCAGCCCGTATGTATGGTAGAAAGCATTAACGAAATGATCGGATGCTGCTTTGGATGCTGAATATGGACTGCGGGGATCGTATGCTGTTGTTTCTGAGAAAAGTCCTTCTGCTCCCAGTGAACCATATACTTCGTCCGTAGAGACATGGTGAAAAACATGTGGAGTATCAGCACCCCAGTTTTCCTTTGCTATTTGTAACAGGTTAACTGTTCCTTCTACATTTGTCAGTACAAAATCCATGGGCCCCTCGATCGAGCGGTCAACATGGGATTCAGCTGCGAGGTGAATCACATCTGAAATTTGATACTCCCGGAACGCTTGCTGAACATCTGTCCGGGATACAATGTCACCTTTTACAAAGACATAGTTCGCAGCGTGTTCCACATCCCTGAGGTTGTTTAGATTACCTGCGTATGTGAGCTTGTCAAAATTAATAATCCTGTATGCAGGATACTTATTTACCAACAACCGTACAACATGAGAGCCGATAAATCCTGCTCCGCCGGTTACCAATATGTTTTTTTCGTATACCATTCTTTTTAGTCGTCTGTCTGGTCCTTTTATCAAGTGCTAAATTACGATTTTCCACGCACAATATTGCCTTATCACATCGAATTTCCGTCCAAAAGCACTACCTTAGCACTTTATTTAAAGATACGTTAATATAAACACAATAGTATGAAAAAAGATCATAATCACGACGATAATCAGCTCAATATAGAATTAACAGAGGATGTGGCATCCGGGATTTATTCAAATCTTGCGATCATTACTCATTCTCCGGGGGAATTTGTCAGCGATTTTATTCAGCTCATGCCGGGTGTGCCGAAAGGAAAGGTAAAATCCCGTATTATCATGACACCCCAGAATGCAAAACGGTTTATGAAGGCTCTGGCCGAAAATATTCAAAAATATGAGCAAACATTTGGTGTTATTCAGGACGTTGAGCAGCACAATGGCGTTGCGCGAATGAATTTTGGCACTCCTACAACGGAAGCATAACACTGCCGTTTAATCAAGGAAAGGGTAACTTCACTAAATAGCAGGTTGTCAGAGAATGATATGGTACGCTTTTTTTGTACCTTTAATAGTTGGTAAATTATTAATTATGAAAAAAATTGGTTTTATACAGTTACTTGTTGCTTTGCTACTCATTCCGGCAATGAGTTCCGCACAAACAAGCAAAGGAAAGCGACTGACAGCTTATTTACAGACCAAACAGTTTTCAGCACCTGAAGTCGGAAACTACGTTGAATTGCATTTTCAATATGTAGGATATACCTTGGCATACAAGCCACAAGGGAAAGACCTGGTAGGAGAAGTTGCAGTGATGATCGATATTACCCAAAACGGGGAGGTAGTTGCTACGGATGCTTACCGGTTGAGTACGCCACTGATGGTTGACGGTATCGTCGATGATTTTTACGATATCAAACGGTTTGCACTTGCTCCCGGAACCTATCAGTGCGGGCTGGAGTTGTTGGATTTGAACTCACAGAATCCATCCATAAAAACAGCGTTTGATTTCGTTGTAGACGAATACACAGACGCATTATCCATCTCTGAAATTTTGATTGCAGAATCAGCATCACCTACCAACGGAGAAACAATTTTTTCCAAATCAGGATACGATATTTTACCACGCATTTCAACATTTTATCCGACAGAATTGAACGCACTTCCGATTTATTTTGAAGTGTATAATTCCGGACAGCTTGAAGACTCTGTTTTTTCAATCCGTCAACAGGTAATTAATGGTGAAACAGAACAATTAATAGGGGAATATACCCGTACTACAAAACATAAAACAGCGGAGGTTGTACCTGTGTTTAAAACATTGGATCTAACTAATTTGCCGACAGGGAAATATGTGCTCAATATGACTGTTTTAGATGGTAGTACCAACGAATTGTCTTCACAACAATATGAATTTGAACGAAGCAACGATGCAGAGCAGGTCATCAATATTGCTGAATTGGTTCTGGACCCTAATTTTCAGGGGTCGATTACCGATGACAGTGTCAACTATTATTTAGCAAGTTTGGTTCCAATTTCAAGTCCTGCCCAGGCAAAAACAATTTTCAGCACATTGAAACTGCGAGATAAGGAGAAATCACGTAGATTGATTCAGGGAATCTGGAAACACATCGATCCGATGAATACGTACGAAGCGTGGATGAAATATAAAGAACAGGTTCAGTTTGTTCAGTCCAATTTCAAAACAAACTTCCAACCCGGTTTTGAAACAGACAGAGGACGTGTGTACCTTCAATATGGTGCACCCAGCAGAACACTTGACAGAGAACTTTCAGCATCTGAGTATCCATACGAGATGTGGGAATACAACAAAATTGGGATTTACAGTAACAAAAAATTTATTTTCTACAACCCGGATCTTGTCAACAACAACTATCGTTTGTTGCATTCAGATATGATCGGGGAACTTAAAAATCCGCGTTGGCAGGCAGAATTGAATAGCCGTAGTATCAAAAGAGGAAATGTAGATGATCCGAATGAATACAACCCGGATTCATGGGGGAACAACGCGCGGCAATTATTAGGTAATTAATCCGTATAATTGCACAAAATTTTACGGTGAGAGAACTTTCTATTGTTATACTAAATTGGAACGGTTGTAATTATCTCAGGCAGTTTTTACCTTCTGTAACTGCTTTTTCAGGAGACGCGCGCATTATTCTGGCTGACAATGCTTCTACAGATGATTCCGTAGACTTTGTGCGTGCGCATTATCCCACTGTAGAAATTATTGTCAACGCAGCGAACGGAGGATTTGCGAAAGGATATAACGATGCTTTGAAACATGTTGATTCGAAGTATTACCTGCTCCTCAATTCGGACATTGAAGTGACTGAAAACTGGCTTTCTCCGTTGTTGGAATTAATGGAAGATACGGGGGTGGCAGGTTGCCAGCCGAAGGTGTTGAGTTACCACAACAAACATCATTTTGAACATGCCGGAGCATCAGGAGGATACCTGGATGTGGATTATTTTCCTTTTTGCCGTGGAAGAATTTTTGACAGTATAGAGGCGGATGAACATCAATATGACAGTACAACAGAGGTCTTTTGGGCTACAGGTGCAGCGTTATTGATCCGTTCAGAAGTCTATCACAGATTGGGTGGATTCGATGAATCATTCTTTGCGCATATGGAAGAAATTGATCTCTGCTGGAGAGCGAAGAAGTTGGGATATTCGTTTCATGTGCAACCGAAATCAATTGTCTACCACGTGGGAGGTGGAACACTTTCGTATATGTCACCTCGAAAAACATACCTGAATTTCAGAAACAGCCTGTACATGATCGTTAAAAATCACGAAGGGTTGTTGTTTCCTAAATTGTTTTCCCGGATGTTCCTGGATGGAATTGCCGGAGTTCGTTTTTTGGTAAAAGGGGAATTCAAAAATCTGTGGGCTGTCTTAACCTCTCATTTCTCTATGTATGCCAATCTCTCCACTTTATTGAAGAAAAGGAAAGAAATCAGACAATCAACGAATAATTCGAATAAAAACGGCTACTACAAAGGAAGTATCCTATGGGCCTATTATTTTAAGCGCATCAGCAAATACGCTGACTTGAATCAACGGTTATTTATTACCGATAAAAATTCTTAAAACAGGTTAATCCAATGTGTTTTTTTGCTCAACCGGCGAAGCAACCAACTTGAAGATAAATACAACCCAGGCTGCAATCATCAACACTCCTCCAAGCGGCGTTATTGGTCCTAAGAATGATAGCTTTACCTGTAAATATTCCTGCAAACTCAGAAAATAAATAGAGAAGGAGAACAGGAAGGTACCAATCAATAGTAAGCTGTTCACCACCTTTAACGAAAAATGAAACTTTGCAGTATTTAATCCCAGAATTAATAGACCGAACGCGGAATAAAACTGGTATTTGACACCGGTTTCAAAGCTTTCTACTTTTTCAGGAGAAACGATTGCCTTCAATCCATGTGCTCCGAATGCACCCAAAATGATTGCTACTGCCAATAAAGCTGCTGCTGTGATTACGATTTTTTTATTCATAGAATCTGTTTTTTATTGTTGCTGATTTAAATGCAATGTGAATTCCAGGACTTCCTGCCATCCGTTCCATTTTCCATAATTTCCAATGGTTTCATTGTGCCACAGGAAATAAAAATCTCCTCCGAATGGTAGCGCTTCGTTGTATAAATGCTGAATGGCTGCTTTTGCTTCTGCAACAGACCATTTTTTGTATTCCAACAGCGTTCCGTCCATATATACAAACGGGTGAATTATTAATGTTGTCGGTTGATTGGTTGAAAGATCATACCAGTTGAATGACCGCAATGTGCCTGCTCTGAACCCGGTTTCCGATGCATACCCCATGGAATAATCAGCTGTAATTCCCACACTGATTAACTGTTGATAGGTAGAGGGGATTTCCAATTTCAGAAAATGTTGCCTGGAATGCTTCACCGGTTGATCCAGGATATTTTTCAGACGGTTCACTTCTTCATTCAATTGATTGGGAACGGAATTAGACGCATAACTGGGATGTATTCCGATCGTACACTTTTCTGCCATTTTCCGGATCAACTGTTGGTGTTCCGGGTTTGAATAGGAAATATTTCTGTCGTATTGATTGTAATTTCCCAACAACCAAAACAAGTTGACCGGATGGTCTTCGGCTATTTTCAGAATGTAATCAAACGTGTCGTAAGGATCTTTCCTTTCAGTGGCATGCACTGCTTTTCTTTCGGCTCTTCTGGCTTTATTGGAGGTCAAAATGTCCTTTGAAACAGCGAGGAGGTGTCGGTATCCGTCTTTTAACAGGTAGGCATACGTGTTGTCAATGTCGAAGGTCGGGTGGATGGTTAATTTCCGGGGAGTATAGGTGTGCTGAATAATTCCTATGCCTGCTAAATGTTGAATAATGGCACGTGTCCATCGGTCACAAACCGGTTTGTCCAGTAAGTTCAATTGAAATAAAACACTCTTTTGGGCATAAAAGCGATTGTGCTCGTCTTTTACAGCATTCTCCGAATACTCTTCCATTCGCGAGAGTACAAAGAAAATAGCTGCAAACGGGTCAACGATGTTGTCAATGGACAAACAAGGTTCGCCGGAATAATCATCCAATTGAATGGTATGGTGTACAATGGATTCTTCAAACAACAACGAAGAAGGAATTTGTTGCTCTATTCCTTCAAACGGATAGGCTGAATAGTTCAGTTTAGTGCCCGGGAATTCGGAAAATAATCTGCTGTCATTGGTCAGTCGGTAAGGGATTTCGTTTTGCCTGAAAACAAAATCAAACGTGTAAATACACCTGTCCGACAATTGATCAACGTATATGAGCAGCATTACAAATCAGTTATTATTTTTTCACATATAAAACGGGCGGCATTGCCATCTCCGTACAATTCAGGGAATGAGAAATCTGTTGTTTGCATCAATACATTAAACGCAGTTACAATTTTCTCTGTATCGGCATCTGCCAGGATCGCATTTCCATTTTCTACAATTTCGACCCATTCTGTCTGAGGACGAAGAATAATACAGGGACGTTGAAAGAAATAGGCTTCTTTTTGCAAACCTCCACTATCTGTAATCACAACGGATGCATTTTTTTCCAGTGCAATCACATCCAGAAACCCAACAGGTTCAATGATGATAATTGCCGGATTGTTGATGAGTTCACGATAGGTTTCCTCGTCACTGCTTGTATTGAGTTTTGTTTTTGTCCGGGGATGCAGCGGTAACACAATTGTTTGACCGGATTGTTTTTGAATATCCAGTAAAGCCCTAAAAATGGATGCCAGGTTATCCGGATTATCTGTATTTGAATCGCGGTGAATGGTACACAAGATGAATTGCTCTTTTGTTAACGCATACCGACTCAGAATTGTGGAACGTTCATCGGAAACAGTAGAAAAATGAAGGCTATTGTCGTACATGATATCTCCGCAATGATACACGGCAGGGGCATCGAGAGAAACAGGATAATGGGGTTCAATATGAAAACCTTCACGTTTCAGATTTGTTAATCCTGTAGCTGTAGGAGTAAACAATAATGTACTCATATGATCAGCGGTGATGCGGTTAATTTCTTCCGGCATGGATTTGTTGAAACTTCTCAGGCCTGCTTCAACATGGATAACCGGAATGTGTAGTTTCACGGCAGCAAGTGCCCCGGCGAGTGTTGAGTTGGTATCTCCGTACACCAGCACTGCATGTGGCTGCTCCTGTTCAAAAATATGCCCCAATCCTTCCAGCATTTTAGCTGTTTGAGCAGCGTGCGTTCCACTACCTGTATTCAGATTATAGGCTGGTTTAGGAATTTGCAGTTCATCAAAAAACAGTTCGGACATGTTGGCATCATAATGCTGTCCTGTATGAACAATTATTTCTTTCAGTTGGTGTTGAAACTGATTTTTTATCGCTCTGCTGATTGCTGATGCTTTAATGATTTGTGGCCGTGCCCCAATGACTGTGACTATTTTTTTCAATTTCTGAGATCTTCCGTTTTCAAGGGTAAAGTTAACGATAAGATAGTTCCGTATGGTGATTAAGTTAAACAACTTCTAAAAAATAGATTCCGTGATAAAAAAGATTAATTTTACACACATGAAAAATTATTATTGGAAAATTGTCATCATCTTTATTATTCCATTTGTAATGTCTTGGAATACAGTTGACTCCTTTCGTGAAGGTACAGGTGAGCATCCTCCGGTTGAATACAAAGCAAAATACCACATTATTCTCGTTATAGATGGCCCAAGATGGTCTGAAACGTGGGGCGACAGTACCCATCATTTAATTCCCAACCAGTCAACAGTATTAAAACAGGAGGGAACGTTTTTTACGAATTTCAGAAACAATGGAGTTACGTTGACAAATGCAGGGCATACAGCATTGTGTACAGGAGTTTATCAACGCATTTCCAACCTGGGGAAACAGCTTCCCAAAAACCCGAACATTTTTCAGTATTACCTCAAACAATACAAACAGGACAAGCGAAAGGCGTGGGTGCTAACCAGCAAAGGGAAATTGGAAATGTTGGCGAATACAAAAGACAAAGAGTGGTGGAATACCTATATGCCTTCAACGTATTGTGGAGTAAAAGGCTCAGGAATGGGATATCCGAATGACCGGGATATGTTTCCTACGTTTAAAGAACTTATTCTGGAACATAAGCCAACTCTTGCGATCATTAACCTGCTTGATATTGATGCGTGGGCACACCAGGGCAACTGGGAACGGTACATTGCAGGAATTAAAGAATTGGATGGACTTGCACTTGATTTATGGAAAACGGTTCAGAACGATCCGGTTATGAAAGACAAGACGGCAATTTACATCACAAATGACCACGGACGGCACCTGGATGGGAAGAAGAATGGCTTTGAAAGTCATGGTTGCAGATGTGACGGATGTACACATATCAGCTTACTTGCATTAGGGCCCGATTTTGAAAAAGGAAAGGAAGTACATGATGAATATGGATTGATTGACATTCCTGCAACAATTGCACACATGTTGAAAATCGATATGCCAACCGCAAAAGGAAAGCCGATCAATG
>DHNG01000025.1:42514-51490 GCA_002409405.1 Flavobacteriales bacterium UBA5422 | reverse complement strand
AAAAGGAAAGCCGATCAATGAATTGATTTCAGGAAGAAAATAGCTTATTTATCAGTGAATTGTTTTATTTTCGTAACACAATGTACAGATCATTTTTTCTTTTCACGTGCCTGACCTTGCTCTTCTCATGTAAAAAAGAGACCGGCAATGTTAATCTTCACCATGATTATTTTGGTGTGGAAAAGGGACGCTATGTGATTTATGATGCAAAAGAGATCACACATTTGTCAAACAATAGTAAAGATACTGTTGAATACCAGTTGAAAACGGTTATCGGGGATACGGTACATGATAATTCAGGTAGAGTCGGTTACAAATACCGGCGATATAAGCGCACAACTGCCGCGGATGACTGGAACCTGTCAGATGTCTGGTTTATTATTATTGCTGATCACAGAGGGGAATTAATAGAAGAAAATGAACGGATTGTAAAACTGGTATTCGCACCAACTGCTGACAAAGAGTGGAATGGCAATGCCTACAATACCAATGGCGAATTGATCTATGGCTATGAGGATCTTCACGTACCGATGAATATCAATAACATGCACCTTGATTCAACAATTAAAGTTGTTCAGGAAGATGTCTTTAACCTGATTCAGTGGCGAAAAAAACATGAAATATATGCCAAGAAGATCGGTTTGGTCAGAAAACACTACCAACACCTGGAAATCTCCAATTTTGATGTGACAAATGTCAGTACAGGAAAGGAACTATTTCTGGAAATGACACAGTACGGGTACGAATAATTTCGTATTAAAATCGTTAAAAAGTTTAAAAATTACACATTAAATAATTTTTCGTGTATATTTGCCTCAAAATTATAAATAACTAATTAATTGAAAATTACGAAGAAAATGAAAAAATTATTCTTTTTTGTTGCTGTTGCAACTTTGACTACAGGTACAATGGTTTCTTGTGGTAAATCGTCAAAAGGTAAAATGGATTCAGACTGGACGATCGATTCTCACACAGATAAGTCGACTTCTACATCAGGAAGTGGTGTTACATCAACTGAGACAGTTGAATATGCCAACGGTAAAAAAACAACAACATATGTTTCAGGAGGAAACACAACGAAAGAAACTGCTACGTTGAACGATGCTAAATGGAGTATCAAAAAAGACGGAACATGGGAACGAACAGTTTCTTATACTGAGGTTGACACAACAACTATTGGTGGAACGAACCTGATCGTTACAACAAATACAACAACAATCGATAAAGGAAACTGGGATTTCTTGACAGGAGTTGGTGAGTTCAAGAAAAATGAGCGTGTATCTTTCAGTACTTTGTCTTCTGAGTCAACTGTAAAAACAACACAAAATATCAACAGCACAACATCAACAGACAAGTATACAAATACATACCTGGATGGAGAAAACACAGAAACATATGTGATCAGCGAATCTAAGAAGAAATCATTGAGCCTGACATATACAGGATCATCGTCTTCTACAAATGCTTCTGGAAACAATTCAACAACAACGAAAGAGACATTGGATAAGTCATTTACATTGTCTTCTAACTAATAGTTGATTTACAATATTAAGAAAACCCGGTGGAGATTTCCACCGGGTTTTTTATTTTACTCTATGAGAATGCTTTTTTTATCGTGTTGATTCACGCAATTTTCCCCCAATTGGGCTTTTTCTTCAGAATAGCGGTAAGAATTGTTCGTACAACAGTATATTCAGGAAGTTCCAGGTTGGGATCTTTTTCCAGAATTGCCCGTGCTTCTTCTCGTGCTTTGACTACGATTTGTGCATCTTTTGCCAGATCTGCAATTTTTAGATTCAATGCACCACTTTGCTGGGTACCGAGTAAATCTCCGGGACCTCGCAATTGCAAATCTACTTCTGCAATTTCAAACCCGTCATTGGTACGAACCATTGTGTCCAGTCGCTTTTTTGTTTCTTTGGATAATTTATTTCCGGTCATCAAAACACAATAAGATTGCTCCGCACCACGTCCTACACGTCCTCTAAGCTGATGCAATTGAGATAATCCGAATCGTTCGGCACTTTCGATAATCATTACTGAAGCATTGGGAACGTTCACACCAACCTCAATTACCGTTGTTGCCACCATGATCTGAGTTTCGCCTTTCACAAATCGTTGCATTTCAAACTCTTTTTCTTCCGGTTTCAATTTCCCATGAACCATACTGACACGATAGTTCGGAAGCGGAAATGCCCTCGAAATGGCTTCATACCCATCCATCAGGTTATTGAAATCCAGCGTTTCCGATTCATTGATCAAGGGATACACAATATAAATCTGCCGCCCTTTACTGATTTCTTCTTTCATAAATCCGAATACCTGCAAACGGCTGTTTTCCATTCGATGCACGGTTGTAATCGGCTTTCTTCCCGGCGGTAGCTCATCGATGACGGAAACATCCAGGTCTCCATAGAACGTCATGGCAAGTGTGCGCGGAATAGGTGTGGCAGTCATAATCAATACATGCGGGGGTGTCGTGTTTTTTCGGCGCATTTTTGCCCGTTGAGCAACACCAAACCGGTGCTGTTCATCAATAATGACAATGCCAAGATTCTTAAATTCTACTGTATTTTCCAGCAGAGCGTGCGTTCCGATCAATAAATGAATTTCTCCTGACAGTAATCCTTCGTGTAAAATCCTACGCTCTTTTGTCTTACTGGAGCCTGTTAACAGTGCTGTTTTAACAGGAAAATCCTTTAGCAATTCACGAATGGTTTCAAAATGTTGTGTTGCCAATATTTCAGTTGGAGCAATCAATGCTGCCTGAAAACCGTTTCCGATTCCCATCAACGCAGTTAGCAAAGCGACAAGTGTTTTTCCGGCACCTACATCTCCCTGTAATAAACGATTCATGTGATGTCCGTTCAGAAAATCTTTCCGGATTTCTTTCAGAACACGTTTTTGAGCACCGGTCAGATCAAATGGTAGTCCCCTGTTGTAAAAATCGGTAAACAGGTTGCCAACATCCGAAAAGATAAATCCCTTTGTTTTTTGAACACTGAGTTGTTTTCGTACCAATAATTCCATCTGTAGGTAAAACAGTTCTTCAAATTTTAATCTTCCCCTGGCTTTTATTGCGTGTTCTTCTCCTACAGGTTGATGAATTTGTACCAGTGCTGTTTTCCGATCCATTAAACGGAGTTGATGCAGCAACTGCAATGGTAGTGTTTCCGGAAGTACTGGTAATTGTTCAACCAATGATTTTAGTAGCTTTTCAATTCCTTTTGAATGCAACCCCTTGTCGGTGAGTTTTTCGGTCGTGGAATAAACCGGTTGCAGGCCTACTTCCTGTTTTACTTTTGAAAAATCGGTTACTTCCGGATGGGGAATGTTCCAGCTTTTACCGAATAACTTTGGTTTTCCATAAACCTGCAGTTCAACTCCTTTTTTGAGTGCCGGTAAAATCCACTTGATTCCCTGGAACCAGATCAGTTCGATCATTCCCGTATGGTCTTCAAACTTAGCTGTTAGTTTTCTTCTTTTTCCAACTCCGGATTCCTTAACTTCAATAATGTATCCGCGCAGTTGTACGGCAGTATCTACCTGTGGTAATTCCGCAACAGAATGGTATTGAGAGCGGTCAATGTAACGGAATGGAAAATGATTCAGCAGATCTTCATAGGTGTGGATGTCCAATTCGCTTTTGAGTAATTCAGCGCGCTGCGGACCCACTCCTTTCAAAAATTCGATGGATGTCTGAAGAAAATTCACACGATAAATTTAGAAAAGATTTTGCAAACCCGATGATACTTCTACGTGGTAGCTCACTTATTCCCCGGAAATGCTTTAATACAAGAAATCGTTGTAGGGATAACGCTCTTGAAAAATACGTTTCACCTCCTCGTAAAGCATGGTTTTCAGTTCTTCTATGTTGGTTTTTTCGTGGGCAGAGATAAAGACACACATATTGCGATTCACTTTTGCCATCCACGTTTTCTTCAATTCGTCGAGTGAATAATTTTGTGCTGTACGGGGAGAAAGATCATCTTCGTCTTTAGGTTGGTATACAAACTGGTCAATTTTGTTGAAGATAACGATCGTTGGCTTTTCTGTTTTATCGATCTCATTCAATGTTTCATTGACTACATTGTAGTGATCTTCAAAATTTGGATGTGCCAGATCGAGTACATGCACCAGAATGTCGGCTTCACGTACTTCATCGAGTGTTGATTTGAAAGACTCTACCAGTTGATGAGGTAGCTTTCGAATGAATCCAACAGTATCCGTCAGTAAAAACGGAAGATTGTCGATCACCACTTTTCGAACGGTTGTGTCGAGGGTTGCAAATAATTTATTTTCTGCAAATACTTCTGATTTCGATAGCAGGTTCATCAGTGTGCTTTTTCCTACGTTGGTGTAACCAACAAGTGCAACACGTACCAACTGTCCTCTGTTTCCCCGTTGAATTGCCATTTGTTTATCAATTTCTGACAAGCGGGTTTTCAGCAAGGAAATTTTTTGTTGGATAATTCGTCTGTCCGTCTCAATCTGAGTCTCTCCCGGTCCACGCATCCCGATTCCTCCTTTCTGTCGTTCCAAGTGCGTCCACATACGCGTCAAACGAGGAAGTAAGTATTGGAGTTGAGCTAGTTCAACTTGTGTCTTTGCATGGGAAGTACGTGCCCGCGAAGCAAAAATATCAAGAATCAGGTTGTTTCTGTCCAGTACTTTGATCTCCAGCGTGCGTTCAATGTTGCGTAGCTGAGAAGGGCTCAGTTCATCATCAAAAATACACAGATCAATTTCATTGTCTTTAATGTATTGGTGAATTTCCTCCAGTTTTCCCGTTCCTACAAACGTTTTTGGGTTAGGCATAGGCATTTTTTGCAAAAAGCGGTGTTGCGTCAATGCTCCTGCTGTCTCTGCAAGGAATTCTAATTCATCCAGGTATTCATGTGCAATGTCTTCGTTGATATCAGAGGTGATCACACCAACCAATATACAACGTTCTTCTACTGCGTCGACTAAAACGTGTCCGTTACTCATTAATTCGTTTAAATCCCATTATATAGTGTACAACGGCTTCTACTTCCGCGTCTCCTCCAAGTATTTCTTTGAAACGCGGCATTCCGTTGCTTGTTCCGACTTCAACAATTTTCTTTAATTCATGAACTTGTAAAGTCGTTTGTGTCAGGTCTTTTGAGCCAGCTTTTCCAAGCGTACCATCAATTCCGTGACACGTAGCACAATTCTCAAGGTACAGTGTTTCACCATCTGGAAGCGCACCCTGTTCTCCTGATTTACCGGTTTGCACATCACTTCCGCAGGAAACAAGTGCAAACGCTACAAGCATAAACCAATAGTTTTTTAGAACCATGAACCTCCTAATGCAGCTCTGAACGGCCATGGAATAGCTGCCAGAATTAAAATCAATGCAATCGTGTAAAATACAGCAATCGTTTTGTGCTTTTTACCAGGTGCAGCTTTCTTAGACTTTGAATGCCCGATCGTCAATAAAACGAAAGCAATGGTCATCATTAATGCGTGTTCCAGGTTGAAAAAACGATACATACCGCCATTTGTTGCCGACTTCATCCATCCTTCGATGAATAAAACTTTAGTTGAGAAAAAATACAAAACCCATCCCAGTAAAAACTGTACATGGTAAAATACCATTGCAAACAAGTTCAGCTTGCGATCTCCGTTTGTATAAGTCGAAGATTTTAATTTTGAAAGCGCGTTGAAAACAGCTACTACTAAGAGTAACAAAACGATCCAACGAAGTCCGGAGTGTGCGTGTACCAACATAAAATAAGTTTTTGACAAAATTAGTTGAAAATATTGACAGGGCAAGGATATTCGGATGGGATTTTCTGTTTTCATTTGATTCTGCCAGTGATTTGAGGACTCTTGAATTTACACAATCAGAATCTGTGTATTTTTCAGCAATTTATTTTTTCAAACCGTATATTTTACCGATTTTTGTACCTCAAAATATCAAACGATAGAGGTGTGGGTACAGCAGTGAAGCCATATGGCGATGAAGACAAAAGTAAAAAGCAGGAAGTGGCGGAAATGTTTAATAACATCTCTCAAAAATATGATTTCCTGAACCATTTTCTATCTGTAGGAATTGACAGAATCTGGCGAAAGAAAGCTGTGGCTCAGCTCAGGAATCTTCAGCCAAAACGTTTATTGGATCTGGCAACAGGTACAGGTGATTTTGCATTGGCACTTT
Source organism: Flavobacteriales bacterium UBA5422 (assembly GCA_002409405.1). Lineage (GTDB taxonomy): Bacteria > Bacteroidota > Bacteroidia > Flavobacteriales_D > Crocinitomicaceae > Taishania. The sequence goes on along the minus strand of DHNG01000025.1, from coordinate 45,309 downwards.
TAAAGCTCAATCCATCAGAAATCGTCGGAATGGATATTTCGGAAGGAATGCTGCAGGTCGGAAGAGAGAAGATGAAAGCGAAAGGTGTGGACAGTGTTATTTCTATGCAACTGGGAGATTCTGAAAACCTACCGTTTGAAGATGATTATTTTGATGGGTTGACGGTTGGATTTGGTGTCCGCAATTATGAGAACCTTGAAAAAGGACTGTCTGAAATGCTTCGCGTACTTCGTCCGGGTGGGAGAGGAGTGATTTTGGAGTTTTCCAAGCCGAAGAAGTTTCCCGTAAAACAATACTATAAATTTCATTCAAAATACATCATCCCGTTTTTTGGAAAGTTATTTTCGAAAGACACACGTGCTTATACGTATCTTCCTGATTCCATTCAGGCATTTCCGGAAGGAAAAGATTTCGAAGCGATTCTTACAAAAGTTGGCTACCGGAATGTGCGGTCAAAAATAGTGTCGGGAGGTATTGCTACCATTTATATAGGCGACAAGTAAGCTTATAGTTTATCAATAATTTCGTCGTCATTTTTTGTTCTCTTCCTTCTAAGGCCAACGAATAGGATGGGTAAAATAATTCCTGTGAGAATAAGTACTGTCCAATAATGATCAAATGGCTGAACCCGTGACTTCATGCCGAAGCCTTGTGGCCAACTGTATATCGTAATAAAGAAACCCGCCAGTAAAAGTGATACAATAGCAATGAACGTAATGCCAATCGTTAATAGGAGCTTCTTTACGGATGTGTTTTTGTCAATCATGAGCAAGCTGACTCCTGTAATCAATGGGAAGAATCTGAACAGGTAAGCGTCGATTAACGGAATGTGATAGGTCAGTCTGTTTCCTGTGTGTTGCATTGTCCATTCTGTGAAATGCCCGAATACCATAAATTCGGTGAGCCATAACGTAATTGCACTCATTCCAAGAGAAATAAATAAGATAATATACGGATTCCTCATATAGGGACAATAAAAAAGACCGCTCATTTGAACGGTCTTTCCTTGTTGATTTTTTCTTATTTTTTCTTGTCAACTTCTACAGTTGCCAATTCTTCTGCTTTGTATTCTCCGCCATCTAGTTTTGCTTTCAATTTCTTGAATGTTTCGATGGTGTATTCTACATCTTCCAATGTATGAGAAGCGGTAGGGATAATGCGTAGCATAATTGTATCTTTCGGAACAACCGGGTAGATCACAATTGAACAGAAAATATTGTAATTTTCTCTCAAATCAAATGTCAGGTTGGTTGCTTCAGCCAGGTTTCCTTGCATGAAAACAGGTGTTACACACGAATTTGTTTTTCCGATATCAAAACCTGCTTTTTTAAATCCTGATTGCAACGCATTTGCAATTTCCCACAATTTATCTTTGTATTCAGGGTGTTTTTTCAATAAATCCAATCGCTTACGTGCTCCGATTGTATTCACCATTGGCAACGCCTTTGCAAACATCTGTGAACGCATGTTGTAGCGGAAGTATTCAATGATACTTTCCTCTGCACAGATAAATCCTCCTACAGATGCAAATGATTTTGCAAACGTACCGAACAAAATGTCTATTTCGTCCTGTACTCCTTGTTCTTCAGCAGCACCTTGTCCTGTTTTTCCAAGTGTTCCGAATCCGTGTGCATCGTCCACAAAAATACGGAAGTTGTATTTTCCTGATTTTCTGAATTCAACGATTTCTTTTAATTTCCCCTGGTCTCCTGCCATTCCGAACACACCTTCTGTAATCACAAGGATCCCTCCACCTGTTTTTTCTACCAAAGCAGTTGCATTTTTCATCTGCTTGTCGAAGCTTTCCATGTCGTTGTGTTGGAATACAAAACGTTTTCCTGTGTGCAGACGCATTCCGTCCAAAATACACGCGTGTGATTCACTGTCGTATACAATCACATCGTTTCTGTCTGTCAGGGAGTCAATTGCAGATACCATTCCCTGGTAACCGAAATTCAGCAAAATCGCATCTTCTTTTCCCATGAACTCAGCAATTTCGTTTTCGAATGCTTCATGTTCACTTGTTTGACCTGTCATCATGCGAGCCCCCATCGGGTAAGCCATACCATATTGTTCTGCCGCTTTGGCGTCTGTTTCTCTTACTTCCGGGTGGTTTGCCAACCCAAGGTAATTGTTCAGCGACCAAACCAAACATTCTTTACCTCTAAAAATCATTTTCGGACCTAATTCACCTTCCAGTTTCGGGAAGGTAAAGTAACCATGTACTCCTTTGGAATACTTTCCGATCGGACCTCTGTTTTCTTTTATTTTTTGAAATATGTCTCGAGCCATATCTATTAATTTACAATTTAAAATAATGGGACAAATGTAAGCAGAATCGCACGATTAAAATCAAATACGACGTAAATTTATTAACATATTAAAGGTTAATGAAATTTGTGTGAAAACAAAAATCCCGCTGAAATTTAATCAGCGGGATTTTTTATCGTATACTACGTATTCTTATTTCTTGTCAGCTGCTGCTGCCGCTGCTTTTTCTACTGCTACAGGAGTAACAAACTCTCTGTCACGTGTAGCTTTCTCTCCGAAAGAAGCATCTTTTGCTGCCGCTTTGCTGATGTTGCTTGTTGCTTCAGCATCTTTCTTATCGCGTTTCGCTGCGATTGCTTTCAGGTAGTAACCTTGTGCACTTTCCGCATCGTCAGAACCGTCGATTGTTTTTGTTGCACCTGCGTTATCACCGTTTAACAATTGAGCCAACGCTTTGTTGAATGTTGCTTCAGAACCAAAGTTAGAAACTGCTGATGCATATTTCCCATCCTGAATATCCAAGA
>DHNG01000025.1:23690-42352 GCA_002409405.1 Flavobacteriales bacterium UBA5422 | reverse complement strand
TTGTTGTAATTTACCTGAGCACCAGCTCCGTTTGCTTGTCCGAACAATTGTTTTGCTTTCGCTCTGTCTCCTTGAACACCTGCGATTGCTCCCAGGTTGTTTTTAGCGATTGCATTGTCTTTCATTCCGTTTGCTTTTTCAAATTGTGTTTTTGCTTCACCCAATTTGTTTTGCTCGTAATAAACTGCACCGATGTTGTTGAATGCTCTGTGGTCCTGAGGGAAGTTTTTAGCAGCCACTTGGTACAATCTCAATTTCTCATTCAAATCGTTTGTCAAAGTTGCAGTAAACAACAACTCTTCCAATTTCAAAGAATCAGGATTAGAAACTGAAATAGCCTTCAATTCTTCGTCAGAATATCCTGTTAAATCATAAATAACGTGGATTTCAGAACGACGCAACAATGGGAAGATGTCTTTATCTAATTGAGTAAATGTTTTACCCATTGCACGCATTTCTTCTTCACGTTTAACCGGATCTTGATACATTTCCAAAACGCGTAAGATCAAATTCTTCTCATCTTCGTTGAATTTAGATGCTTGCAATTCTCTTTTGAATCCTGCAAAGTCCTCACCACTTCCCTTCAATTTGAAGATATCTGTTTGTGCTTTGTCATTTTTCGCTTTTTTCGCTACACCAACAACAGTTTCTTTACCTGTATTTGAACGATCAGTTGACAATGTGTTGTTTTTGTCTTCTTCTCCTTCCGGTGAAGCGTAACCAACGATTTCAATTGATTTGATGTTCACTTTTGCGTTTGGTTGAACTTTTGTTAACCAGTTTTGCAATTCAACGATGTCTTTGTCTTTCAATTCCGCAGGACGAACATTTGATTTTCCTTTTTCGTAATTGATCTGAGCAAATTGTTTTTCCTCAGTAACACGCTTGAACTGATCAGCTTCGTAAATTACACGGAAATCTTTGTTTACCAAATATGGAGTGATGATTGTCGCGTCAGCAATTCTGATTACGTCCAATTGTTCTTTTTCTTTCGCTCCTTTGAAAACTTTTCCTGTTACAGACAACGCAGATACTTCCATGTCTGATTTGTACGGAACAACGTCTGTGTAAGTAACTTTTCCTCCGGCTTTATATTGGATAACAGTTCCGTTTCCTGTTGCCTTTTCACCTTGCACCATCAATGGCTTCAACTGTGTAGAAGCGATAGAAGGGTTGATCTCAGCAGAAACTTTCTTCTTGATACCTTTTTCAGGGAATGTTACATCGACTTTAACTCTCACAGAGTCTCCATGCATTTCTAGTGGATCTGGCGTAACTGTATAGTCCAGGTCCTTCAATAAGTCACAGCTTGTAACTAAAGAACCTGCAACAGCGATAAACGCTAAACCTTTGATACTTTGTTTTTTCATAATTCTCAACGTATAAATTCTTACCAATTGTTTGCAAATCTAACTAAAAAATATTCTTTTCCAAAGATTTTATCAATTAATAATATCTTGGGTTTTAAAACCATCAACCCTATAAGTTTCACCGAGTTGTTGCTGGTTACTGCATAACTGATCGATTGTTAAAAAATGTTTATAATGGTATAAATCGGGTGCAATCTCCTTTAGCGGGAGCAGAACAAAACCTCTTTCTGCTATGTGTGGATGTGGAATTGTTAATGTTGCTCCATTGATAATCAGGTCATCGTAAAATAAAATATCGATGTCGATGATCCGGTCTGTATACAATGTTGTTTTTAACCGCCCCATTGATTGTTCGATTGCTTCAGTTGCTTGAATCAGCTGATGCGGGGATAGGGTAGTGGTGATTGCAATACAGCAGTTGTAATAATTGTTATCAGAACGATATCCCCATGCGTTGCTTTCATAGATGGAAGAAATGTGTGTAATGATTCCGGCCTCTTTTGCCAGCACTTTAATTGCGGTAGCAAGGTTGTGCTTTCTGTCGCCAAGGTTGGTGCCCAGCGATAAATAAACGACCGCTTCTTTTACTTCCATTCAAATGTATTGATCAGGTGATAGAGGTCTTTTTCAAGGTAGTTCAATGAAGGTCGAAGTGAGTCGTAATTCGGTACACTATTAAAATAGACAACCCCGCTCACAAAATTTTTGGTTGAGTCCGTGAGGTAGAATTGGAATGGTGTGGCAACGTCTCCCTGTAATTTAAAGATGGTGCCATATACCCGCTTTTCAGGGTAAATAAAGTTTTCGCTTTCAATCCCGGTCGCTTTTATTTTGTGTTCACCTACTTTATCATTGGAGTAATTAACATAGGTACCCAGTGATTCGGTCATGTTGATGTACGAAAAGTTTATAATTCCCTTCAGAGGGCCCAAATCGATGTCTTTGTGGCAGTTTGATTCTGATCCTTGCTGTATCGTTTTAACGGTGTATAGTTTTGATACCTCGAACGTGTACGGGCAATTATCGCTGAAAGCAACATATTCGTGTTCGGGAAGTTCTGTTCGTAAATAAAGCGGGGGTTTGGGAACGGGGGCCTTTTCTGAGCAAGACCACAGTATACATAAAAGAGAAAAAGTACTTAAGATAACTTTCATGGCGTTGGAGGGTGTTTTAATTGCTTTCAAAGTTACAATTATCTTTAGAATCAACGACAGGTTTTTATCCCAATCCGACATCCAGGATCATCATTACTGTAAATCCGCCGATAAATCCAAGGACTGCAATGTCTGTGTACTTATCGCGCTGTGTCTCCGGTATTACTTCTTCAACGACAACATAGACCATCGCCCCGGCAGCAAATGCTAATGCATACGGCAAGATCGGTTCGATGTAAATAACGGCTAATGCTCCGATTACTCCGGCAATTGGCTCAACAATAGCAGACAGCTGACCGTACCAGAAACTTTTTAACCGGGAAGCTCCTGCTCTTCGAAGCGGCATGGAAACTGCAAATCCTTCCGGAAAATTTTGAATACCGATTCCTATCGCCAGTGTGATTGCTGCCATTAACGCTTCTTCGGTTCCGGAGGCTGCTGCACCGAAAAGTACACCGACTGCTAATCCTTCCGGGATGTTGTGCAGGGTAATGGCAAGTACCATTAATGTTGTATGATGTAGCTGCGTTTTAACACCTTCTTTTTCTTCTTTCTTGAAATTGATGTGCAGGTGCGGCAATTTTTTGTCGAGTGCAAACAGGAACAATGCCCCTGCTAAAAAGCCAACGGCAGCCGGAACCCATTTCATTGACTCCGAATACGTTTCTGCGGATAATTCTATTGCGGGACTCAGAAGCGACCAGAAGCTGGCTGCAATCATTACCCCTCCGGTGAATCCCAACATGGCATCCAACACGCCTCTGTTGGCTCCTTTGAAGAGGAATACCAGGGCTGCTCCGGCTGCAGTTGCCAACCACGTAAAAGTTGTTGCAATCAGTGCTCCCGTTACGGGATGCACTTCTTTGAAAAATTCATAAATCTCGTGCATGTGTCGTTGGTTATTTTGCACAAAAATAATAAATAGTTAGGTGAGTCTAACTTTTATTTTCACATTTTTTCACATTTTTATAGTTGCGTTTAAAAAAATGCATTACCTTAGCAATTCGTATAACATTTTTTAAAACATCGCCTATAGCAGATTTTACTCATTTTGAACAGTTGAAGAATTTATAAGGGATTCAAAAACCTAAATTGAGTATTATGGCTATGAATTATTTGGACGATAGCGTCTTAGTAAGAGACTACATCGATGGAAACGAAAAGGCTTTTGAGGTGTTGGTTATGCGTCACAAGGATAAAATCCACCGTTACATTTTATTGAAAGTAAAAGACAGGTTACTTGCTGAAGATATCTTTCAGGAGACATTCATTAAAGTTATCCGAACAATTAAACTGGGATCCTATAACGAAGACGGAAAATTCCTTCCGTGGGTAATGCGTATTGCGCATAACCTGGTAATTGATCACTTCAGAAAAGCGAATAAAGTGCGCATGATTTCAGAAACTTCTTCTAAAAATGAAGAGTTCAATATTTTCAGTACTCTGGCACTCGAAGAACTGAACGTACAAGACCAGATTACATTAGATGAATTAAAAAACCAGATGGTCAATTTAATTGAGCACCTGCCGGATTCTCAGCGTGAAATATTGAAACAACGCATTTTCCAGGACATGTCTTTCAAGGAAATTGCAGACATGGAAGAGATCAGTATCAATACAGCACTTGGCCGTATGCGCTATGCGTTGATCAACTTGCGTAAACTGATTGAAAAATACCAGTTAGTGACCGATTTTTAATATTCTCTTAAATAATTAGACGGCAAACACAATCAGTGAATCAAATTATACGTTAATTTTGTGTGAGTCGTCTAACTATGATTGAATCTACAGAGCATAAACACGTTCCCTGGTTTACAACACTGTTTTCGTTGTTGTTACTTTGTGTGTACCTGGTGATGGCGATTCTTTCCGGAAGTATGGAGGTGAGTCCAAAGTACCTGGAATATTTCGGAGCTCCATACGCCACACAAATTTATTCCGGTCATGTCTATGGTGTTATTACCAATAATCTGATTCATATTAATCTGTTGCACCTGCTTGCCAACCTGGTTGGTTTGTGGTTGTTTGGAGCATTTATTGAGCGGCGTATCGGATGGTTTAAGATGGCTGCTTTCGGATTGGTAAGTTCCATTTTTGGCTCGATGATCCAATTGACGTTTACGGATGATGCCGGATTGGGTATTTCAAGTGCTTTATTTGGATTTTATGTATTGATTCTCATCATGTCATTCCGGGATGAACGCTTTAAAATGAAATACATGTATGTATTTGGAATTGCGTTGTTTTTCCTGTTGATTTTTATGATTATCAACAACCAACTGTTTGGTGAGGAAATTGCAATAGAGGCAAAGATCGGAGGGATTTTCTGGGGATTTCTGATGGGAATAAGCCAACGGGAAAGCGTTGTCAGATGGCAGTTGTTACTTCTTTTCGGACTACCGTTCTCCATTGCTGCTGCAACCTTGTTTTATGCTCCCTGGTCCAGTCAGTGGCAGTGCACAAAAGGAATTGCTTATCATAAAAAGCACGAGTTAAAAGTAGCGAAACAATATTACCAGGCGGCCATTCACATTGATCCGTCGAATCACCTGGCACAGGAAAATTACAAGTTGGTACAAATAGATCAACTTGCTATATTGGCTTACGATGCACATCTTTCCGGAGAATACACAACAGCCAGAAGGTATTACCTTAAAATCCTGTCCATCAAAAAAAATCATCGATGGGCACTGGATAACCTCAAGGAACTGCCCTGATTTTTTGCGCTCCTTAACAATTGTTGGTGGATTTAATTTTGCTGATGAATGGCAAAATGATATCTTTAACACGGACAGATGTTAAAATCAGGCTTGTATTAATGAAGAATAATCCGCAGCAATTTAATTTACAGAAAACCAAATTAAAGGTAGCAGCAGGTTACTCTTTCATGTTGGTTGTATTCGTGATTTCGGTTTTTCTTGTTTACAGAAGTTTTGATGCCATTATTCATTCGGTTGAAACGATGAGTGAAGATAATCAGGAACTGGAAGTGGCTACTGAGATATCAAAAGGGATTGTACAAATCAATAACTATTCTACGATCTATACCAATACATTCAAACGGGGAGATTATGAGCAGTATATTCATGAACGTGCAGCCGTTTCCAAAAAAATCAATACACTGAACGAACAGTTGAAAGATGCCGGTACGGATTCAATTAAACACTACTTCAAAGAATACCTGCATTCGATCGATACCTGGATTTTGTTAAACGATTTGTCCCGGAAAAATGACTTTAACGGGATTTCTCAACTGATCTCACTGGCAGAAGATTCCATTTCAAAGGCCAATTTATCCATCCCCTATTCCAGTGTCAAGATTATTAAAGAAACAACTGAGCGCAACGAAGAAAATACACTCGATGCGGAAAACAGTCTGGATAATAAATCGACATCCCGAAAAAAAAGAACAAAAAAAACCAAGGATAAAAAAGGTCAAAATGCATCGGATGAAGCTGCGGGGCTGACAAAAACAATTACCGAAATTTCTGTGGACACAGAAATTGATACAGCCTATTATCAGCAGATGGAGGAATTGATCGGAAGAGTGAAAGAAACAATCTCCGATGCCGAACGGACCAAGAATTATCAAAAGAAAAAACTGCGGACAACAGAATTGAAATTACTGGAGACGCAGGCATTACTTGTTTCAAAAATCAACCACATCTTATCTGTGATTGATATTGAGAACAAAAAAATGATCAATCAAAAACTGTCCGTATCTAAAGTTATGGCAGAAGATTCGTCCAAGCAGTTGTTATATATCTTGTTGGTTTGCTTGTTTATTTCCCTTGTGTTCGGCCACTTCGTCTTTTCGGATATTTCCAGGAGTAGTTATTACAAAGCGATGTTGGAAAAAGAAAAGATTGAAACAGATCGACTTGCAAAAGCCAAGGAAGATTTTCTTGCCAATATGAGTCATGAAATCCGTACGCCTTTGACAAATATTATCGGACTTTCAGAACAGTTGAGCGTTAGTGAGTCTGGTGAAGATAAGGAGAAATTAAATGCAATTATAACGTCTTCCGAACATTTGAGAGACATTGTCAATGATATCCTGGATTTGTCAAAAATAGGGGCAGGGTTGCTCAGGTTTGAACAGATCGGTTTTTCTGTTCAATATGTGATTGACGAAATTCTGCAGATGTTCCAGCATGGAGTCAATGACAAGCAATTACAGTTGATTTCCGAGGTGAACTGGAATGGATTAACTCCGGAGACAACTTTTTTTCTCGGGGATCCCGTTCGATTGAAACAATTGATGATTAACCTGCTGAGTAATTCACTCAAATTTACACACGAAGGATATGTGAAAATTAGTGTTTCAGTTACGGAAGCCAAAAGCTGCTATTATATCAATTGTGATGTGGAAGACACGGGAATTGGAATCGATGCCGAAAAGCAAAGTGAAATATTCAATGATTTTACACAAGCAGATCAAGCCATTCAGCGGCATTTCGGAGGAACCGGGCTTGGTTTGTCGATCAGTAAAAAAATCGTTGAACTGCAGGGAGGGAGGATTTGGATGGAAAGTGAACCGGGAAGAGGATCTGTATTTTCATTCCGGATTCCCTATCGAAAAGCAAAAGAAATGGATTATCCGGTGCAAGATACAGTCAATTATGCAGCTATTGTTCAATTGAAAGGAAAAAAGCTGTTGGTAGCAGATGATGATAAAATGATTCCTGTTGTATTGTCACCATTATTCAGTCAGTGGGGAATTGAATATACGATCTGTCACAGTGCACTCGAAGCATGGCAGTTGTTGCAGGAGCGACCGTTTGATATCCTGATGCTCGATCTAAACATGCCGGAAATGAGCGGTTATGAGTTGGTAGAGCGGTTAAACGGAGATGAAAATAAGTTGAACAAGGATATTCATCTAATCATCTGTTCAGGGAATTTAACTGTTGAAATCAAGGAGCCTGTTTCGTATGAAGTCCTTCCCAAACCTTTTAAGAAAAAAGAGTTGCTGGATGTTTTATGTAACACTGTCGCAGGAATAAAGGAGACAGTGCATCCGGTTTCAGAAGCAGAAACATATACACTGAATAATTTCATTGCTTTTGCCAATAATGATGCGACAACGCTGCGGATTTTTATTGAAACATTCATTGCGCAAACGCAAAATGAATTGATGGAAATGGAACAGTTTCTTCAACAGGAAGACTGGAGTCAGATCAGTGAAGTGGCGCATAAGTTGAAAAATACGTTTGGCCAGCTGGAGGCATATGAAGTGATTCGTATTTTAGCTTGCCTTGAATCCATAGCTGAAAAAAGAGAGTTGACCAAACAGGAAATTTCCGATCATATTGATGGCTTGAAACAAGTCGTTGCAGCAATTTTAAGCAGCCTTGAAAAAGAGTTGAAACACCTGGATTAAGAATTCAGGTTGTAGTCCCGCATCTTATTGTAAAGCGTTTTTCTGTCAATGTTCAGCATCTTTGCCGCTTTACTTTTATTGAAACGTGCATCATTCAATGCCTGTATGATTTTTTCTTTTTCAAGGTTTTCAGATAGCACTTTCAAATCAACAGTGTTCAGTTCAATGGACTGTTCAGGTGTCACAGTCACTTTGATTTCTGACGGAAGACTTTCCTGGTCAATCAAATCTCCTTTTGTCATGAGTGCAGAACGACGAACACAGTTTTTTAATTCCCGCAAATTTCCGGGCCAGGAATAATTTCTGAATAACTGAACGACACCAGCGTCAAATCCTTTGATTGTTTTATTTAATTCATCATTGCATTGTTGCAAATAAAAATCGGCAAACAACGGAATGTCTTCTTTTCGTTCCCTGACCGGAGCCAGGTTGATTTTGAATTCATTGAGGCGGTGGTACAAATCCTCCCGGAATGTTCCTTCTGCAACCGCTTTGTTGAGGTTTTCATTTGTTGCCACAATGATCCGTACGTCAATAGAAATGTCGTTGTTGCCTCCGATTTTACGAATAGAACGTTCCTGAATTGCACGGAGCAATTTGATCTGAACATCGTAACTCAGGTTTCCGATCTCATCAAGAAACAGTGTTCCGGTATGTGCCAATTCAAATTGTCCTGTTTTATCGGATACCGAGCTGGTGAATGATCCTTTCACATGTCCGAATAATTCACTGTTTGCCATTTCCTGGGAAAGTGTTCCGCAGTCAATTGCAACAAACGGTTTGTCAGCTCTGTCACTTAACTCATGTATTTTCCGGGCTACAAATTCTTTCCCTGTTCCACTTTCTCCCTCAATGATTACTGAATAATTTGTAGGAGCAATGGTGTTGATTTCCTCTTTTACTTTTAACCAGGCAGGAGAAACACCTTCAATGAATGTTCGCTCCTGTTTTTTCTTTTTGGGAGTTGCTGTTGCCGGTTTTAACGGCTCTTCATTTTTGTGCAGAATGCTTTTTACCAGTTCAAGCAATTCACTTGGATTGATTGGTTTTGTCAGGTAATCATGCGCACCTGTTTTAATTGTTTTGACGGCTAACCGGATATCTCCGTGACTGGTCATGATCACAACAGGTGTTGTCACGCCTCTTTTTACAATTTCCCTGAGCAGATCCATTCCGTTTTTCTGAGGCATTTGATAATCCGTTAGAATCAGATCAAATGACAATTCGGAGATCAACTCTAATGCACTGTTAACATTTCCGGAAGTGTAGATATCAAAATTCTGTTTAGACAAGAAACTTTTTAGCATCAGGCAAAAAGTTACATCGTCGTCAACGATTAGTATTTTTTTCATCTTCATACAAAAATACAGAAAACACCTTAGTTCATAAAAACTAAAATCGTTAAAAAAAGTAGTAGAATAAAATAGGCCGCTCTTTTGTTGGGAAAAAGCGGCCTACCTGGTTTTTAAATTAATGGAAATTTATTTTAGAGCATTTCCACTTTTGTCGAAAAGGACGGTGTGGCTAGACTGTCCGTCGTTCACAATTACCTCGTATCCGGAAACATTTCCTTCAGCGTCGGATAAACGGAATGCCTTCTCAATTTTTACATCTCCCAGTGCTGCAATCGTATTTTTAGGAAGCTCTTCTGGCTTGATTTCAACTTTTCCTTTGTCGTCAACTTCAATGAATACGTTGTTTGTTGTCATTTCGGTGTTGACATTCGCATAGATCGCCATTGATGCTATCGAAAAACCGGCAATTAAAAATAATCTTTTCATAACTCTTCACTTTAAATTAATTTCTTACCAATGACACTTTACAAAATGATGCCATTTCAGTGTTTTTAATTAATTATCTGATTGTAAGTTGTTTAATTTTTTGTAAATTAATTCAATGTGTAGTGTTTTTCCCCAAAGCAGGGAGAAAGGCAACAACAATACACGACTTCCGGCAGCAATCCATGGTACTATTTATTTTTTTAGTACATTCGTCACAAACTCTTTTTATGCGTACACTAGTGTTAGTATTGATGCTGAATTTCTCTGTTTTTTCTCAGCAGTCAGATTCTGCATTCATTCGGAATATTTACAATGTTGCTTTGTCAGAAGGACATGCTTATGAAAATTTAAGAAGTCTTTGTAAGGACATCGGTGCCCGTTTATCCGGATCTGCCGAAGCAGAAATGGCAGTTGAATGGTCGAAAAAACTATTTGACTCGTACGGTTTTGATAAGGTATACCTTCAACCTGTGATGGTTCCTTACTGGAAAAGAGGAACGACAGAAGCAGGATGGATTCGCACCTCCGATAAAGTGTTGCATAAGGTAAATCTGCTTGCGCTGGGAGGAAGCATTGCAACAGATGGAACAATGGAAGCAGATGTTGTGGAGTTTAAGCACTTGGATGAACTGAAGAAAGCAACGCGGAAACAGGTGGAAAATAAAATTGTATTCCTGAATCAACCAATGAATGAACAGGACATCGTTACATTTAAAGCATACGGAGGGTGTTATGCCATTCGCGGTTACGGAGCAGTGGAAGCATCAAAATTAGGTGCAAAAGGTGTGATCATTCGCTCAATAGGTATGCCGGTTGACGGACATCCGCATACAGGTGTCATGAATTATGTAGATTCCGTGAAAAAAATTCCGGCAGCAGCAATTTCTACCAGTGATGCTGAAAAGCTGAGTACATTACTGAAAACACAGAAAGCACAGTTCGTAATGAAATTGAATTGCCAGGATTTTGGAATGGTGCCTTCTTACAATGTCATTGCAGAGTTGAAAGGAACCGTTGCTCCGAATAAAATTATTACTGTCGGAGGGCATCTGGATTCATGGGACACAGGTGAAGGAGCACATGACGACGGAGCAGGAGTGATGCATTCACTGGAGGCATTGCGTATTTTGAAGCAGTTGAATTACAAACCGAAACATACACTGAGGGTTGTCTTTTTTATGAATGAGGAAAACGGAAACCAGGGAGGTGAAAATTATGCGAAATGGGTAAAAGACAAAGGAGAAGAACACATTGCAGCAATTGAAAGTGACAGAGGAGGGTTTGCACCAAGAGGATTTCATTGTGACGGACCGGAAGATAAGCTGACTTTTTTGAAAAACCTCGAGCCTGCTATGCGACCGTATGAACTCCACATTTTTGAGAAAGGGTATGGAGGGGTGGATATTTCTCCGTTGAAAAAACAATTTCCCGGTATTCCGCTGTTTGGATTTGTTCCGGATTCTCAACGTTATTTTGACTTTCACCATGCTCCGAGCGATGTTTTTGAAAATGTCAACAAACGTGAACTGGAGTTAGGGTGCGCAGCAATTGCTTCGTTGATGTATTTTATTGATCAACAATTTTAATGTCAATTGATTAGCTGTTGTTCCTGTTTTTGGAACAATAATTGCCTGACCTTCAAAAACGACAAAAATGAAAATTACGTTGAAGCAAGTAATGCCGCATCCGCTTTCCTCCATCAAACATGGGACTGAAAGTATTTGGGGGAATGATGTTGTGTTGGAGCCCGGGAAAAAAATCATGCTGAATGCAGCCAGCGGGAAAGGAAAGTCGACGTTTACATCTACAGTACTCGGGTTGCGTCATGACTATGCAGGAGTCATTGCATACGACGGAAAAGATGTGAAAGCATTTACACCGGATGAGTGGACGGAATTGAGAAAGAAAAAATTAGCTGTCGTTTTCCAGGATTTACAACTATTTCCTTCCCTGACGGTGAAAGAAAACCTGTTGATAAAAAATACCCTGACAAATTGTTTTTCGGAAGCAGAATTAATCAGCCAGCTCGATCAGTTAGGGATCGCCGATAAGTGGGAACAAAAGTGCGGTATTTTATCGATGGGGCAGCAGCAACGTGTTGCCATTATCCGTGCGTTGGCACAACCCTATGAGTGGTTAATCATGGATGAACCTTTTTCTCACCTGGATGAGGTTAATACGCAATTATGCATGAAGATGATTCACCAACGAACAAATGATCTGGGTGCCGGATTTGTATTGACTTCTCTTGGGGATGATCACCAATTTTCATTTGACTACACGCTAAATCTATAAGTCATGTTACAGCAATTATTGTTTCGCAATCAGGATAAAAAACAACTGATTATTGCCATCGTAGGTTCATTTTTGGGCATTACCTTTTTAGTAACATCTATTCATTACCTGGTTAAAGTAAACGAGTTCGGAAGAGGAACAGAGATTTTAGGTCCCAATACACTGATTGTTCAGAAGAGAGTAAACTCCGGGGCAGTGCTGGGAATGGCCAGAACGGATTTTTCCGAATCGGAGATTGAAAATATGAAAAAGGAGAAGTTCATTTCAGATGTTAAACCAGTATTGTCAAACAACTTTGATGTATCTTTTCAGACAGACGACCCGCACGTGCCTTATTTTCGTTCGGATGTCTTTATTCAAACGGTTGACCCTGCTTTTCTGGATGTAAAATCAGATAAATGGCATTGGAAAGAAGGGGATACCCTTGTTCCCATTATTCTTCCCCGTGATTTCCTGGTGATGTTGAACACGTTTATGAGTGCCAGCGGAATTCCACAGGTTTCAGACGACCTTGCCAAAGAGATTCAATTCAAATTTACAATCCGAAACAATGAAAAGAAAGAATTTATCGGCGCGCGAATAATCGGTTTCACCAATGAGGTTGCATCCATTCTTGTTCCGCAATCATTTATGGAGTACGGAAACACGCATTTTGCATTGGGGGCCGACAAAAAGATTACACAGATCATGATTTCCGGTGAAGAAAACGAATTTGGATTGGTGGAACAATACCTGACCAAACATGGATTGGAATCGAAAAACTCCCAAATGGTTGTCGGGCGTTTGAAAAGTATTATCAGCACGTTGATACTCGTTATTCTGGGGATTTCCGTCATTGCTGTATTTGTATCTTGTTTGGTGCTGATTCAGTATTTACAACTGTTGATGTCGCGAAATGCATACGAAGTCCGCACCCTGATTCGTATGGGATATCACCCCAAACTGATTATCCGTAGCTTTTTTCTTTATTTTATAAAAATCTTTGGGATCATTACCTTCTTTGGATTTACAGTTTTCTTTGGATTCAAACTGATTTTGGACGGCGTATTTTCAGACGGTGGATTGGCATTGAGTACGAGTGTCAGTTTTTATGGCATTCTCTCATTGATTATTGCCTATGTGCTCTTTGCAGTTGCCAGTTATCAGACAGCAAAAAAAGGAGTATTCAAAGAATATTTCTCATAAGAAATGTATCTTTTTTGGTGCTGTTCGATAACCACAGATTCATGGATTACCTCTATTGACTGTTAATTCGGTGTCATTTTTTTATTTGTTCGTTCCCTTCTAATCCGTATATCCATGGTGAAAAGATCATCCAAATTTTAGAATAGCGCCTATTTTTTTAAGAGTAGATTTTCATCCATAGCTTGACTATCAGCATAAAAACGCTTGAATTCTGTTATATTTTTCAGGTAATATGCCAAACGTGTTATTTTTCATTTTTTTTCAAAAACGGATGCATCCTTCAACAAAAAGCGGACGTTCTTAATAGCGACATTATGTTAATATACTCTTAAGCTATTAATTATTTATGAAATCAGTTTTAACTCTTTTATCTCTCTCCATATTTGGGTTAGATGGATATTGCCAGGAGTGGCAAGCTATTACTTCAAATGAACAGGTCTCAGTTTACATTGCTGAAATCAAACACGACAATCCTGCGGACGACATCAGTCATCAACGCTTTATTTTTAAGTATGAAAATCATACTGCAACTCCGGTTGAATTACATTTTAACCGCGAAGTGAAGTATGGAGAAACAGCACTAACACAGGAAGAAGATTTTGTTGTTGCAATTCCTGCAAATGGATACTTGCAATATGATGATTCCAAAAAGAATGATAAAACATACTATTTATTCAAAAAGGATAACAAAGGATTCATCAAAAAATCATTACAGGATTTCAACATTATCAATCTTACTATTAAATAACTATTATGAAAATTAGCAATCAGCTTACTGCCTTATTGATCGGGGCAGGAATCAGCTCATTGTCGTTTAGTCAATGTGAAATAACAGCCAGTGCCAGTCCTGAGCAAATTTATTGCGGACAAAGCACAACACTCACTGCTTTTGGTTCTGGATCAGGAACTGTTGTTATGAATGAAAATTTTAACTCCGGATTTGGTTCCGGATGGAGCAGTACACCAGGGGCTACAAGTTTTTCTAATCCTTGTTCTCCGGGAGGTGTAGACGGAACTCCTCATGCCTGGATGGATGCCAATACAAGTGTTCCCCGAACCCTGACATCTGCATCGTTTAATCTTTCATCGGCGACGGCCGGAGTAACAATCTGCTTTGATTTGTTGTTTGCAACACAAGGTGGGAATGCACCGTGTGAAGGACCGGATGAACCAAATGAAGGGGTTTATTTCCAATATTCAACGGATGGAGGTGCAACCTGGGTAACAATTAACTATTTTGATCCGCAGGGAGGATACAATACACCCTATACGAGCTGGAACAACTGGTGCTTCCAAATTCCTGCCGCTGCGATTACATCCAATACCATGTTTCGCTGGCACCAGACAGCAGATTCAGGTGCAGGTTTTGACCACTGGGGAATCGATAACGTCCAAATTGTACAGAATGATGTAAACGCAGAGGTTGTCTGGGGACACGACGGATATTCATACGGAACGGGAAGCTCCGGAGGGGCGCACCCAACACCAGTCTCTCCGACCACTACGACGACTTATCCTGTAACCATTACTACCGGAACAGGACAAACATGTACAGCAAATGTGACAGTTGTGGTACTGGATCCTGTGTATGATGTAGATGTTGCTGCAAACCCAACGACTATTTGTGTTGGCGATTGTGCTGATATCACAGGAACAGCTGTTCAGGTAATGGATCCGGGAGGAATTGAAACCTATGAAAACAATGAATTTGAAGTTGTTGTTTCTACTTCCACATCTGTTAATATCAATGTGCAAGGCATCAACACCAACAGCATTTACGATGGATTGATTCAGAATGTAACCATTAATGGATTTAATTTTTCAGGAACGTTTTTCTGTACGACGTTTGGAGGTTGCAACTGTAACGGTTCTCCGATCAATTTCGGACAAACATGTAACATCAATACATCCGGATTTACAGTAACACTTACTTCTCCGGGAGGTTGTCAGATTGTTTTGGCTCCTTCGAATGTTGCAACAGGTAACTACAACAATACTGTTTTTGTACCGGTGGGTGGAACTGGAATCGGAGGTACATTCCCTGCGGGAGGACCATGGTCTCCGAACGAACCATTCTCCGATCTGAACGGATGTGATCCAAACGGGGTATGGACTTTGACATTCAGTTCTCCGGGATTTGGAATCGGAGGAGGAACATTGAATGGTTGGAGTATCACGTTTGATGATCCGCCGATTCATGGACCTGTTACAACAACATGGGCGCCAACTACAGGACTTTCCAACCCGAATAGCATCAATACACAGGCATGTCCTACAAACAGTACGAACTATGTTCTGACGGTTGCAAACTCTAACCCGGGATGCCCGACACATACAGAAACGATTGCAATCACTGTTGATCCGTGTGGCGGATGTATTCCACCTGCGGTTACAATCAATCCACTGACTGCATGCGCGCCTGCTACATTGAATCTTGCAACTGCAATTGATCCGTCCAGCCAAGCAGCAACATTGACATACCACGCATCACAAACAGATGCACAGAATGACGGACCAACAATTTCAACAACTGTTACTGCTTCAGGAACGTATTGGGTAAGAATTGAAGATCCAACTGATCCGACTTGTTTTACTACTCAACAGATCGTAGTAACTATAAGTACAGCGGGCGATGCTTCATTCACATTCAATGATTTCTGTTTTGGAACAACAAACGGTCCGACAGGCATTGCAACAACAGGAGGAACATTTGTATTCAGCCCTGTACCAACGGACGGAGCTACAATCAACGCATCAACGGGTGTGATCTCTAACGGAGTAGCAGGAGCAACATATTCCGTACAATACACAACTTCCGGAGCATGTCCTGCTTCGACAACAGAAATAGTTCAGGTGAATGCCAATCCAACACCGACGATTTCAGGTAATTTAACGTATTGCACCGGAGGTTCTTCTACTCTGAATGCCGGTTCCGGATACACCGATTATTCCTGGTCGAATGGCGGTAATACGCAAACCATCACCACGACAGCAACAACAGGATTAACGGTGACGGTTACAGATATCAACGGATGCCAAGGAACATCTGCTCCGGTAACAATTGCCGAATCGAATCAGATTGAAAATTTTTCTACGGTATATATCTGCCCGGGAGCATCTGTTACTGTACACGGAAACACGGTAACTACTCCGGGAGATTATGCACAAACATTCCCGGTTAGTGGAGGATGTGACAGTGTGTCAACAGTTACAGTTGTTCTTCATCAGGTTACTGTTCCGGTCATCACAGGTGATTTGTGGTATTGTAACGGAGAATCAGCAACATTAACAGTTAATCCTTCAACATTTACGTCATATTCATGGAGCACAGGTAGTACACAAGCTGTGATCAATACAACATCAGGTCAACCGATAACGGTGACAGCAACAGACGCAAACGGTTGCCAGACAACCAGTATGCCTGTAATGCTTATACATCCTCCCCAGGCTGTGCTGAACGCGAACCCTTCTTCGGGAGTGGCTCCGCTGACGGTCGAACTCTTGAATAACAGCACCGGTGCAACCAGTTATGATTGGTATCTGCAGTCAGTAGATACGTTCACGACGGTGAGCATGGACGGTGTAACAACTACTTATGACAGCCTGGGGATTTATACTGTTGTGCTTGTTGCACATTCTCAACATTGTTCAGACACGGCGATTGTATACATCCATGTGTTAGACCCGGTACAACCACTGGATGTAGTAATTCCGAATGTATTTACACCGAATAATGACGGAATCAATGATTTCTTTACGTTCGGGTCAAGTAATATTGCAGAGTTGGAATTGATCATTGTGAACAGATGGGGGAACCTGGTGTATAAAACGGATGACGTTAACTTCATGTGGAATGGAAGGGACATGAGTGGAAAACCGGTGACAGAGGGAGTTTATTTCTACGATTACAAGGTAAAAGGTGTAATGGGAGATGAAATGTCTGGTCATGGATTTGTAACAGTGGAACACTAATATTCATATATACCAAAAAGAAAGCGGGGTTAGATTGCTAACCCCGCTTTTTTATGTTCTTGCGATTTGTTTTATTCGACAATGATTACCTCTTCTGTCGAATAACCGTAAGCGGAAAAGTACCCCAACGCATCATTACTCCAGAAATAATCCGGATTTCCTGCCGCTGCTGTAAAGCTGGAAGTATTCGAGGATAACTGACTGTAATAATCATACACACGTTGATTGATGCTTTGCAACTCCAGAAGAATGGTGTCACCTACCTGAAATGCTTGGATTAACGGTCGTTCAATGAGATTTCCGTCCGTGTAAGCATCACTTCCCGTGCTAAAATCTCCGAATTTATCGTACCGTTCCCCTCCGTATGTTGTAATCAATTTATAGCAGTTCCCAATTCCCGAATAATCCTGGAATCGATAGGTGATCCAGTATCCTGCATCCGAGAAAAGACTTTCTTCCTGGTAAACATATGTAGCGGGTAAAAAATTCAAAACCGGCATTAACTTTGAATCAGCACTGTAATCAACTCCTTCCTGTGTAACTTTTATCGTATACGTTGCTCCAAACGTCGGAATGTAGTTTGTCAATTCATAATACCCGTCGGCAGATAAGGGAACGATTACTTCTGCCCCGTTATTCTCACGAATGGTGACTACTGCATCGTTGACAGGATTGGTTGTGTAATTGTCAAAATAACTCCCGGTTTTACTGACTCTGACCATTACAATGCTGTCAGTAGCAATATAATTTGCTTCAATGACCAATTTCGGATTGGAATCATTCAGATCCACATCGATCTCTTTTTGGCACGAGAATAAAGCCAAAACCAACAAAAGTGAAAAGATACTATATGCTTTCATGGTGCTAGTTATTTAATATTAAAGTTGTATGTAATGGAAGGAACAATCCGGAACAAGGATGTCTGAATGGCTTTTGTTTTACCAGGATTGTCCTGATCTTCTTCAAACCGGATTGTATAAGCATTCTCCCGTGCGTATACATTGTAAATGGAAATGTTCAGGTTGTGCTCAAATTTAGGCCGTTCTTTAAAGTAAACAGTCATCCCTAAATCCAACCGGTGATAATTGGGCATCCGGTATCCGTTTCTTTCTGTGTAATAAGGGACAATTGTTCCGTTTACTTCGTATTTTCCCGAAGGGAAGGTCACCGCATCTCCTGTATAATAGATAAAGTTAGATGACAGTGCGATCTTTTTACTCACGCGGTACATCGCAACAATGGCAATGTCGTGAATTCTGTCCTGACGTGCAGAAAATTCTTTTCCTCCGTTGATGGCATCAAACTGTCTCATTGAACGTGCCAATGTATAACTGATCCATCCGGTAAACTTTCCTTTTCGTTTTTCAAATTGCACTTCCAATCCATACGTCCTTCCTTTTCCATAGACCAATCCTCCCTCAATCTCTTCGTTGAGAAATAAATTAGCCCCGTTTCGATAATCGATCTGGTTGGACAAGTGCTTGTAATAAATCTCTGTTGTCAATGCATAAGTGTTATCGGC
>DHNG01000025.1:10209-23561 GCA_002409405.1 Flavobacteriales bacterium UBA5422 | reverse complement strand
AATGCATAAGTGTTATCGGCAAAATTACGGTAGTACCCCAATGCAACTTGGTCTGCAAGCTGTGGTTTTACGTTATTGGTACTCGGAACCCAGATATCTGTCGGACTCCCTGTCGTTGAATTGGATAATTGATGCAGGAACTGTGAATTTCGATTGTAAGCCAGCTTGATTGAGTTTTTATCGGATAAAATAAAGCTCATAGATACCCGTGGTTCCAGAAAATGATGGTACTTGATTGTTTCAAAGTCCTTGTAGGCTGTTTCGTTGGTTTTGACCCCATTCTCATCGTATTCGTAAGCCTTGCCTTTCCCCATGTAGTTGAAGCCGGAATAACGAACTCCATACATGATGGAAAACCAGTCACCGATTTTTTGATCATTTTGTGCATAGACACCGAACTCCAGCGCGTACTGGTCTGCGACTTTCAATGTGTTGAAAGCAGAGACAGTTGATTTTAATTCTCCTGGTTTGAACGTGTGATAGATCGCATTGAAACCGAATTTCAACGAGTTATTTCTGTTGGCATAATAGTTAAAATCCTGTTTTACATTCCAATCCTGAATGGATGCACTTACCCCGAATTTTTCATTATCGGCGCCAATGTCAAAGCTATAATTGAAATTACTGAAAATGACAGATGTATTGGAAAACAATTTTTCATTGATAATTCTGTTCCAGCGCAATGTCCCGGTCGCATTTCCCCATGTGAATCCGAAAATATCGCTGAATGACAGGTTGTCTCTACCAAAATAACCAGACAAGAAAATTCTGTCTCTGTCTGTTATCTTGTAGTTTGCTTTTAAATTCAGGTCGTAAAAATAGAGTTTGGTGTTTTTTAAGTCCTGGTCTTTGGATGCTTTGAGAAACAAATCGAGGTAACTTCTTCTTCCGGAAACAATGAATGAACCTTTATCTTTCACGATGGGACCTTCAACCGCTAAACGTGAAGAAATCAGCCCTAATCCTCCGGAAACACCAAATTTTTTGTTATTTCCCTCTTTCATTTTCACATCCATCACAGAAGAGGCGCGACCTCCGTATTCGGCCGGAATTCCCGATTTATACAAAGAAACGTCTTTGATGGCATCTGAGTTAAAAACAGAAAAGAATCCAAGTAGGTGAGAGGCATTGTATACCGGAGCTTCGTCAATTAACACCAAATTCTGGTCAGCACCTCCTCCACGAACATAGAATCCGGCATTTCCTTCCCCTGCGGACTTTACTCCGGGAGTCAGTTGGAGTGTTTTAACAATGTCTTTTTCACCGAAAATAACAGGGATCGTTTCAATATCTTTTGGCGTCAGAGTTGTTACAGCCATTCCCGATTTGGTAATGTTGTCATTTTCTTTCGTCGCAGTAATCTCTACTTCCTGAATTTCTTTCACTGCACTCGGAACAAACAATTCGAAATCCATACGCTTGCTAGCCGTCAGCTCCACCTCAATTTCTTTGTGATCGTACCCTGGAGCTCTGACAATGAGTGTGTAGTTTCCGTTGGGGAGTGTCAGGGAATAAAAACCGTATGCATTTGTTTTTGCTCCTGTATTGGAAAGCTCTTTAACAATAATCAGTGCTTCAAACAAGTCTTCGCCGTTTTCTCCGTCTTTCACCGTTCCACTGATGGTCGATGATTGTGCAAAGAGGTGCAGGCCAAGCAGTGTAAATAATAAGGCTAAATAATGTTTCATTGTGTTGTACTTGGTTATTTATAAGATTGGTTACATTTCTTTATGATCAGGAGGTAAAATAGTCGGAACTTTCGTGACTCTGTCGTGCATCACAATTCCACCTGTTACTCCAACATTCAGCGATGAATTTCCGGGTAAGCGTAATAGCATATGGCATTTCTCTCTGACATAATCAGGTAAACCGGAATCTTCGGCTCCCAACAGGTAAATGGCGCGTTTCGGATGATCGAATTCGTGTAGCCATTCTGCATTGTCATCCAATTCAACCCCAACCAGACGGCAGTCGTAAGGGATATTTTCCAGCAGGTCATCAAAAGTTGCATAATGAAAAAGCGGAATCCGTGACCATGCTCTGACAACATCAGATGTTTGTTTTTTGTATTTGTTTTCTACTGTAAAGATATACTGTGCTCCTAAAACGTATGCAGAACGCCAGAGAGTACCCAGGTTGTGATGTGTCTTCCCGCGAAAAATACCGATGGCATAGTAGCCTGCTTCGTTTTTTGTTTTCATGTGACAAATATAAACACGGATTGTTATTCCAGTTGCAATAATTATTTAAACGGACAATATCACGGGATTAAATGTACAAAACGGTTTATGGAGTGAAAAATTGCTTACATCATTGCAAATTACCGTTTACATAAAAGAGGTTACCTTTCATGTAATAAATATAGATTGATTGTAATTTAGAAATACATTTGTAACTGGATATTAACACTAAAATTCGAAATTATGAAACGAAAGAGATTAACTTTTGGAAGAATATTCTGGCCGAGCTTTGTTGCTGTTCTTGTTGCATCGATTGTCGGATCAATTATTTTTTTCATGATATTGGGAGGGATAATCGGGAGCCTTACACCTAAATCTACTCCGGTAAAAGCAGAAGCAAATTCAGTATTGCACGTCAAACTGGATGGTGTGATCGGTGAAAAAACAAACTCTGAAATGGACTTCAGCACATTTACCATGAACACCAACCTGGGATTGAGTGACTTGTTATATGGGTTTGAAAAAGCAAAAAGTGATAAGAACATAAAAGGAGTTTTCCTGGAATTGGGAAATATTTCATGTGGATATGCGACTGCAAAAGAGATCAGAAATGCAATCAATGATTTTGAAAAAAGCGGAAAGTTTGTTGTGGCGTACAACTCCGGAGAATTGATTGGACTGGGGAAATACTACATCTCATCCGCAGCAAATGAAATTTATGGCTTTCCTACTTCAACAATGGCATTTTTAGGATTGGGAGGAGAATTGACATTCTTTAAAAACACATTTGATAAACTGGGAATTGATGTAGAAATTATCCGGGGTAAAAACAATGATTTCAAGAGTGCGGTAGAACCGTTCTTCCTGGAAAAAATGAGTGATTCCAGCCGTTTGCAAATGCAGACATATATTGATAACATCTGGAAAGAAATGCGTGTAGATATCGCGGCAGACCGAAAATTAAATGAGGCAGATCTGGACCGTTATGCGGAAGAGATGCTGATTAAACGTGTGAAAGACGCTGCTGAATACAAACTGGTGGATGCCGTGAAGTACAGAGATGAAGTCATTGATATCATCAAGAAAAAAGTAAAATTGTCTGCTGACCGGGATTTGAAACTGGTTGAATTTGAAAAATATGCGAAATCGAAATTCAGAAATGACCAGATTCTGATGCAGGATGGAAGTCCTAATATTGCTGTGATTGTTGCATCAGGTGACGTTTCTGTGGATGGAGACGGATTGACATCAAAAGAAATCTGTAAATTACTGAGAGATGCACGGGCAAATAAAACAATTAAATCAGTTGTTTTGCGAATCAACTCTCCTGGAGGAAGTGCATTGGCAAGTGATGAGATCTGGCGAGAAGTGAAGTTGACCAATGAGAAGAAGAAAGTGATCGTTTCCATGGGAGATGTAGCTGCATCGGGTGGTTATTACATTGCAACTCCTGCGACACGTATTTTTGCAGAGCCGACAACAATTACAGGTTCTATCGGGGTATTCGGAATGATTCCTTACACCGGCGATTTTATGAAAAATACACTTGGATTGTCGTTCGATTATGTTCAAACGAACAAACATGCGGCATTCTCTCTCAACAGAAAAATGACACCGGAAGAATTGAGTAACATTCAGGCAGAAGTAGATGATATTTACATGGACTTCCTGAATCGTGTAGCAGAAGGACGCGGAATGACAACCGATCAGGTAAATACGATTGCGAGAGGTCGCGTATGGACAGGGACGGATGCGTTGAGAGTTGGATTAGTGGACGAGCTTGGAGGATTGAAAGATGCAATCAATTATGCAGCGAAAACAGCCGGAGTAAAAGAGGCAAAAGTTCTTTACTACCCGTTTGTTGAAGAAGATCCGTTTGAAGCAATTATGGAACAATTGGAAGATTCAAAGAAAAATTCATCTGTTTCCATGTCCGGAAAAATGCCGGTAGAATTAATGAAACAATACGAAAAACTGGTGAAATTGGAAAGCATGTCCGGAATTCAAATGAGAATGCCGTTTGTGATCGATTTCAAATAATATAATATTTCATCATAGAGAATTGAAGGGCTGTCTTAACCGACGGCCTTTTTTATGGAGATCACTTTCGGTTTTCCCGATTATGATTATCTTTCGCATGTCTAATCAGTTTAGACACTTCAAAACAGATGGAGGTATTTAACGCATACAACATACTTTTAAGCCCGACAAATATCTTGTCAACGTTGTTGTTCCTCACAATCGTAATCGCATGGACTTTTTTCAAATCCAGTTCGTTGGCAGACAAACGGGATATCGTCCTTTTTCGGCAGAACGTATTTTATAAGCTGTTCTTTTCGTATGTATTCGGGATGTTCTACCTGTTTTTTGTCGAGCAAGGAGGAGATACGTTTTCCTACTGGACTTCCTCCGGTGCGATTAAGAAGTTGCTGTTTCACAACTTTGATAATTTCCGGGAGGTGATGGCAAACCCACCGACAATGGAACGCTTGTATGGGTTATTTAATTACCACACTGGTTATCCCTACCGGTTTATCTATTTGGAAGAAGAGTCTCTTTTCATTGCTAAAATTCTTGCTTTTTTCCGATTGATCACTTTTGATAGTTACTTTGCCTGTACAGCTCTTTTTTCATTTATTGCAGCTAACGCAACGTGGAAAATTTATACAATTACCAGTCAATTAGGGATTTTTAACCGGCGATTGCTCCCGATTTTTGTGTTGTTTTTACCTTCTGTT
This sequence comes from Flavobacteriales bacterium UBA5422, assembly GCA_002409405.1. Lineage (GTDB taxonomy): Bacteria > Bacteroidota > Bacteroidia > Flavobacteriales_D > Crocinitomicaceae > Taishania. The sequence goes on along the minus strand of DHNG01000025.1, from coordinate 18,643 downwards.
GCTTTCTGGTCCTCCGGTGTTTCGAAAGATACGGTTGTTTTTGTCTCTATTTTATTTATTATCTACTATTTGTACAGGGTTTTGAAAACTCCAGGATCTTTATTCTCTAAAATAAAATACTGGTGGTGGCTGCTCTTTTTTACGGCTATTATTTATAATACCCGGCCATTTATTTTGTATGCGATGTTTATTCCGTTGATTCTGATGTATTCAACAAGTCTCATCAACAAAATACAATCGTTTGCGGTGTTGAGGCTGTTAATCAAATCAGTCATTTATGCAGGAATTGCCGGAGCATTCGTGTATGTGATTGCTTATTTTTCAGCTGTTGATTTGTTGAATTCCAGCGATGCTTTGTCAGATGCAATGATCGTTCAGCAGGATTTTGAACAAAACACGTCTGTCTATGGAGGAGACGATGGAAAACGCTATTCATTGGGAGATATAGAATACACACCTGTCGGGATTTTGAAAGTACTTCCCGCCAGCATCATTGCAGGGATCTACCGACCGTTTATTTGGGAAGCATTGCGACCTTCGTTTATTTTCAACGGAATTGAAAGTATTTTCTTTATCGCGATGACTGCCTGGTTTTTTATCAATAAATTCAGATTCCGCTTACAGGTTATTCAGTCCAACGAAATTCTCATGTTTGCGGTTGGATTTGTATTGGTAATTGCATTTATGGCAGGATTCACATCGATTATTTTTGGCGTACTTGTGCGTATTCGAGCGCCGTTGTTGCCATTTTTAGGGTTATTATTATCCATTGATTATAAAGCATGTTTATCTTTGTCCGGCAAAGCAAACCACAGCATTGACACATGAAGGCGAGTCACAACATAACCAGAAGTTCCCTTTTAACACTTTTATCTCAGTTCCCCGCACACGTATTTGGGGTTGTGGCCGGGATTTTTATTGCGCGTATTTTGGGGCCGGAAGGAAAAGGACTTCATTCTATTTTCTATGCTGATGTCACCCTTTTTTGCACGGTCTTCGGGTTTTCAATTACCAACAGCATTATTTTTTTTACAGCCAATAAACGAATTTCAAAGGAACGGATCAAGACCATTGTGTCGATGCTGCTTGTGTTGACCATGATTCTGTCTGTGATCGCATTGATTATTTGGATCAACTCTGATTATGTTGAATTGTTTTTACCGGACTATGAAATTACGATTTCCCTCTTGTTGCTGTTTCTGGCGACAATCTTCACCGCTCAGATAAATTCTGCATTTACGGCTTATTTTCAGGGGCTTCGCCATTTTAAAATTGTCAATAAAATATTGATCATTAACGGAATCTACGGACTGCTTTCGTTTGCAATAGCATACCTGCTTCATTTTTATGGTTATTACACCTTCCGACTATTGGATGTCATTGCTGTTTCTTTCCTGATATTGGTACTTAATACATTGCATTGGTTTGTTTATTATGTGAAGCATGGTCGTGTGCGTTTTGAATACCAGTTGGATTGGGGGCGTGATTTTTCTCCGTTTTTTCGTTTTGCCGGCATGAATCATGTAGCGAGTATTCTTTCTTTTTTCAATCACCGGATTATTTTATGGTTCATTGCATATTACCTGGATAACTGGCAATTGGGAATCTTTTCACTGGGAATTAGTCTGGCGCAGTTGCTCAATCCGATTTCATTGGTTTTGGAATCATTTTTAAGCGCTGACAGATCTGAAAACCAACTACATATTTTTTCGTCTTTTTCGCGGATTCAGTTTACAGCGATTCTGATCCTTTGTATCATTGCTGCACTATTGAGTCCCTATCTGATTCCCTGGTTGTATGGAGATGATTTCCGGGAATCAGTCAGCATTTTATACGTCATTTTAGTAGGTGCACTGATGTCGTGTCAATCGTCTATCTTCTCAAGTTTTTTCCTGGCAAATGACCGGTTGAAATACAATGTAATCGCTTCATTGATCGGTGTTGTGACAACAGTTGTTTCTGCACCAATTCTGATTCACAAATACCAGATTATCGGTGCTGCCTTTTCTCAGTTATTGACATACACAACTGTCTTTTTGTATCAATACATCCTGGTGCGCACAAAAATACCGGTTGGCTTTAATCTGTTTTTAATTACACGTTCAGATATTCAGTACATCAAAGAGCAACTGAAGATTGTGAAACGTTCGAATGAATAAAAAACTACCCGATTGCGGTAAAATAGTTGTCAAGAATCAGGTGATTGTCTATCGCTGCGGTATGAATTTCCAGTAATTTTATTCCACCCTCTTTATCATAGGTGTAAAATGCTTCCATCGCATCCAGAAGTTCTTTTTCCGTACTTGCTGAAAAATAATCTACACCAAATGCGTGTGCGATGTGTGCTGCATGAAACGAATGTTTTGCATCAAAATACGTCGCATTTTGTTTTGAATCACGAGGACCTTTAATGATGTTGAAAATACCACCACCTCCGTTGTTGATGAGAATGATGCGCAGATTCGGAATCCGGTAATTGTTCCACAATGCATTGCTATCGTAGAAAAAAGAAACGTCTCCTGTCAATAAAACATGCAATACATCCTGATTGGCAAGTGCCACACCGACAGCTGTTGAACTGGATCCGTCAATTCCAGATGTTCCTCTGTTAGAGAAATAGGTCATACTGGCAATCGGATCAAACAACTGGCAATAGCGGACGATTGAACTGTTTCCCATGTGAATATGTGATTGTTCCGGAATACAATCCAGCATCAATTCAATTGCTTTCAAATCTGAAAAGGGAGCATGCTGTAAAAATGATTCAGCTCCGGATTGTGCCATAAAATCACGTTGCTTCCATTTCCCTCCGAAATTACTCAGGATCAAATCTCCCCGGTTGTCCAATAGTGTTTTTATAAAAGAAGATTCACTTACCTGAAATGTATTGGTCAACGCTTCATAGGTATTCATTTCCGGGAAGTCATACCCTATTTTCCAATGCATTTTCGGTTTGTACTTTCTCAAATACGCCTTTATTCGTTTAGATACGACAGCTCCTCCAAGAGTAATCAACAGATCGGGAGCAAATTCTTGTTCCTGCTCAGGTGTCATTCCCTGCAACGTCCGGTCAATGCAATGAATCCATTTCATGGAAACCAGGTTGGATGTATTTTCCACCAAAATAGCAAACGAAGGATCATCTGCCAGTGTTTTCAATAATTCCTGCAAATACGGATTCTTAGGCATCTGTCCGATCAGAATCATTTTTTTCTCAGCCGTTAATCCGTTCTTGATTACATCCAGATCCTGTTGACTGAGCAAACGTGATTCGGATTCCCAGTTGATTTTGTGTGGAAGAGCAGTATCAATTTCTACGGTATTGTACAATGGTTCTTCCAACGCAATATTAAAATGAATGGGGCCTTTGGAATAACAAGAAATCTTTTCAAATGCTCCGATTACCTTCCTGCGAACTTCTTCCGGGTTCATTTCTTCCTGCAACTGTTCTTCAGCTTCAATGTGGTTGGCATACACTCCCCGCTGTACAATTGTCTGACCATCGCCCTGGTTAATCCATTTTTCCGGTCTGTCTGCTGAGATAACAACTAATGGAACACGTTGATAATAGGCTTCCGCAACAGCAGGGTAATAGTTGAGCAGAGCAGAACCCGAAGTACATACGATCCCGACAGGTTTACCTGTTTCCTGTGCCATCCCCATACCGATGAAGGCAGCAGAGCGTTCGTCGTGAATGACATAACAGTTAAATGCCGGATGTTCATCCAACGCGATAACCAACGAAGAATTACGGGATCCGGGAGAGCAAACCACAGTTTCCATACCTGCTTCGTAGCATGCTGCAACAAATGCCTGAACCATTTTTTTGTCAGAAGAAATCATGGTACAAATCTACCTACTTTTAAGAAGAAAAACGCCATCTGCTTGCTAAAATAAACGGGATTTACATTTTCGATTGATGGGGTAAAAATTCTGACATGAGAACTATAAAATAAGGAAGTAATTGCATGTTTTGTTGTTTCGGTAATCGGTTGTATGGATTATTTACCTGTAAATCCTTTATCTATGATCGCACCACTAAAATACTTCTCAGGACGGCTATACCTTTTTTACGGTATTCTCATCCCGGATTTCAATTTTTGGTACGAAATTCGATAACCCTTCGGCAGAAATTTTGTTATTTTGCAGTCAATTTAGAATGATTTTAAATTGAAATATTTCTAATTTACAAAGATTGATATGTTTACAGTACATTTTACCCGTTTTGTTGGTGTGACAATTGGTTTATTGTCAACCGCTTCACTTACATTCTCACAAAAGAAAAACGATTTGTTGGATAGAAATTTCTGGAAAGAAAAGCCGACTCTGGAAGTTGTCAAAAAGAAAATTGCGGAAGGACATGATCCTGTTGCATTTGATGCCAATCAATTTGATGCGACAACACTGGCAATTAACTCAAAATCACCAACAAATGTTGTACTATACTTGTTAAATATCAAAGGAAATGATCCGAATAAAATTACACATGACGGACGTACATACATGTTCTGGGCCGCATGGCAGGGAAATCTGGAAGTAATGGAATACCTGGTGAAAAATAAAGCAAACCTGAAACACATAGATGAAAAAGGAAGTTCTATTATGGTATTTGCAGCTGGAACCGGGCAAAAAGAAGCAAAAGTTTTTGACTACCTGATTAAAAACGGAGCAGATATTAAAACAGAGAAGAGCAAGGGTGGAGCAAATGTATTGTTGCTGGTAAGCCCTTTCCTGACAACAATGAATGAAGTAAATTATTTCACAAGTAAAGGTTTAGATCTGAAAGCAACAGATGATAAAGGCTATAATGTATTTGCCTATGCATCGACAGGTGGAAATAAGGAGTTTTTGAATCAATTGATTCAGGCGGGAGTTGATCCGAAAGCTCTGGCAAAAGACGGTGGAAATGTATTTATCAAAGCAACACAGGGATCCCGTTCCCATACAAATGATCTGAACTTTTTTCACTACCTGGAAAGTCTTGGAATAAATCCGAATACTGCAACAAACGATGGGTTGAACCCATTACACAATCTGGCTCGTACAAAAGACGGTGCAATCGTGGATTATTTTATTGAAAAAGGAGTAGATGTAAATCAACCGAATGGAGACGGAAATACTCCGTTGATGTTGGCTGCTGCAGGTCAACAGGATCTGGATATTTTCAATAAATTCTTTGAGAAAGGAGAGAAGTTGAATCACAAGAATAAAGAAGGGCAGACGGCATTGACATATGCTGTGATGCGCAATTCAACAAAAGTATGTTTGTTACTGATCGGAGGAGGTGCATCCGGAGTCTTGAAAGACAATGACGGGAATAACATGAGTTATTACCTGATCCGTTATTATAATAACAAAGAAGATTACGATGCAAAATTGAAAATGCTGTACACATTCGGATTTAGCCACAACCAATTGCAAGGAAATGGAAATACGTTGTATCACATCGCTGTGCAATACAAAAATACAGATGTCATTAAAGCGATCTCTTCAGACAAATCAATTGCGATCAATGCGTTGAATAAAGACGGGCTTGCTCCGATTCACCTGGCTGCCTCTTCTGATGAAGATGGTTCCCTGTTGAAATTGTTACTCGACCTCGGAGCAGATAAGTCACTTGTTACCGAATTCGGAGAGTCTGTTTATGAACTGGCATCTGAAAATGAATTATTGAAAGCAAACAACATAGATTTAAGTTTCTTAAAGTAAACACACCATGAAAAGAATTTTTAAAATAGGGAAACTGAGTACCATTGCACTGTTGATTTTAGTCGGATTGGCGTTTAATTCCAGTGAAGGAGATGTAAAATACAAATGTATGATTCAAATGATGAATTATACAGGGGAAAACGCATACGTTGTTGTATCTCTGATGAAGCCGGATGGATCGTACGATAAGACGTTGTATGTTTCCGGAAAAGACGACGAATGGTATCATGATATCATCAAATGGTGGGGACATCAGAAAAAAGCGAACGACAAACTGGATGGAATTACCGGAGCTTCGATTGCCGGTGGACAGAGAAGTATTGCGTTGATCAAAGTTCCGGCATCAAAAATTGATAAAGGATATAAATTGCGTTTTGAGTCGGCTGTTGAGGGACAAACCTATCACGCAAAAGATATTGAAATAGATATGACGACAGCAAACGTTAACCAGAAAATCGACGGAAAAGGCTATATTCGCTACGTCCGGTTGATTCCGGGATAATAATTGCTCAATATGACACGTTCTATTTGGAGATTGAGCCACCTTTCTTTAGCATTGGTGGCTTCGTTGTTTTTAATTCTGGCTGCTATCAGTGGAATTTTTCTTGCATATGAACCGATTCAAAATAGGACGCAATCAACGTTCTCATCGGAGTGGAATGAAACATCACTGGCCACATGTATTGATTCCATGCGGTCAAAATACCTTGAAACAACAAGTATTGAAAAAGATGTGAATGGTTTTTTTGTAGCTTCCGTTCTGACAGAAGACGGAGAATTTGAGACCTTTCAAATTAATCCCCAAACCGGAGAAAAATCAGCAGAGGTAACCAAGCAATCGACGTTTTATGAATGGATGACAACTTTTCACCGGTCATTATTCATGGATACACTTGGGCGCTTTTTTGTAGGATTGACAGCTGTGATTCTCTTTTTTATTGCAATTTCAGGTATCGTTTTGGTCATTCAGCGCACAAAGTCGTTAAGGGCATTGATTGATAAAGTTGAAAAATCACTCAATGTCCAGTTCTATCACATTGTTTTTGGCCGTCTGGCATTTATCCCGATTATTCTCATTTCACTGACCGGAGGATATTTGTTCCTGCAACGATTTGAGGTTATTAAACCACGGGAAGTACAACCCCTGACAGTTGATTTTGAAAAATTGCCCCCGCATCCGGAAAAGTTGAATTTTAAACAAATCACTTTGGGCGAAATCCGAAAGATTGAATTTCCATTCTCACCGGATGAAGAGGATTATTTCATCCTGCAGACAGAAGAACGAGAATTGGCGATTCATCAGTACGAATCTACTGTTTTGGCACAAGTGGATTACCCCACCACCACGATCTTATCCAATTTAAGCCTGAATCTGCATACCGGACGAACAAATGTGGTGTGGTCAGTTGTTTTGGGGATTGCATGTGTAAGTATCTTGTACTTTATTTATTCCGGCTTCAAAATGACCATTTTAAGCAGTCGTGGAAAAACAAAGAATAAGTTTCGGCAGAATGAATCTGAAATTCTTATTTTAACCGGAAGCGAAAATGGAAATACTCCCCGGCATGCGAAACTGGTCTACAACCAACTTGTTGCAAAAGGGTATAAAGTTTACCTGACGGAACTCAATAAATACAAGCCATCGGATTCCATTCGGCAGCTGATCATTTTTACGTCCACATACGGAACGGGAGATGCTCCTGCGAATGCTTCCCGGTTTCTTCAAAAATGGAAAAAAAATCCGCTCGTGCAGGAATTTCAATTTTCTGTGGTTGGTTTCGGTTCTCTTGCCTATCCTGATTTTTGTCAGTTCGCCGTAAACCTTGATAATCGATTGAAAGAAACATCAAATGCACATCAACTTCTTCCCTTGGTGAAGATTCACAACCAATCGTATCATTCCGTAAAAACGTGGGCATTGGATTGGAGCAATGCGACCGGTTTTTCATTGGAACTTCCCGCGAGCGTTGAAGCGAAAAAACGACCATTAAAACGGTTTGTATTGATTGAAAAACAAACAGTCGGCGGACAGGATAACGAAACATTCACATTGAAATTGAAACCAATTGGTAAAGTAACTGCTCAATCAGGTGATTTACTGGTTGTTTACCCTCCGAAAGATCCGTACGAACGCTTTTATTCCATTGGAAAATCGGGGACTGAATTTGTATTAAGTGTCAAAAAACATGATTTGGGAATTTGTTCCAATTATTTGAATGAACTGGAAGTAAACACGGAGTTTGAAGCTGCTGTAAAACGCAATCAAACATTTCACTACAATTCATCCAGACCGGCAATTCTGATTGGTAATGGTACTGGAATGGGGCCATTTTTAGGAATGATCGCGGAAAATAAACGAAACCAGGAAATGCATTTGTATTGGGGAGGGCGCACACAACAATCATATGCTTTGTATGAATCTTATTTAAATGGATTTATTCCTGATGGTAGATTGCAGGTTCATCTTGCATTTTCTCGTGAATCAGAGCAAAAAACGTATGTAGGTGATTTAATCCGGAGGGATGGTGAGCAAGTGGTTCAATTATTGAAAAAAGGTGCTGTTATTTATATCTGTGGATCATTGTCCATGCAACAAAGTGTATTGGACGAATTGGAACAGGCGTGCAGAAAGGTAGCAGGTAAGTCATTGAATACCTTCCAAAAGAAAGGACAGGTAAAGATGGATTGTTATTAGGATATCGTAATATTAGGATATCCTAATATT
>DHNG01000025.1:9728-9952 GCA_002409405.1 Flavobacteriales bacterium UBA5422 | reverse complement strand
GATATTACGATATTACGATATTATTGATCATAAAGACAGGGAATAAAAAAGTCAGCAGATACATTCTGCGGACTTTTTTGTTTATTTTTTCATTAAAAGTTCAATAACTCTTCCAAAGCTGTTTTTACTTTTTCAGCATTTGGTAACAGTGTTGCTTCCAATGTTGAATTCAATGGAATTGCCGGTGTGTCAACTGAGCCTACAATCGCAACCGGGGCATCCAA
>DHNG01000025.1:0-9583 GCA_002409405.1 Flavobacteriales bacterium UBA5422 | reverse complement strand
ACGATTTAAAATTGTCTCGCTGAATTCTTCCTGCTAACCCGAGTGTAAATGACGCTTCAACAGATTCTTCTGTTACCAGCAATACTTTACCATGCTTTTTTGCTACTTCATTAATCAGATCAAAATCCAACGGGTGAAGTGTTCGCAGATCTACAATTTCTACTTTTTCTTTGAACGAAGCGCATGCCTCCAGCGTCCAGTAAACCCCACGTCCGTATGTAATCACAGCACATGATTCACCTTTCTTCACAGCACTTTCATCTGCATGTTGTACAATTCGTCCCTTTCCGATTGGAATGATATAATCTTCGTCTGGTTCGATGGACATTGCCCCCTCTGTTCCTTTTATTTTTGACCAGTACAATCCTTTGTGTTCCAGGATTACTACCGGATTCGGATCATAGAAAGCAGCTTTCATCAATCCTTTCAAATCCGCACCTGTTGAAGGATATACTGTTTTAACTCCGCGAATATTTGTCAGAACGGATTCCACACTTGAAGAGTGATAAGGTCCCCCGGAGCCATAAGCACCGATCGGAACGCGGATGATACAACTCACAGGCCATTTTCCGTTTGAAAGGTAATAGGAACGTGAAACCTCTGTGAATAATTGGTTCAATCCCGGCCAGATGTAATCGGCAAACTGAACCTCTACAATTGGTTTTAATCCCACTGCCGACATTCCTACGGTAGAACCGATGATGAATGCTTCCTGAATCGGTGTGTTGAAAACACGTTCGTCACCAAATTGTTGTGCCAGTGTTGCAGCTTCGCGGAATACACCTCCCAATCTTCCACCCACATCTTGTCCGTACAAGAGCGATTCAGGATGCTTGGACATGATCTCTCGTACGGCAAATAGCGCAGAGTCAACCATTACCGTTTTTTTCTTTCCTTTCGGTTCACGTTCACCCTTTTCTTCTGTTACAGGGGATGGGGCAAATATAAAATCAGTTACGGATTCCGGAGTCGGATCTTCGGCATTTAGTGCACGGTCGTAATCGGTATCAACCAATAATTTCACCCGGTCTTCGATCTCATCCAATAGTTCTTCACCAATACCAATGGACATGAGTTTTGCAACCAGTTTCGGATAGGGGTCACGCTTTGCTGCTTCTTCCAGATCATCCCGGTACCATTCTTTTCTAACGCCTGATGTGTGGTGTCCGAGCAACGGAACTTTTGCATGAATGATAAACGGACGGCGTTCTTTTCTCACCAGGTCAAATACTTCTTTTACTGTTTGATAGGACAGGTCAAAGTCTGAACCGTCAATGGTGCGAACTTCCAGTCCATTGAATCCTTGTGCGTATTGTGTAATGTCTTGCGCGCGTGTTTCAGCGGCATTTGCAGAAATATCCCAACCATTGTCCTGTACTAAAAAAACAATCGGATATTGTTTCAATGCTGCCATCTGAAATGCTTCTGAAACTTCTCCCTCTGTACAGGATGCATCTCCTAATGAACAAACGACTACCGGTTTGTTGTCTCCGAAGTCTTCTGACAGTCCTTGTTGTTCTTTGTATTGAATTCCCATCGCAACACCAGTTGTAGGAATGGCTTGCATTCCGGTAGCCGAAGATTGATGAGGTATTTTAGGCATATCGTCACGTTTCAGGGAAGGGTGTGAATAATAGGTTCTTCCTCCTGAAAACGGATCGTCTTTTTTGGCAAATACCTGTAGCATTAACTCGTAAGGTGTCATTCCTATTCCGAGTAAAACACTGTCGTCGCGATAGTAAGGAGCTACCCAATCCTGCGGTAACAACTGCATTCCAACTGCTAATTGAATTGCTTCATGCCCCCTGGATGTAGCATGTACGTACTTAGCAGTGACCTCTTTGTTTGCTTCGTATTTTTCAGCCAATGTCTTTGCGGTAGACATTAACTCGAATGCTTTCAGTAAGGTTTCTTTTTCTGTTGTGCTCTTAGAATTTTGTTTCTTAACGGTCGCTTCTGCCATCCTTTTTTAATTTTCTCCCCAAATATACAACATCGGAGGAAAATAAAATTGATAAAAATCGATGAGTAGGGGATTATTTCACAACTTTTACCATCCTGTCTTCTCCTCCGTTGGATGTGATGTGAATAAAATACATTCCTTGGGTCCACTCATGCGTATCGATTGTTAATGTGGAAGATGCACCGATTGTAAATATACCTAGCATAATTTTACCATTCACATCGCTCACTTCGACAGTCATTTCCTGGTTCAGTTCATTGGAAAGATGAATGACATCTTCAAAAGGATTTGGAAACACACCAATTCCTATTTCTGTCAGGTTGTTGACAGACAAGCCACTGATAACAACTGTTTGGGTTGTCGTCTTACTGCAACCATTCTCATCTGTTGCTGTTAGTGTAACCGTATATGCGCCATTTTGAATATAAGTATGTTCCGGCTGGTATTCCGTACTGGTAGCTCCGTCTCCGAAATCCCATTGATAGGTTGTCGAATGAACGGAATTATTGATGAATAGTACATCGGAGAGATCGGTAATCTGGTAATTGAAATCAGCAATAATTTCAGGTAACCGGATGATGTGAAACCACAACGTGTCGCTTGAACAACCTGCTTCACTGAGTTCTACTACAGCAATGTCAAATTCACCATCAGCAGTGAATACCATTGATAAAGAATCAGACGAGTTATTCACTGGTATGGAAGACGAGTAGGCAAATAATGTCCACGTGTACTGACTGTTTTCATTTCCGGATACCTTCATATCAGCCAGTTCCCCCGGGCATAGAACGAATGTATCCTGAGTCAGATGTACAGGGGCTAATTCCGGTTGTTGAATGATGTGAAACCACAGTGTATCACTGGAACAATATACCTCATTGAATTCAACAACAGCAATGTTGTATTCTCCTGATTCCGTAAATACATACTTCAGTGAATCGGTATGATTTCCTATTCCGGTATATGTTGATTCGGACAGATAAGACCATTCAAAATAACTGTCGGTATTTCCACTTATCTTTAAATGTGTCGTATCTCCGGAACATACGATAAGGGTGTCCTGAGAAATTTTAACAGGATGAGATTTGGTCATCAGTACCAGAAAATCGGTTGTTCTGGGGAGTAAGGTGTCGTACCAGAATGAATTGGGTGAATTTCCACTGAATGTTCCGTTGTCGCTTCCGTCCAGCATGTGTCTGCCGGGCGCATTGGAAGTATAAAATTCATTGTAAATCCCCAGATTATCCATTCGTTCACGTATAGGAGCGCTTCCGTAAACATAAGGAAGAGTGAACAGTCCGAAAGGTTGTCCGTATGCGTAAGGAACCGTCGGATCATCCGTGCCGTGCATTTGCATGATCGGAACATCACCCGCAATAATGTTGAGTGTATCTTGTATGGCTCCCCAATAGTTCAGTACAGCCCTTACGTTTGATGTATGTGTAAAACTGTTTCCGGAACAATCCAGGCATCCGAGATTGTTCACGGTTCCTCCTCCATATGTACTTGCCGGACGTTCACTTTCAAGGTCCATATAAGCAACGTGTACCGCCATAAACCCTCCTGCCGACATTCCACCGAAATAAACATAATTGGTGTCAATGCCGTATAGCGCTGCATTTTCCTTGAAATAACGCACTGCTGCTTTACCATCTTGTATACCACGATAAACTGCCCGTTCAGCGCTTTGTCCGTCTAGCGGATTAAACCCTTTCCGGTAATCGAGCGAAGCTGTTACATATCCTTTCCTTGCGAAGGAGTCACAGATAGCAATCATGTTGTCTACTCCCTTTGATCCATTGAGAAAACCACCCGCGTGCGCAAAAATGATCAATGGGCGATTGGTTACAACGTCGCCGGTAGGCTGGTACACATCCAGTCTTAGTGTTTCATTCCAATAAGGCCATACCCATTGAGGAGCAGAACCATATTGGACATCATTTTGGACCGTCACCTGGTTGAAAATCGCATGTCTGTATCGATCAGGTGTATATTGCTGCTGTGCAAACAGATTCACAGCCACAATGATAGAAGTGAGCGTAGAATAAATTTTCATCCGAACTAATTTCTTTGAGTATAGTAATTGTTCCTGCAATATACAAAAAACAGCCTATGTTAAGAAATTATTAACCGAAGATTGATTAGTGATAAACAGAAAAGATTACAATGTTTGTTTTGTTTTGCAACGCTCAATAGAAAGCATTGCCCTGTCCATGGTGTCTTTTGCCAAGGTCGTTTTGGCACACTGTGTATAGTATTCAATTGCTTTTGAAAAATCTCCCTGTAGTTCATTCATGATTCCAAATTCGTTGTACATCAGGGATTTGTCAACTCCCGGAGTCGCAAGCCCTTTTTCGAGTACATTGGTCAACACATCAAATTTACCCAGATTGGAAAGCAGGACACTATAATTGGAATAAATTGCCGGGTAATTCGGAGCTGTTTGCAGTGCTTTTTGGTAGAAGTCTTCTGCTTTTTCGTAATTCTGCAATTTTGTTTCGTTCAACCATCCTAAATGATTATACGCTTTTCCAAAAGTAGGATCTTCTACCAGGATCTCTTCCAGCTTTCGTACAGCTTCTTCATAATATCCATCTCGGATATCCATATCAGCCAGGTTGAAGAGTTCTTCAAGGCGTAAATTGTGATGCATCCTTATCAATTTAAAGTTGGAACTACAATTTTAAGAAAAAAGATAATTAAATAACGTTAAAATAATCATTTCCGGATGACAATCAGCCTGTCTTTTCCCACTTCCGTTTCTTGCTTCAATCGATGTTGTGGGAATTCAGGTGCGGTTAATCCCTCTCCGAAGTTTTCTATACCAATCAATACACGTGCTTCATCCCATAAATTCGTAGTAATGAAGGATTCCAGTACTTTTTTGCCTCCCTCTATAATAACGGATTGAAGGTTTCGTTGAAACAGTACTGAGAGAATTGTTTGAGGGGTTATTTCTTCCATCTGAATCCATTCAACACAACCTTGCTTGTCTGATCGTTGCATGTTGAGGACCAGTGTGGTGGCGTTCTTCGAAAAGATAGCAGCGTTTTCAGGAACTTCCAATTTGCTGTCCAACAGTACCCGGACAGGATTTTCTCCTGTTGCTTCTCGTACCGTTAAACTGGGATTATCATTGATTGCTGTTTGTTTCCCGATGAGAATAGCTGCTTCCTCTGCTCTCCATTGATGGACTAATCGTTTGGTTTCGGGTTGTGTAATCCAATTGATTCCGACTTTATCACCAGTTCTTTTTTTATCTAAAAATCCATCCGGTGTCTGTGCCCATTTGAGAATTACATACGGTCGCTTTTGTTCGTGAAATGTAAAGAAACGGCTATTTAATTCCCTGCATTCCTGCTCCAAAACACCTGTTGTTACTTCAATTCCCGCATTTTTAATGCGTTGAATCCCTTTCCCCGAAACTTCGGAAAATGTGTCGATGCACCCAACGACAACACGCTTGAACCGGTGATGGACTATTAAATCCGAGCAAGGAGGGGTTTTTCCGAAATGTGCGCACGGTTCCAGTGAAACATAAATGGTGGATTCCGGTAACACTGATTTATTTTCTACTGAGTTGACAGCATTGACTTCTGCATGTGCTTCTCCATACCGTTCGTGAAAACCTTCTCCGATAATTGTGTCCTTGTATACAATAACGGCTCCTACCATCGGGTTTGGTGCAACATTTCCTTTTCCTTTCAGTGCCAGGTCAATGCAACGTTGTATGTAGAATGCGTCGTTCAATGAAGATCATTTCAATGTAAATTATTCAGCCAAAGCATGGTGTCAATGCCATCTGCATAATCAGATAGACCCGGAGACTGTGCGCGTCCGAAAGGAGTATGTCCTTTTCCGACAATCACTTGTAAAGCATCTTCATGCTGTTTCAGGTAGTTGTGGATATCGGTGTCATTTTTATAAAAATGATAGTGAACCATTGCCAAAGGAGAATGGAGATCCTCCGTTTCACGAAGCAACACAAAGTTATTGTCCAGCAATGGCAATTGATTCATCAGATATACTGTTTTGTTGTAATCGTAATTGTTGCCGTATTTGAAATGATTGATCACATCACTGTGCGGGAAAATTCCCTGAAAGAACGCGGTAAAATCATATCCTTCGGGAAGCAGCAAATGAGATACATTGCGACACCCGAGTCCGAAATAGGAGAAGATATCCGTTCCCAGTTCCGTTAATTCGGTTTCAAGCTCAGTGCCATCCAAAATAGCGACGGAAGTCCTGTTTTTTCTGAAAATGTGCGGGTATTTTCCAAAGTATTGTTCGAAATACACATGTGAGTTATTGCTTCCGGTTGCAATTACAGCATCGATTTCTCCTATTTTTCCTTCGGAAAGAACAATGCGCTCTTTTAGATCCGGCAGAAAGTGATACAGCACATTCATCAAAGCGGGGAGCAGTGTTTTATCGTCGGAACTCATTTTGCAGACAGCTGTATTTCCGGATAATACAACGCACAGCAAGTCGTGAAAACCAACCAGGGGTATATTCCCTGCCATGATGATTCCTATTCGTTTCGGTTGCTCACTCCAGCTGTATGTGGCTAACCAACTTTCCAGCTGATCTTTTTCCAACCATTCTCCAAGTGCATTCAGTGACTGATGAACCGAATTTTTGGTAAACCAACCGTTGAATTGAACTTGTTTGTTAACGGTACGTTGCAATTCCAGGTATTCCGACTCTGTAATACCCAAACTGACTCCGGGGAATTCATTTTCATTCCCCAACTCTTTCATAATTGTTCCCAACTGCGAAAACGCGTTGATTGTTTGCTCTCTGTTCACGTTGCAAAAATAGGATTTTTAGCGGATACCCGGAATAGGATAATTGGAGTTAAAAATTCCATTTCAAACTTCGGTTATCGAGGAAACTGAATGAAATTTTCCAATCGACCCGTGCTTTGGATTGATTTCCGTCCGAAAAGGCACAGTAAACTCCGAGTCGCAGCCTCCGTTTCGAAAGTTTAAAAATGCGTTCCAATCCTACTAATACTTCATAGTGCTGCCAGTTGTGTTCCGGTACGACTAATATTCCTGCTCCTCCAACCAACCCGATCCGTGTTTTTTTCATGAACGGAATCTTATTTAGAATTGCCCCGTTGTCATGGTGGATAAGATGTCCGGCAAAGTAGAGGTTTTTTGTTGGTAAACTGGTGTCCAGTCCCTGGAATGAATTCAATGGATCGGAAAACCAAATCGGGTCACTCCTGCGAAAATACTTGTAATCGGCATCGTACAAATTTCTTGAACTCAGAAATTTTCCGGAATTGACGTGGTAACTGGTTGTTCCCAATAATCCCACTTTAAAGGTTTGTTCCGCACCAAACCGGATGTATTCATGATCGACATCACTGCCGAACAGTTTGGGAATTCCCCGTTCGTAATAGGCGTAAAAGGTTGGCCATTTCGAGCCTAATAATACTTTTCGATTGGGTTCACGCATGTATTTTTGACCAGGAGTATAAGAAATACGGATCGTTCCGATGGAAGCCTGGTACGGCTCAAATGATTTTGCGACATTGTTGGGGAGAATACTGTCCAGTTGACTCAGAAATTTGTAGTGGTCAATACTTCTGCGTTCAGCAAATGAATAGGAGGTATAAAAATAAAACCCGTTAAACAGCTCGTAGTCGTGTATGAGCGTCAGTGCTGTTTTTTCAAAGAAATTCTCACGTTTGTAAACCTCTGTGATGGCATCGTTCCAGGTAACGGTACCGAAATCGTGTTCAAATTCAGCAGCAACGGTACCGAAATGGAATGGATCATAGCGGAACCGCCACCATGAATTTCCTTTGAGGTCGGCATTTAAAAATCCCATGGATAATTCAGAGTAGGAATCCAATGTACGTTCATCGTCCCACTTCTTAAAATAAAAAAAGTTGGGAGCAACCCGTGGACCTGCAATGTAGATCGGGCGTGCCATAGAAGCAAGTGAGCTCAATGTCCATTGGTGTTTCTTTTCCCTGCTTCGGTGATCAATCCCATACCAAAGAACTTTCCACACGGTAATTCTGTTAAATTCTTTGTCGATGGAGTCAAGGTATTCTGCTCGATTCTGATAGTCACGGATACTGTCCTGAACAATGATGTAGCGTAATTCATCAAGAGAGAGTTCCGATTTTCGCTTATCCGACCAATAGATACTGTCCCGTTCATATGCCTCTTTCTCGGTTACAGAAAGTTCATTCTTGAAATGTTTTTTCTCAAAGGCAATGTCGAAATTGTAATCGTAAAAAGAAGCATAATTCTCCAGGTGAGTTGCCTGTTTGTTGTATGTGACTCCGTATTTTAATTCCTGGTTGGTCAACACACACAGACTATCTCCCGGGTGCTCAAATTCTTGTGTAATCGTAAAATAATCGTAAATGATGAGGTTTCCCTTATTCATTGTAAATTCCAGTTTCTGAACAAGCCAAAGTGAGTCAATAACCCAGATATAACCATCCAGCGTCGTTGTTGCTGTATTGCGGGGAGTAATTTTTATTTTATGAATTTTCCGTCCGTTTTCTTCGTATTGCTCAACGAGACGGTATTTGTAGCTGAGAATCCCGGGACCGGAAATAGGAGAACTGACAGGGGTTTGATGCAAGTCGTCCAGGTGGAGTAGGTTCTGGAAGAAATTGAAATTAGATTTTACCGTTGTGGTATAATACATGTTAGTTGATTTCCCTCTCAGGTCGTAAGCGTTTCGGATTTCTTTCACTTTATTGTACGGCTCGAAGTGGCGGGTTAGCTGGATTTCGAGAAAATTCATGCTATTTGCAAATTCCTGATCGGCTTTTCGTTTTTCTGCAAAAGGGTCTTCAATATCCTGTGGAGTTACTGTCTCACTGTTATTTTTCTTTTTTGAAGCCTTTCCGGATGGTTCTTGCTTATCGATCCGTTCTACGGATTTGATATATACTTCACAGGAATGAGGATATTTCCACGGATTAATAGAATCTCTTTTTTCGACTACTTTCAGAATGATATCGCGTCCCGGATTGGTCTTTTTTGCAATGATTTCTACTTCTTCAAAATCGCCCATTTTCAGAGGGATCAACATGGCGTTTCTGCCTTGTTCAGCATCAGCCATTCCGATATAAATTTCCCGGTCTTCATAACCGACTGCCTGGAAAATCAGGAAATATTCCCCCGGAAGAAGGAACATTTCATAGTACCCCATGTCATTACAAACAGTGCGCATGGTGGCATCATTCTTAACAAAAATCTTTGCTCCGGGAATGGGAATATTGCGTTCATCGGTAACTATTCCGCTTAATTTGCGTTGTGCAGAGACATCCCCTGCGTACAGGAGCAGTGCAACAATAAGCAGAATAGTTTGTTTTAGCATAAATAAAACAACGCTATCAAAATGAGGTTATTATTATTTCTTGTTTTTTTCTTGTTCCTCCAAAAATTTCATGTGTTTTTCAACACGTCTCGACATGTAGCGTCGCATCAGGAAAGCAAGAAAAGCAACAAGGGCAAAGACATACATAAATCCCCAGCGGTTGAATCCTTCAGCCAGGCTTTTATAGGTAATAAACACAACTAAAACGACCGTGATGACAAGCCACATGTAGATCATGAATTTATTGTATATCTTCATTTTTTT
>DHNG01000011.1:56488-57576 GCA_002409405.1 Flavobacteriales bacterium UBA5422 | reverse complement strand
CGACATGTGGAGAAGGAAGCGTATCGTTATGGGTTTAATGGTTACGAAAGAGATAATGAGATCAAAGGCAACGGAAATTCATATACTACTGAGTTTAGACAGTATGACCCACGTGTTGGAAGATGGCTAACACTTGATCCTGTTTTAAAAATACATGAATCTCCTTATGCATCGAATGGAAATAACCCTATTTGGTTTATGGATCCGAATGGAGCCGATTCGATTAAAAATCCGGATGGTAAAATGGGATGGATTGATGGAACTCTTGAGGGGTTTGACGGAAATAGATTAGTAAAAGCAGTTAATGGTGATAAAACGAGTTACTATACATGGAATGGTGAATCTAAAAAATATGTATTAGATGATCAAGGGGAGTTAAAATGGGATATTTGGCATACTGCAGATAATCTTTCAGTATTAATGATAAAGCTTGATAATTGGGGGAAAAATTATCCTATTTCAACCGGGCCTATAAAGTTAAACTTGTGGGCGATGAAAAAAGCGACATCATTATTAATAGATTACAATGACCCAGGATGGATAGATTTATCAATGATGTACATGTATGAATTAGGATCTGCTGATATCACCATTGAAGGAAATAATAAGCAAACTATTAAAGATTTGAAACAACATGCAGGTGTCAATGCAGCTAGATGGAAAGCATTTCAAGGATGGATGAAAGGAGGAGATAAGGCTTCTGAATATTCAGGTTATTGGGGATATTATTTGAATACTTTCAAAAAGAATTTAACTAGTGATTGGGTTTGGTTAGAGGTATTTCTAGGCAGTTACTCAACAAAAGTTAAGGTAACTAGATCAGAAGATATATATTCGTTTACCTTTACAGTACAAAATACATCATCAGTAGAATCATTAACTCGTTTTAAAAGAGAAGGAGGAGTCGATGTAGGAATGTTAAAAAATCGAGAGAGAGGAGTTGGATGGGGGCTCGGGGGTAATTTTAAACAAACATTTACTTGGACTGAAAGATATACATTAAAAGATGGAAAATTTACACCATATAAACCGTAGTATAACAAAAACTACACTTGTGATCTGGCTAATATTGTCCGGTTGTGAACTCA
>DHNG01000011.1:36893-56375 GCA_002409405.1 Flavobacteriales bacterium UBA5422 | reverse complement strand
AATAATAAATGCGATTGCCATCAATACGGAATAAAATTTAATAAAGAACGTGAGAAGTGGGGACTGGTACAGCTAGATTCTACATGGAGACTTAAAGAAAGTTCGAATGAAATAAGTCATCTATGTTTATGGAGTAAGCCTGAGTTACTAGGTTATTCAAGAAAAAAAATTGAACTATCTTTAGAAGGAGACATCAAAAAAGAAAATGATGAATATTATTTGGGTTATTCTTCAATTATGGACCTAGATGATATTTCTGAACAACAGGTTTATAAATATTTAAGTTATGATTTTAAGAGTAAAAAATGGACGTCAGGTGAATGGGGAGAAATAAAATATACCCCGAACTATGATATTAATACTTCTTTATTAGATAGAGATATTGATTTCTTACATTTTGTTCATAAAATACCTTGGAATCATTTACCAAAGGTTGATACTACTATATTTCCTTTACCAACAGACTAAAGTTTTAAATTATATTCTTTTTTGATGTATTATTTAATAAGAATTGTCAATAGTAACTAACTTACTGATGATCCTGTCGACACGTGTTGCGTTTCTTCATTGTGTTTGAACCAGATTCGTTTGATTTTGAGTATTATGGATTTGTCAAAAAACGTTTAAACAAACAGAGAGTTAATTATTGAGCTACCGTCCGCAATGAATGAAGGAATTTATTTTTTTAGCCGTTTTTGTTGATCATTTATCCGATTCAGCGATTATTTCTTGCTGCATTTCTTCAATCGCTCCAAACGGAACCCAAACTGCCTCTTCATTGCGTTTGAACCAGGTTATTTGCCGCTTGGCATAACGACGGGAATTTTGTTTGATTAACTCAATACATGTTTCGCGGTCAATTTCTCCGTCAAAGTAACGGAACCATTCTGCATAACCAACCGTAGCAAGTGGTTTTAACTGACGGTGAGGGAATAATGCTTTTGTTTCAGCTTCCAACCCGTTTTCAATCATTTGATCCACACGCAGGTTAATACGTTCGTATAATACGTCACGCGGTACATCGATCACAAAATAACGGATTACATATGAATGTTGCTTCTTTGTTCCTTTACGAAGAGAAGAATAGGGGAGTCCTGTGATACGAATGGCTTCCAGGGCACGAATGACGCGTACAGGATTGTTTCTGTCAACGATGGAATAAAATTCCGGGTCTTTCTGCTCTAATTCCCAGAGCAATGGTTCCAATCCTTCTTGCTCAAATGCTTGATTGAGTTGTTGCTGAACGATTGGATCATGTGGAATTTCATCCAGGCCATAACAGAGTGCATCGATGAACATTCCGGATCCTCCGGTGAGAATGATTCGATCGTATTGCTGAAATAAATCGGATAACAGTATTTCTGCTTCGTTGGCAAAACGTGCTGCATTTACTTCATCTTCTACAGAATGGCTATCTATAAAATAGTGCGGAACTCCCTGCATTTCTTCGGATGTAGGTTTTGCTGTACCGATGCTCATTTCCTTGTAAAACTGCCTGGAGTCAGCAGAGAGTACAATCGTATTCCATCTTTTCGCCAATGATACACTTAAAGCCGTTTTTCCACTTGCTGTCGGTCCCCCGATAACGATCAATTCTTTCATCAATACTAAACGATTACTTGAATGTCGCTTTCCACTCCATGTAACGAGGGTATACTTTGCGCACATAATTGTACGTCGTTGTACCCCGCATTGAACCATTTTTCACAACCTC
This sequence comes from Flavobacteriales bacterium UBA5422, assembly GCA_002409405.1. GTDB lineage: Bacteria > Bacteroidota > Bacteroidia > Flavobacteriales_D > Crocinitomicaceae > Taishania. The sequence goes on along the minus strand of DHNG01000011.1, from coordinate 54,661 downwards.
GTCGCGGTAATATTCCTGTTTGGAGAGGTTGAGCAACATTTTTTCCACGTTATCATCCCAGACATTTCCGTTCAAACCGTATTTGATTGCCAATCTCCGTGCATCGTCAATGTGACCCTTTCCGGCATTGTAGGAAGCAAGTGCAAACTTAATGCGCTGTTCCTTGTCGGGAATCGCACTCCACGATTTGATGTCTGCGGCAACTTTCTTCATTCCTCCGTTGATTTGAACTTCCGGAGAAGAATCCGGGTAGACACCATATTTCGGGCCGGTATTCGGCATGAATTGCATCATTCCGTAAGCACCACCAAATCCTTCGATGTATGGATTGAATTTTGATTCGTGGAAAGCGATAGCTGCCAGTAATTGCCAGTCAACGTTGTGTTTCTTTCCGGCTGCTTTGAAGAACTCGTCGTAGGGAGAAACTTTTCCTCTTCCAACGGAACTGAATTTATCATCCGGATCCATTCCGTTTACGCCAATTTCATAGTATTTCCGGTAAATGTATTTGTATTTTTTTGACTCCATGAATCCTTCCATCCACTTGTCTAGCTTTGCCTTGAGTAAGGTGCTTGATTTCCGCAATCCGAATGCGATATTTTGTTTAACAGAAATTGCAGTTGCGATGTCAATGTTGTCATAAAACCGGGAGTTTACCCGTGCGATGTTTTCTTCAACTACTGTATAGTCAATAATTCCCTGTGATACCTGCTCGATGAGTTCCTCACTTCCGATCAGTCCGTTGACAGGATCAATGTAAATAGAGTCGCCTATTTCTTCCTGTAAGTGAATCAGTCGCTGATAGTAACTGGAGTGCTCCCATACATTTACATGCTTTCTGGCCAGATCAATAGGTTCACGAATCAACGCGCGATCAATGTCTTCTGTGTCCATTTTTCGCCAACCTTCCGGTTTTTTCTGAATCAATACCTGAGGTGTTTGAATGTAAGGGACAGAGAAGTCGATTTCCTTGGTTCGTTCCCGTGTAACGGTATAGTTACAGGAAATAATGTCTCCTTCCTTGTTATCCAGCATCGGAATGAGGTTGTCAAGATTTGCAACCGTTTTGACTTCGAGTTCCAGTCCGATCTCTTTTGCAAATTCCCGCAGGATTTCGTACTCGAATCCCATTTTCTCACCCCGGTAAACAAAATAAGAAGTGGAACTGTTTTCTGCCAGAACGACCAAACTGCCGCTTTCAATAATTCGCTGATAATCTTTGACAGATTCTGAAACCTCCTGGGGTTTGTCATCTTGATTCTTGTCAGAGCTACATCCTGCTATAATAGAGGTGATTAATATCAGGTAAATGCAGAATAAACTATTTTTTGTATGCTTCATGTATACATCTTCGAGAACGAAAGATACAATTTTTTTGAATGATGCTTCTAAAAAATATGTTATATCATTAACGCCTTTGCATTTGAAATAGCTGCTTCATTGATCGTCTCACCACTCATCAACCGGGCGATTTCTTCAATCCGTTGCTCATACGACAAGGGGCGAATGACTGTTTGGACAGTATCTCCGATGGCTGCTTTTTCCACTTTGAAATGGTGTTTGGCTTTTGCTGCGACCTGGGGCAGGTGTGAGATTGCAAATAGCTGCATCGTTGTTCCCATCTGCTTGAGTAGGTTCCCTATTTTTTGAGCAACATCTCCGGATACACCTGTATCAATTTCATCAAAAAAGATGGTTGGAAGTTGTGTTTTTTCGGAGATCAGCTGTTGAAGTGCTAACATTACGCGTGAAAGCTCACCTCCGCTAGCTGCTTTTTCGATTTCAACCGGTGCAATACCTTTATTCGCAGAAAATAACAAGGACAAAGATGAATTTCCGTAGGAATTGAACTTTTCCTGCTGCTCTAGTTTAAATGAAAGTCGGGTGTCCGGAAGTTTTAATTCTGCCAGGGAATCCTGAATTTTTTCTTCGATGGGCCCCACTGCTTTTATGCGTTGTTCATGTAACTTTCCTGCAATGGTATCCAATTGCGCTTTCAATGAAGTAAACTCCTGTTCTAATTGTGCAATCGTATTGCGTACATCATCCGTATTAGAAGCCGTTTGTTGCAACTGACTGTAGAGTTCCTTCAATTCATGTTCGTCTGTGCATTTATGTTTGAGCAGAACGCGATTGTATTTATCAAGCAGTTCTGTCAGTAATTGCTGGTGTTGTTCGTTCGATTCTTCCGATTTTCCTGCTGTTTCGGATAATTCTGTTTCAATGTCTTTTAATTCAATGATGACAGATTGAATGCGTTGTTCAACTGCTTGATTGTCTTTGTCGATACGTCCCAGTTTGGATGCAAGCGATTTTAAGGATTGCAATTGATCAATGAGTGCACCTTCATTTCCCAAACCGGAAATAATCCCACCTGTCAGCTGCTGGATTTCAGCAGCGTTCTCAAAGCGTACTAACTGCTCTTCCAGGTTCGAAAAATTATTTTTTTCAAGTCCTAACTCTTCTAATTCCTTTAATTGAAAATCATTGTAATCACGGTCCTTCTCTAACTGATCCAGTTGTTCCTGCTCTGCTTGTATGGCTCTGTAAACAATTTTTGACCGTTCATATAGTGTTGAAAATTCAACTTGCAGTGGTCGGGTATCTGCCAGTAAATCCAATGTTTGCAACTGAAAATCTTTTCGTTTCAGATCCAGTGTGTTGTATTGGGAATGGATCGAAACCAGTTGTTCTGTAAATTCTTTCAGAATGTTTAACTGAACAGGAATATCGTTGATAAATGCCCTTGATTTCCCCTGACGGGTAATTTCTCTCCGAACGATGGTTTCTTGCTCCGAATCAATGTCATTTTGTGAGAAGAAGTGAGAAAATTCTCCTTCATTGATCTGAAATGTTGCTTCAACGACTGCCTTTTCTCCGTTGTTGCCAATTACTTTATAATCGGCACGTTCACCTAAAAGTAAATGCAATGCATTCAGTAAAATTGATTTTCCGGATCCTGTTTCTCCGGTAATTACCGTGTATTCGTCATCAAAATTTAAGACAGCTTCCTGAATGAGTGCAAAATTTCGAACGTTCAGTTGTTTGAGCATTATTTAAGGATTTCGTCGTATTTCTCAGAGTTTACCGGGTCAAGACGTTTCAACAAAGCCACCAGCTTTCCTTTGTCGGGAACAGCAGCATCTGTATAGATTTGTTTCAGTTCATTTCTTTTTGCCTGAATAAAAGAAGTAATGTTGAATGAATTCGGACGTGTTGCGACAACTTTTGCCAGCTTATTCAACGATTCATAAATAGCAATTCGCCCTTGTTCTTTATTTTCATACAGCTTGTCAAGTCCTAAACGGTGGTATTCGTAGACGCATTCACGCAACGGTTCAAATAATTGGTGCAAGGCATTGTCGATGATCCAGTACCGGTTATTTTTATTTCCAGTCTGGTCAGGACTCCATCCGGGAGCACCTGAACTTTGCGCGTTCATTACGATGTTCTGTGCTTCCTGCAAGTATTGACCACCATCTTTTAATCCAAATGAATCGTAGTCCATCCCGATGATGTAATAGGCATAAAAAGCAAGCATGGACGTTAAATTATCTCTGTACTGATTGGGCGCATAGTTCAACATGGCATTTCTGGAGAATGCAAATGAAACATTCTGATCGCTGAAATTGAGCAATAGCGTGTTGTAGGTTGAATTGAAAACAGGACGTGAACTTTGTACCTGGATCATTCCTTCATATACTCCCGGTTGTGGGATATTCTCCAATTGAAACTGAATCTGACAGTTGATGCGTTCTTCCAGTTTGAAATTATCTTTTGTCCACTTTGTATCGTTCATGAACTGGCGAATCACCTCTTCCAGCTGGCTTAATATTTCCTGCTCAACTGTACTGACTTCTACTTTGTTGCTGGCGATAATACTGACCTGGCAGTTTAATTCCTGAGATGTGGATGTGAAATACAGCAAGTTAAACGCTGCCAATAGGAAGAACTGTTTCATTTTTTATAATTAATATAATATTCCACAATGTCGTTAGCGACTTGTTTCTTGGATTTTAACTCAAATTTCGTCAATTTATTGTGATTATCCAACAGTGTAATTTTATTTGTGTCGGCACCGAAACCAGTTTTTCCTGTTTCAGGTTGATTAATAACAATAAAGTCAAGGTTTTTTCGCTCCAGTTTTCCTTTTCCATTCTCAAGACTATTGTTGGTTTCCAATGCAAAACCAACTAATAATTGATGTACTTGTTTATGAGCACCCGCCCATTGAAGCACATCCGGATTTTTGACCAGGTGTAGTGTGAGTTCTTCTTCCTTTTTCTTTATTTTTTCCGGAGCGACATCTTTTGGCCGGTAATCTGCAACAGCGGCACTGAAAATTCCTCCGTCCATCTGATTCCAATTGGTCTGTACCACTTTCAATAATTGTTCTGCAGTTACAATCCGTTCTACCCGGATAGACGGATGTGCAACAGTTAATGCTGAGGGACCACTGATCAACAGTACTTCAGCTCCTTTGTGTGCCAATGCTTCTGCAATATCATACCCCATTTTACCGGATGAATGATTCCCGATATACCTGACAGGATCAATTGATTCGTAGGTGGGACCTGCAGTTACCAGAATTTTCTTTCCCTTCAGTTCATCCGAAGAAAGGAGTTCCATTTGTATGTGTTGAAGAATTGTTTCCGGTTCCGCCATGCGTCCTTCTCCCTGGAGTCCGCTTGCCAGAAATCCAGATTCAGCGGGAATGATTTTTACACCGTCTGCTTGTAATTGTTCCAGGTTGCGTTTGGTTGTGGGATGTGCATACATATCCAGATCCATTGCCGGAGCAATCATTGTTTTGGATTTGTTGGATAGATACGTTGCCAGTAGCAGGTTATCACACGATCCTATTGCCATCTTCGCCAGTGAATTAGCCGTTGCCGGTGCAATCACCAATAAATCGGCCCATAGACCATATTCCACATGATTGACCCAGGAACCGTCTGCTTTATTCCAGAACTCAATTCCAACAGGGTTTTCAGAGAGCGTTGCCACAACAAGAGGACTGATAAAATCACAAGAGGCAGGAGTCATAATGCATTTGACTTCTGCCCCTTCTTTTTTTAATAATCTTATCAGGAATGCAATCTTATATGCTGCAATACCTCCTGTGATTCCCAGAAGTATGCGCTTATTCAGCATTGATTATCCGATTACGTCTTCTTTGCGAATATAAACACGATCCTTTAACAAATCCTCAATAGCAATTGCTACAGGCTTTGGAAGCTTTTCATAGAAACGGGAAATTTCAATTTGCTCACGGTTCTCAAAAATTTCTTCCAGATTGTCAATGGAAGACGCAAATTCCTGCAGTTTTTGAGTTAACTCTTCTTTCAATTCAACACTCAATTGGTTGGATCTTTTTGAAAGAGCAACAATTGATTCGTAAATATTTCCTGTTTTTGCTTCGATATCTACAGTGTCTCTTGTGATTGTAGATCGTTCGGCTGTACTGTTTTTAAAACTCATAACCTTATTTTTCTGCTTCTAAATTTTCTAAAATTACCAACTGTTTTTCCATGTCATCCGCAATGGATTTCAGGGTTTTAACATATTTTGAAGTTGGGAATTCAGTTACAAAGGTACGATATCTTTCCAATGTTTGTGCAGTTCGCTCTAATTTTTTGGAATCGATACTGTTTTTATACAATAAATAGGAATTGTTCACCAACAGATAAGAAGCTTCTTCTTTGAATGTGCTGACAGGATAGTTGGAAATAAAAATTTCGGCAGATGTAACCGCAGCGCGATAATTCATCGTACGCGCATACATTTTTACAGCCTCGAAACTCTTTGTTTCCAATTTGAAACGCAACTTGTCCATGATCACATTGCTTGTATCCACCAGTTCCGAATTCGGAAAGCGATCAATGAATTGCTGTAGGCTGTTAATGGCCAGTTCCGTGTCTGTCTGGTCAAGTGAATAAGCAGGAGATTGGTGTACAGAACACATTGCTGTGAGAAATGTAGCTTCTTCTACTTTTGTACTGAATGGAAAGCGAGATGTGAACTGACCGAGAAAATATCCCCCCATGTAATAATCATTGCTCATATAATACGCTTTCCCGATTCTGAAGTAAGAAACTTCTCCTTCACTTTGTTTGGGAAAACGTTGATAAACTTGTTCATACAGTGCAATAGATTGCGAATATTTGCCACCATCAAAATACTGATTCGCCAGTTCAAACTTCCTGTTGTAATCTTCTGATTTCAATACTTTGCTGTAATCAGAACAACTGATCAGAACAGCTGACGACGCGAGGATTAAGATGTAATTGAATACTTTCATTTGATGCGACTATGGTATAATGTGTTAGCGAACCCGCAAATTTCTTCCCACCTGCAGAATGGTCGTCTGACGAATTCCGTTGAGCTGGCACAACCTGGAAACAGTTGTTCTGTTTTTGGATGCAATAGAGCTCAATGTATCCCCTGAACGGACTTTATAATATTTGTTGGTGCTGCTTGTTGTTTTAGCTGCCAGTGGTGCTGCAACGCTGTTGGCTGGGCTTTGAGTCATGGATTCAGAAGGTTTTGCTCCTGGTCTGAATAATCCTCTGTGTACAAACAGATTCTCGTCTTTACATGCTTTTACATTAAAGTCAATAACTTCCTCCGGGTTCATCGGTAAGTCATAAAAACGTACTTCAAAATGGAGGTGAGAACCAAATGAACGTCCTGTATTTCCTCCAAGACCAATCGGTTCACCTGCTTTCACTGTTTGATTCGGGCCGACCATCAATTTAGATAAGTGGGCATAAAATGTTTCCAAGCCATTTTCATGACGAATAATTACCAGGTTTCCAAACCCTCCGTCATTAAACTTGGCATAGCGTACTTTTCCCGACCATGCAGCAACAACCGTATCACCTGTTTCTAAATCAAGGTCAATTCCATTGTGGTGTCTGCGACCTCTGTAACCATATCGGGATGTTACAATTCCTTTTACCGGAATTACGAACTCATCATCAATGTCCTTCAATACGCACATCCACAAAGTATCTTTCATTTGCGAAATGTCGTTGCTTCTTCCGGATGTAAATGTAATATCGGTGTTCCAGGATTGTTTAAACCCCAATAAGTCCGGATGATCTGCAACCATGCAGTGCAGGTGATCATTCATGACACCATCAAACTTTATATCTTCCAGGTACTGCCAGGTCTTATTTTCGTACATGAGCACAGTTCCGTGACTCGTGTAGAGGGTGTCAACTATTTCCTGAGAATGTGAATGGGGAGAAAAAGGAAAAACCAGCAGAAATAAGGCGAGTTTTTTTAACATTGTTCTTTATTTATTTTATATTCTGATTTTACGAGATTTGCAAATATAGCATTAATAGCTATATCAGTCAATAATATCCATGACCAATACATTGTAAAATAAATCTTCGTCCGGTTTCACAATATTCAGATAACCCTTTGCTCCATAAGCTTCTTCTGACGGTACAAGGATAAACATACGATCTCCCTTTTTAGCATTTATTAACGCTTTTTTCAACCCCGGAACAGTACCGTTGTCTTCCAGTTTCAACTCAAATGGTTGCTGATTGGCGTAGGAATTAAAGTAAAAAGGAGAGCTTGGAGAACTGATGGTGGTATGAAAAACAACCGTATTATTTTCGTTAAACAGCTCTTTGTTGGTTTTGTTTTCTTCCAGTATCCACACTTTCGTTCCGTCAATTTCTCTGTCTGGCTTCCGTTTGGAAAGAACCCTGATTGTAAGGTAATTGTCGGCATTTTCAGGAATTAAATCTTTTACTCCTTTTTTTCCTCTGGCAACTGCTGCCGGTAATTTAATTCGCGCAAAATCTCCTGTTTTCAGGTGAGCAAGCGCAATATCCCAGCCTATGGGTTGAAAACCGAACCCTAAAATATACGGAAGGGCAGGTTTGTTTAATAGGTGATTTCCATCAATAATGGTACTGTCTGCCAGACGGACTTTATAATCAATCATCACAACATCTCCTGGCTTGATTGATTCTCCGGATGACTTTTGCAACCAAACGATCTCAATTCCGTTCTTTAGTGTCAGGTGGTCCTGAACGGGTAGATCCAATTCTAATGAGTCAACACGTTGAGTCGTTTTTTCCGTATTAATGGCTGCATCATTCCCTTTTTGCACGCCTTCTGTTGTACAGGAAGTTACCAGTAACAGAGGAATAAATAGTACGCTTAGAATCTGTTTCATACGTGTTTTGTTCTGTAAATCTTTACGAGGGTAATGTCCACGATTAATGTGCTCAATGGTGGGATTTTCGACATGTCACCTACAATTCCATGCGCAAGGTGGCTGGGAATAACCAGAATAGCTTTGTCTCCCTGTCGCATCTGTTTTATACCTTCCTGAATACCGGACTCTACCTGTGCTTTATCTACTTTGAATTCTTCAACCTCGTCTTTTGCCGTGGCATAACATTCTGTCCCGTCAACGAGCGTGATGGTGTATTCTACATCAACGTATTCTTCCGGTAATGCTTTTTCTCCTGCTCCGTTTTCATAAATAAAGTAACGTAGTCCCGACCCCGTTTTTGTCATGTTCCATTCCTGTTTCCGTGATAAAAACAAGTTGATATCTACTTCTTCCTCTGCAGAAAACTGTTTGTTCATCGTTGTCGACTGTTCCGTGCTCCATTTAATCGGTTTTTCAACTTCAGAATCACCTGAACAGGAATAAAGTGTAACCAATGCAGTTAGAACAAAAATAAGGTGAGGAACGGACTGTTTCATGCGAAATAAGTTGGAATTTCCTGTTTCAGCTTTTCAATCGTTGCTGCCAGCGAACGTGTACTTACTCCACCCGCAGCATATTTGTGTCCTCCACCGCCGAATTGTTCTGCTGCAATGATGTTTACCTCATACTCATCTTTTCCGCGAAATGACATACGGATTTGCTCATTTTGTTCCGTCAGCAATACAGCTGCTTTCACACCGTCAATTGACAACGCCACATTTACAAGCCCTTCTGTATCTCCTTTCTGATAATTGAAGCGGTTGAGTTCTTCCTGGGACAACGCAATGAGTGCGATTCGATTGTTGTGAATGATTTCCAGCTTCTCACTGGTCGCATACCCCCGAAGTTTCAACTTATCAACTGCATTGTTGTCAAACGTATTTTCATGTACTTTGTAGTGGATAACGCCCAATTCCAGCATTTCCGCTACGATTTGATGGGTTCTTGGTTCCACGGAAGGGAATCGGAATGAACCGGTGTCTGTTACAATTCCTAAATACAACGGGGTGGCAATGTGTGCATCCAATAAGTTGGCTTTATCGGATTGCCGGATCATTTCATAGACCAACTGACATGTTGAACAAACGTCAGTATTACTCAACATCAGCTCCGTAATTGGAGCGGGGTGAAGGTGATGATCGATCAGGATGATGGTTCCTGTATAACTTTCCAGGACTTGTTGCATTCCTTCTCCCACACGTGAAAAATGATTGTAGTCCAGGCAGATCAATAGATCGGCATCCTGTACTTTTTGTTTCACAACTTCCGGCTGTTCTTCAAATACAAGAATGTCATCCAGGTCTTCCAGCCAATTGAGAAATGACGGAGCTTTATCCGGATGGCAAATACTCACATTTTTTTGTAGTTTCTGAATAAAACGGTATAAACCGATGGAGGATCCTACTGAATCGCCATCGGGTGACTTATGCGCTGTAATTACAATGTTGTTAGCAGCGGCAATCGTGTCTGCTATTTGTTGATAAATTGTCATTTATTGGTTGCTGTATCTCGTGAGATGTAAATGTTCTCACGTGCTTGTATAACTTCTTTTTTCAATTGTGTTACATCAAAGGTGAAGTATTTACAGTCCAGGATATCGATCAGGAATTCTGAAAAAACGGCAATCGGAGGGTAATCCTGATAAGCTGATAAACGCTCGAGCATTTCTGTTCCATTTTCCATCTGAAGGAGAACCAACTCTTCCAACTTTTTCTGATTGGTGGAATTTTTCGGATTTTCAATCGTCAGGTACAAATTTTCCAACCACTGAATGGCTTCATAATAGACCCATTCGTTTTGTCCGGAATATTCTGTTACGGCATATTCAGTCCAGTTATTCAAGGAGTCCAGGGTTGGTTTTTTTGGAAAGGTGACTGAATCTTCCAGTATTTTTGAAAATAACTCTTCGTTTTCACTCAATGATGCCGCAAACAACTTCGTATTGTTACTGAGTTTCCCAACCGAAGCATAGACGTTTGTGACTGCAATTTGCTCAATGTATTCAAAATTTTGAAGCGAATCATTAGATTTCAGTACAGGCAATTTGTAAAGCACCTTCTTCCGTGAATTTTTCTGAATGTGCTGAAAGATCGTTTTGGTCGGAAGCAATTCAAAGGTGTCAATATATGCAATGGAATCCGGATGTATTCCGCTGATCAATGTGTCATCAGGAAACTCATCTTCCTGGGAGACAACCACCCGATTGTTCTTCGGTGCCTTTTTTTGATAACACGAAGTAAACGATCCGATAGCGAATCCAACTCCCAAAAGATATGTCAGTTGCCTGTTGTTAAACATGTACTAATCTGTTTGTTTCTGTGACAATACGCTGTTTGAGTGAATCAGATACAGGTACCAGCGGCAAACGTAAATAACCGGAAAGAATCCTTCTGGTTTCCAATGCAACTTTTACTCCGCCCGGGTTTCCTTCTTCAAACAGCATTTTTGTTACCGGTAATAAATCCAGGTGCTTTTTTCTTGCTGCTGCATAATTTCCTTCCAGAGCTTCATGTACCATTTGATTGAACAATTCCGGAAATGCATTGTTCACAACGGAAATAACTCCGACAGCACCGGATGCAATGAGCGGCAATGTGATGGCATCATCCCCGGAGAGTACTTCAAATCCGTCCGGACACAAACGAATGATTTCCATGATTTGTTCCATGCTTCCCGAAGCTTCTTTTACAGCAACAATGTTGGGAATTTTTGCCAACTCAATTGTTGTTGCCGGAAGTACATTGGATCCTGTTCGTCCGGGAACATTATACAGGATGATCGGAAGTTCAGTGCATGCTGCAATGTATTTGTAATGTTCAATAATTCCTTGTTGAGTCGGCTTATTGTAATAGGGAGATACAGACAAAATACCATCTACTCCTGCAGGTACTTTTTTCAAGGTTTCTCCGATTGCCAGTGTATTATTTCCACCAACTCCGAACACAATTTTCAGACGTCCTGCATTTTCATCAATCACCGTTTGAAGGATTTGTAGCTTTTCTTCCCACGACAGAGCAGGAGATTCACCTGTTGTACCTTGCACGACAAGAAAGTCTGTTTTTCCGTCCAACTGCAATCGCACAAGTTTACGCAATGCATCAAAATCAATTGACTTGTCCTCTTTGAATGGAGTAACCCACGCTACACCTGCACCTTTGAAATTGTTGTTCATTTTTAATCGGAAATTTTTGTAAGTATCTGTTTTGCAAAAATAACTTTTTCTGTTGGTTTTTGCTGTGATTGAATGAGGTTAATTTCCACAAAATCACGTTCATAATTAAACCCGACTACGTGTTTGATTTTTAGCGATTTAATGACATGTTCTTGTTTTCCGGAAAAAACATCAAGTAGAATCAGTACATCAAAGTGTGTATATTCCGTCGGAAGCAGTTTTTTTGATTTCAATTTTCCAAAGAAACTGAAATCGGATTTAGAAATCACATACATTCTGCTCGGAAGATTAAAACCTTCTTTCGGACGCTTACTATCTGTAAATAAGAGGATCTCAACATGTTGCTTATCTTCAAAAACAGGTTGGAATGATTCCTTGATTCCTGCAGGTTGCTGCGTTCCGTCCCATGGTAAGACCAGGAGAAATGATGTATTGGAATTGGAGATCGGCATGCTGCTTTATTTTTAGTTCCCGTTATTTATGCGTCAAATATACTTGTTTTTATTGATGACCTTTTATGCGGTTATTTCAATTGTTCTGCCTGAAATTTTACTAAATCTTGTTTGACAAGGAAGTAGAGACGCGGGACAAGGTAATTGTAATGATGTAGTGCTTCAAAGAAAATCTGTAAATTATCATTGAAGTACTGGTCATTTCTGAAATAAACAAGGTCATTGGATAAATAGGTTTCAATTTGCTCCCGTATAGCTGGTGTTATGTCTTTTTCCAAAAGATCTGTACGGATTAATTTCCGCAGGTCGTATTTTAATTCTCCTTCTAACTTGTAGAGTGCTTTGAAGTTTTTTTCAATTTGTTCATGTGGAGTTTCCACACTGATGAATTGGGCGGCTTCCATTAGTTTATTTGACAGCTCTGTTTTTGTCGTATATTCTCTTTCAAATGAAAAGAAAGCGTTGTATTTCTCCTTCAATTTCGGTCCGTTATTATGGTGTTGAGCATGGTAATAAAAGAAACTGAAGATATTGATGTCGTTTTCCCGAACCAGGGAAGTGATATTCAGTAACTGTAGTTCCAGTTTTGAAATAAGTCCTTTTGCCTCGGAAATCGTATATTTTTTTCCGTCATAGTCAAACGATTGAAGCTGAATGTTTTTTCCGGAAATGTCTGACAATACTTGTTTGTCATGTTCGAGTCCGATGAGTTCATATACCTGTTCGATTCGATCTTTGTTGAATAATTTTTCTAATGTATAGCTGCTTCCGTCACTATAGGATGCCACATTCTCAATATCAAAATCAAGCGGATTCTTGTTGTCGTAATACTTGTTGTAGATGGTTGGAAAGCGATTGTTGTTGAAGACTTCCACATATTCCCGTTCAAATCCTTCCAGGTCTAGCTCAGTAGGTTTTTTCTGGTAGGTAACGGATGAAAACAATTTGTTGGTTAATCTTCGTTCTGTTTTCTCCGGATTGGAGAAGAGCAGGATGGCCGGTTTATCTGAATAATGAGGTTTTACAATATTCAGTTTGTCAAGTGCATCCACCCGGTCTTCTACACTTGGGTGGGAAGCCCATTGATTTTTGATATTCAGTTTGGATTTATTGTATTGATTGAGTTCCGATAAGGTTAATTGAGGAAGGTCATTGACAATTGTCAATTGGTTTTCCTGTGCGAGGAACTGCAATACGAAACGATGCTCTTTATAGATATTCTGACTGCGGATATTTTCTTCGATTTTCCCACTGTAGAAGGATAAGACCGTATTGAAGGCATGGTCGGCAAAATCAGAACGTAGTAATGATTCTTTCAGTGGCAATGATCCTGCAATGTTGGCAGCAACTTCATCTGCATGAAATTCCATTTCCCGTGAAAGTGCCAGGTAATTGATGTTGATGTAGTCATAATTTTTACCGAGGATGAATTGAATTCCCTGAATGATTTTAACACCGATCATCATGAAAAAAGAGAAGAGCCCGCTGATACTTGACCATCCCCGTACCATTTTTTGATAGGAATCATTGTCAAACAACATGTTGTAGATAATTTGGTTGACATGGTACACATAGCTCCCGACTTTCATGCTCTTTTGAGAAAAGTGACCGAACTCGTGTGCCAGGATTCCTTTGATCTCTTCTTCTGTTGATGAATTAACCAATCCGATTCCAATCTGAAGGTTTTTTCGAATGGGAAGAAACATACTCCAAAAACTTGAATCGTAAAACACGCAAGCATTTACATCTGCTGACAAATAGACTTTTTTAGGGAAATCTGTTCCTGCCTCGTGTACAATCTCTTCAATGAAGCGAAATAATTTCGGTTCGTCTCTTTGGTGAATTTCCACCAGGTGACTGCGATCAACTTTATTGGACTTAAAAATGAATTTAAACAGGAATATAAAAATAAATAATCCCAGACCGGCAATTCCAATTCCCAATAAAATTCCCAACAGAGAAGGAATTGTCACAATAATTGTAATTCCTCCGGCGATACAACCAACGGTGAGTGCTGTTGCCAAAAGTGCGAGAATCAGGTAGGTAAAAATAAAGAGGACGATCGCATAAATTGCCTTTTTCGTCATCTGTTTAAATGCATCTGAAATGTGAATGTTCATAGTAACAGAATAATTCAGTGTTATTGTTTTCTGGCTTGAAGTTACTTAAATTTTCGCTTCAGTTTTAGCACTTGTTTTTCAAAGAGCTCATACGACAATACGGCCAGGGTTAATGTGAGCAGAATGTTGGTTGGAAATTGCTGAAACCATAGTTCGCTACCGCTTCCTGTCCGGAGAAAAAATCCCTGGTACACATAAATCCCGTAGGAAATAATTCCGATGTAAGATAAGGGGGCAAATTCCAACGCCTGAACCCATTTTCGATCTTGTGAATGATCTATTTTCAGAATGAATAGAATGACCGCAACAGACTGAATGGAAATTCCCAGCGGAATCAGGGAAACAGGTACATATAATGAGAAGGAATAAGTGATAAAAATGAATGGTATTGTGAGCCAGTTACGACGAATAAGGGATTGAATGCGATCTCTGTAATAGTGATTCAAAACAGCTCCGAGACATCCGACTAATATCGGCCCGCTGGCAGGAATAAACCAACGACCAACATGGTAGTCAGCGTCGAGTGGAATATGAGATTTGATTGTTATGAGGATGCTGCATACCAGGATGAGGAAGCAGAGAAATCCAATGAGGAAATGTACTTTTTTTATTGCGGTAAGCGCAAACGGCCAGAAGAGGTAAAACTGTTCTTCCACACCCAATGACCAGAAATGGCCCATTTCGGATGCATACAATTCTCTGGGGGTAAAATTGTAGAGGTAGAAAACAGCGTATAACAAACTGTCTGTTGTGTGCGAAAGATACCCCTGAGAGACGGCGATTCCAATTAGTGAAAAAAATACGAGCAGGGGAGGTACAAGTCTTAAAAAACGTCGGGCAAAGAAATGTTTGAGATTGATTTTTCCTGTCCGGGTACGTTCATTCAGCAAGATATGTGAAATAAGAAAACCACTCAGTACGAAAAACACCTGCACACCAAAATTTCCGGAGATCATGGGAGCTAACCGTGTATCAATAATCCCCGGAATCAGAATTGACTGGAAGGCATCCATGTGATTGAGCACGACCAGCATGATCGAAAACGCACGAATCGCATTGAGTCCCTTGATGTGTGACATTTATTCGAATTTATTCAACTCCAGTTGAAGGAAATCTGCAATTTCTTTGATATAACTCTGAGAAAATTGAAACGAAACTCCTGCTGTTTCATAGATTTCGGGAATCGATTTTGTATACCCGAGTTGAAGAGCAGCTTTGTATTGTTCAATTGCCTGATCGGTATTCTCCAGACTGTTTTTCCATACGCCGATCGCTCCTAATTGGGCAAATCCGTATTCAATGTAATAAAACGGTACTTCGAACAAATGCATCTGACGCTGCCATGAACAAGCCCTTACGTCTTCGCATCCGGTCCAGTCGGTTAGATTGGCGCCGTATTCCTTTCCAAGATTCAACCATTTTTCTGTGCGCTCTGCAACTGTGTGTTGCGGATGTTCGTATACCCAGTGCTGGAATTCATCAATTTGAGCAATCCACGGAAGAATCGTCAGAATTGTTTCCAGTTGATCTTTTTTTGCCCGTTTGTGATCTGCTTCCTTGTAGAATTCACTCCATTCATTCATCGTGAGTAGCTCCATAGACATGGAAGCCAGTTCGGCTACCTCAGACGGAAGGTTTTTGTAACCGGTCAATTCGAGGTCGCGACTTAGAAACGAATGAACCGCATGTCCGGCCTCGTGTACCATTGTTACCAGATCGCGCTGAGCACCCACTGCGTTCATAAAAATAAACGGTACTCCGATTTCATAGAGTGGATAATTGTACCCGCCCGGTGCTTTACCTTGTTTGGAATCCAGATCCAGGTATTCCATTTCTTTCATGGTAGCGATACACTCTCCAAAATACGGATCTATTTTTTCAAGTACACGAATACTTCCGGCAAGCATTTCCTGTCCGTTTGAAAACGGTTTCAGCGGAGCAAGTCCATCCGGATCCAACTCTGTATCCCATGGTTTAAACTGCGCTTTCCCCAGTTTGGTTAATTTCTTTTGTTGAATTTGCCTTACTAACGGAACAATCTCCGATTTAATAGCCTGGTGAAATGCAAAACAATCTTCTTTGGTGTAATCAAATCGTCCCAGTGCTTCAAATTTGTAGTCTCTGTAATTTTGAAAACCTGCGTTGACTGCAATCTGGTGACGCAATTGAATCAGTTTGTTGTACAGTGCATCTAATTGCTCCTTATCTTCCATACGGCGCGTACTCATTTTTTCGAAAATAAGTTTTCGCAGTTGTTCGTCTTGTTCTTTCAGTAGCAGGGATGCCTTTTGCATGGTTATTGTTTGCCCCTCGTGTTCAATCGTTTGTGCACCTGATATTGCTCCGAATTCCTGGCTTTTTTCATTCATTTCAGCTTCCAGCGGAATGTTTTCTTCCCGAAACAATTTCAACGCAGATTGAACGCTTCGGTGATAAATGCTGTATGCTTGTGATTTTCCGTTGGGATTGGCAAATTCAGTAGCAATCATTTTTTTGTTGAGCAGATCTTCATACGGCGCAAACTGCGGTTGAATTTCCGTTACAAATTGTTTGTACGATTCTGAATGTGCTGCATTGGAAGTGTCAATTGTCATTCGGATGTACCGCCAGGCAGCATCTTCTTCCAGAATGGCATCCAGTTCACTACGGTCTTTTAACCAACGTTGAAAATCTGCATCAGAAGTAATTGATCGATCTGCCAGGTTTTCGAAATAAGGTTGTATACTTTCCCAGGATTTGATTTCAAGTCCTTCGGTTACGAACGTTCGAGGTGATTTTTCTATTTTCATGGTGAAAAAAAAGCTCCTGTTGGGGAGCTTATTAAATGAGTGTTATGAATGACTAGTTAGAACCTGATTTGCGTTGAACGGTTGTTTTCGCTTTCGCAGCTCCTGCCGGTTTTGCAGATTTCGCCGGTTTTGCCGCTGCCGGTTTCTTCGCTGCCGCTGGTTTTTTAGCAGCTACTGCTTTCTTTTCTTTCTTCTCCGCTTTTTCTGCTGTTTTTTCTGTTTCTTCAGCTACTTCTACTTCAGTCGCTTCTTCTTCCAGTTTCAGGTTTCCTGATTTATGAAGCAGGTTGTACCACTGAAACAATTTTTTAATGTCAGAAGAATAAACACGCTCCTGGTCATAGTCAGGAAGAATCTCAGTCAGATATGCCGTCAGTTTTTTGAGGTCATCTTTGTGGGATAACGTTGCACCTCCATTTTCTTTATTGAAAATATCGGTGTAGATTTCCTTTAAGGGCTTATCTTCTCCGTATGTATAAATACTGATGTCTTCCAATGCGGAAATACGGTCAGTGGCATAAGCCGGAACTCGTTTGTTGTCTTCAAGTGATTCAACAATCACACTGTTTTTTGCTTGCGCAACTACTTTGTACAATCCCGGTTTTCCGGAAATAGAGATAATACCTGTTAAATTCATCATTGTTTATAAAAATTCAATGTAAAAATATAAAATCTTTTAGTTTAAAGTGCTTTCATAACCTAAACAAAAGACGTTTTTTACTTAAATGTAGTTTTTGTTTATATTTCTGTAAAACGATCCATTACCGCTTGTGTCACTCCTGTATTGGAGAATCCACCATCGTGATAGAGGTTTTGCATTGTTACATAGCGGGTTAAATCTGAGAACATGGCAATACAGTAATTGGCACAATCTTCTGCTTTTGCATTTCCAAGCGGTGACATCAGTTCGGAATAGTTGATGAACTGGTTGAACCCTTTCACACCGCTTCCTGCTGTTGTCATGGTTGGGGATTGTGAGATTGTATTGACACG
>DHNG01000011.1:24606-36765 GCA_002409405.1 Flavobacteriales bacterium UBA5422 | reverse complement strand
GTGAGATTGTATTGACACGTACTTTTTTCGCCAGACCGTAATGGTATCCGAAACTTCTTGCAATGGATTCCAGATAGGACTTGTTGTCTGCCATGTCATTGTAATCAGGGAAAATACGTTGTGCAGCGATATACGTCAATGCAACAACAGAACCCCAGTCACTCATCGCATCCAGCTTCATTGCTGACTGCAACAATTTATGAAACGATAACGCGGAAACATCAAATCCTTTCACCGTGTAATCGTAATTTTCATTGGTATAATGATTTCCTTTTCGGACATTCACCGACATTCCGATAGAGTGGAGGATGAAATCCAGTTTTCCACCCAGTATTTCCATTGACTCAGCAATCAATTTTTCCAGGTCTTCAACAGACGTTGCATCTGCAGGAATAATTTTACTTCCTGTTTTCTCAGCCAATGCATTGATTTCCCCCATTCGCATAGCAATGGGTGCATTCGTTAAGATAAATTCAGCACCTTCTTCATGTGCGCGCTCTGCAACTTTCCATGCAATTGAATGTTCGTTCAATGCTCCGAAAATAATTCCTCTTTTTCCTTTCAATAAATTATTTGACATACTAAATGCTTTGACACAAAGGTAAGAGAATGATTGAATAAATGACAACAAACTCCCATTGATTTATAGACAACCGAATTTTGATAACCTTTTTTCGACAAGTGTCATTTTATGAAAACAAAAATGCCGGATCTCATGAACCCGGCATTTTCAATTATCTGAAGTGTTTTTTATTCTGTTTTAAGGAATACGTACTGGTATGGTCGGTACTTCTCACGATTTTTACCGTCATGCTCATATGCAGGTCCCTGAACAATTGCTTTTGTAACAACTACAACCACTTTTCCTGCTGTTTCTTTGTCACTTTCAAAGTAATCAAGCAAGTCATATTTCATATTATCTCCCCGTACTTTTGCCAGTTCGTCATTGGAATTAAATGTTTTAGTTGGTACATAAGAAGCAGAAGATTCGATGGTAATCGTTACTTTTTTACGTCCGTCAGCCAATTGTTGTTTGATTTCCTTTACAAAATCCTTCAATTCTCCCTTCTTCACAGTCAGTTTGTTTTTATTGTAGTCAAAATAATGTTTCAACTCAATGTTTTTGTAATCGGTTACAACGACATCCGGAATCACTTCAACAGAATCTTTCGGGAATACCACCACACGATTAACAGGATCGATCACCAAACGCTTGATAACTTCTCTGTACTCATCCGAACAATCCGTTTTAAATGTTTCTTCACCCATTAATTTTTCATCTGCTGCATCGTAGTATGCTAATGTATACGTTTTACAAGGTTGCAGCCCTGTCACAAATCTACCGTCTCTGTTTCTGGTATATAAAATGTGATTGATCGGTCCTGTTTCACAATCCAGGCAGTTTACTTTCGCCATGAAAATCATGTTGTCAGGCAAGAGTGATCCGTCTGTTGTTACGACTTCTCCTTTTAACACGGTATGTGATTTAACTCCCAGGAAGTTGTTCTTTACTTCATAGATGTCTTTTTCACCATATCCGTCCGGACGGTAAGAAGTAATGTATCCTGTTAGTCCGTCTACAGTTGTTGTGTAGAATAAATCGTCGTTGGTAGAGTTAAACGGGTAGCCAAGATTTTTTGCAGCACTCCAGTTTCCTCCCTGAATTTCCGAATACATAATGTCAAAACCTCCCATTGAACGTTCATCATTCGTTCCGAAGTACAATTGTTTGTTGTCAACCGAAATAAAAGGTGCATCATCATCTTTCGAACCATTGATGTTTGGTCCCATATTCACCGGATCAGACCACCCGTTTGCGGTCTTCTTAGAAAAATATAAATCACGTCCACCATATCCTCCTGGTCTGTCTGATGCAAAAATCAACAGTTCCCCGTCCGGAGAAACAATGGCATGCGTTTCCCAATATTCTGTATTGATTTTACTGTTTTCCAACAATTTGATATCATTGAATTTATTGTTGTAAAAATCGGAATAATAAATATCTCCGTTACCAGTCTGATCTTCGTATAAATAAACCCGCTTTTCATCTGTACTGATGGCAATAGTTGCTTCGTTTCTCTCTGGCAGGCAAAAATCCAGCAGCATTGGCTCAGTCCATGTATTATCAACTTCCAGGTAACTAACATATACATCTTCTTGGTAAAGATCTGTTTTCGGGTCTACAAATCCGTCTGCTTTTCCATTTTCCCAAGGTCTTCTGGAAGTTAAGTACAAAGATGAACCGTCAAAAGAGATAACGGAACTATAGTCCGCATATTTTGTGTTGACGTTACTTCCCAGGTTTTTTAAGGTGCAATTAACCGGATTTTGGATGAGTTGCCGGGCAACTTCAATTTGCTTTAATTTTAATTGAGATTCAGTAATCAACTCTGATTTTTTCCGTGATGTATTGATGAAATTCTGGTAATTATCTCTTGCAAGGTCCAATTGTTCATTGTAGTGATAACAGCGTGCCAGGTGATAGTAAGCATCTGTTGGGGCGCTTGTTTCTTTCACGGAATACATGTCAAAATTCGGATTTACATCTTTTGTCGCGATTTCCAAATGTGGTATTGCAGCAAGATAATCTCTTCTCAACTCAAGCGTGAGGAATCCTTTTCTATAATTGTAATTCGGACTATTTGGCTTTAATTCCAGCAAACGATCCGCTAAAATTTCAGCGTAATAGAGGTATCCTTCCTGAGTCAGCATGGAAGAATTGGTCAGAATGGAGTGCTCTGATCCGTTTTTTGCAATCTCCCGGACACCTGCTTCTGTCCAGGGAGTCGTTTGAGAAAAGGAAAGTTGTGAGATGATCAGGAATAGGGTTATTACCAGTGAGTTTTTCATAACAAATGAAATTTATATAGTGGGTTCAACGATAAAAAAAAATAAAGGTTACATTAATCAGTGAATAATAGTTATATAGAAGCAAAAATACGTTTATTTTTTGACGATTCTAAATTCAGTTCGACGATTTTCCTGATGTTGTTCTTCCGTACAGTCAGAAACACGATCTCCTTCACACCCACAGTCATTTACCAGTTTTGTCTCACCATATCCTTTTCCGTAAATACGTGCAGGGTTGGTGATTCTCTTTTTGATATAATTGGCCGACGATTTTGCTCTGCGATCAGAAAGCGACAAGTTATATTGCATCGTTGCACGACAGTCCGTGTGTGAACCAAGTTCAATGGTTAACGTCGGATTGTCGTTCATGATTTTAACGATTTTATCCAGCTCGATTTGTGCATCCGGACGAATATCCGATTTGTCCAGATCAAAATAAATCGGGTGAATGGTAATCATGTCATTCAGGTCTTTACCAACCTCCACTTTTTCAAGTTGAATGTCTCTTTTTATCGTTGGATTTTTCCCTAATGTTTCAGCAACCTGACTTGTGACCGAAAGGTGTTCCGGATACGAGAACTTCAATTCATAATTCACCGGATCTCCGAATTTCTTAGCTTTCAGTAATGCACTGGTATATACACCATTGTTATCTGTTGTCAATGTTTCCAGTACAGCGTTGTCTTCTTTATTGATGATCTGAACTTTTGCATTTGCGATCGGTGCTCCTGATTCTTTAGCGGTAACAGTACCGGACAACAGGTAATCACCCAGATAAGCTTCTTTGTAAATTTCCTGGTATTCTTTGTTACATGAAGTGGTGAATTGTTCCGTTGCGAGGATCTCCTGCCCATTTTTCATGAAAACAATTTCATAATCTTTGCAATGCTCCAGAGAAGTCAAAAATGCTCCGTCCCGCGGACGCAGACTCAGTCTGATTTCAGGTTCTGTACAGTTGTTGCATTTGAGAATGACGTGTGCATCTTCCGGAAGGTGAGTATCTCCGATTGTGTGAATGTTCCCGTTTAAAACAATGACATTCTGAACACCCATGTAATCTGTTTCGATCTCATAGATGTCCTTTTCTCCTTTTCCACCTTTTCTGAAAGAAGACAGGTATCCTCTGTTTCCACTTACAGTTGTGGTATAAAACAGGTCATCACCTGTACTGTTGATCGGGTATCCCAGATTGATCGGAGTGGACCATTGGTTATTGTCATCCCGAACTGCAACGAAAATATCAAATCCTCCCATGCTGTTTGGTCCGTTGGACGAAAAGTACATGGTTTTGTTATCAATTGAAATGAACGGAGAGTCTTCATCATACGGTGTGTTGATAGTTGGACCCAGGTTTTGCGGTTCGCTCCATCTTCCGTCTGCCATCTTTACAACGCGGTAAATATCTCTTCCCCCCAGACCTCCGGGTCTCTCGGATACAAAATAGATATTTCTTCCGTCAGGAGTAACTGTACAGTGTGTTTCCCAGTATTCCGTATTTATTCCCTGAATGGATAACTGTTCCAGTGTTTGAAACTGATTGCGCAGGAAATCCGAGTAATAAATATCTCCTGCTCCTGAAACATCCTGGTACGTATAAATGCGCTTTTCATCAACACTCACGGCAATTGTTGCCTCATTGATGTTTTCGTAACAAAATTCCAATCGTTTCGGATTTTTCCATGTTCCGTTTGCCTCCATCACACTTACGTAGATGTCTTCGGGATATTGATACAATTTAGGGTCGCGGTATGGCTCTGTCGCATTGTCTTCCCATGGCTTTCGTGCAGTAAAGTACAGCGATTTTCCATCCAGCGAAACAACAGGGGAGTATTCAGGAAAAACGGTATTTACAGGAGCATTGATATTATTCACTTTTGCACTCTTAGGAGCCGCAAATGCTTTTTTTGCAACATCACATTGAGTAATTCCCAATTTGGCTTTATCTACCAACTCGGATTTTTTCAAACTGTTTTGAATAAACAGGTTGTAGTATTCAATTGCTTTATCCGGTTGATCGTTTAAATGGTAACATCTTCCCAGGTGGTAATACACATCTGAAGGTGCACTTGTTTCCTTTGCGGAATACATATCGTAGTTGTTCTTCACACTTTTCGCCCCTATTTCGAGGTACTTCAGTGCCTTTTCGAAATCATTCCGGGAATTCAATACAATAAACCCTTTTCTGTAATTGTAGTTCGAACTTTCCGGTTTGAGCGACAGCAATTTGTCAACAACGATTTCCGAGAAATAATAATAATCCTCCTGTAGCATTCTGGAAGATTCAACAACCAACTGGGGCTCAGAGGCATTTTTAACTAACTCGTTTACCTCCTCAACTGTATATTGAGAAAGCCCGATCCATGGGATCAGGCTAAAAGTGAATAGGATATTTTTAATTTTCACATCTATATAATTTAAAACTCTCTGTTCGGATCGAATTGCTCAAGGTAATCAGCAACTCTTCTCACGAACTGGCCACCCAATGCGCCGTCAACAACCCGGTGGTCATACGAGTGGGAGAGGAACATTTTGTGTCGTATCCCAATGAAATCTCCGTGTGGAGTTTCAATGACAGCAGGAACTTTTCTGATAGCTCCCAATGCCAGGATAGCAACTTGTGGTTGATTGATGATCGGAGTTCCCATTACATTTCCAAACGTACCAACGTTTGTTACAGTATAGGTTCCACCTTGAATATCTTCTGGTTTCAGTGTATTGTTTCTTGCATTGTTTGCAAGTGCATTTACTGCTTTCGTCAGACCGTTCAAATTCAATTGATCCGCATTTTTGATCACTGGTACAATTAAATTTCCTGAAGGAAGAGCTGTTGCCATTCCCAGGTTGATGTCTTTTCGTTTAATGATTTTTGTGCCACTGACAGAAACATTGATCATCGGGAAATCCTTGATCGCTTTCACAATCGCTTCCATGAAGATCGGAGTAAACGTGATGTTTTCACCTTCGCGTTTTTTGTATACGTCTTTTACTTTATTTCTCCAGTTAACAATCTCAGTTACATCTGCCTCAACATAAGAGGTAACGTGCGGAGAAACATGTGTAGACATGATCATGTGCTCAGCAATCAGCTTACGCATACGATCCATTTCAATGATTTCGTCTCCCGGATTCGGAACAACAACCGGTTCTTTGATGTTTGCAAGGAATCCGCTCGCCGCAGGTGCCGGAGCTGCTTCTTTTTTCGCCGCAGGCACTTCCACCCGAGGTGTTTCAGAAACCGTTACCGGAACTGCACCTGATGTTCTGTTTTCCAGATAGGAAAGAATGTCTTTTTTTGTAACTCTTCCTCCTTGTCCTGTTCCTGCGATGGCATCCAGTTCCTGACCGGAAATATTTTCAGTTTGTGCAATGCTTTTTACCAATGGAGAGTAAAATTTACCGGAACCGTTTGTTGTAGCTGCAACTGCCTGAGTTGTCTGAACGGCGTTTGCAACAATCGACTCGGCAACTTGTACCGGTGTTTCTTCTTTTGCAGGTGCAGCAGGAGCAGGTGTATCGGCACCATCCGTCGAGATGATTGCGATTACGTCACCTACCTGAGCAACCTGATCAACTTCGAACAGACGCTCGATTAGTACTCCCTGTGCTTCAGAAGGCAACTCATTGTCTACTTTATCCGTAGCAACTTCTACCAATGGTTCATCTAATTCTACACTGTCACCAACATTTTTTAACCAGTTAGTAATCGTTGCTTCCGTTACACTTTCTCCCATTTTCGGGAGTCTTATTTCAATCTTTGCCATCTCAGTTCTATGAAGAAATTGTTTTTCGACCACAAAAATAACCGATTTTTCCTTTTTTACAAGTATCGGTTAATTGCGATTATCCATTTTTTTCCACATTCGTATCAAAATAGATAAATCTTTTTGAATGGAATAATCCCGTGCGTAAATTAAATTCAATTTGTCAGCGTGATTTTCGGATAGTTCCAGTTCACTTGCAACAGGGTGAAGTACACCCGATTTTATTTTAGGTAAATTGCGCTGTGTCGGCGAAAGCACATAGCCAACACATGTTTTTTTCCCGATCAGAATGGATAATAAATTGCGGATCAACTGTCCTTTATTGACATAGAACCAAATAGAAACGGGAAGACTTATCAAGCCGATGATTGCAACCAGTATGTCAAATGTTCGTTTATTTCGCACATTTTCTGGTTTGGAAATGGAGTTGATGTTAATCAGATACAGATCTCCGGCTGTATCGATCGAATTACTTCCGATCAGATAGAGGCTGTCAGGTTGTGCAATTTTAAAATCGACTTTTGCAGAGTTGATGCGCGACATCCAGTCAATAATTGTTTGTGCATCAATATCTTTGGCGCAAAAGATAATTTCATCAATTTTATGGATATAGGCAATCTGATCCAACTGTCCGACATCACCGATACTTCGATCGTCCTTTTGATCGGATGAAGCGACAAATACCACGGAGTCAATTTTTGAAACGGATTGCTTTAAAATTTCATGTACCCGATCTGCCTCTTCTGTTGAGCCGACAATAGCAAACCGCTTGGCTTTGTCCTGAATAATCCGGTAAGATTTCCCCAATGCAAAATGCAGGAAAACCCGGGAGATGATAAAATAAGCAAGTACCAGTGAGGCACCGCACAAAATAAATAATCGCGAAAACTGATAGGCTTTCGGAAGCAATGCATAAAAGACAAGGATCAGCACCGTGCCCCAGAGAATTCCTTTGACAATTGGTGCGATCTTCATCGGACGGTTGTAACCATTATTGAAGAAAATGGCAACAAGCCAAGACAGAGTATAGAACGGGAGTGCAATCTTGAGTACATTCTCCGGGAAGTCGATGTTTTGAATTTCCCATCGATGCGTCAGTGCGTACAAACCACCCAACAGAAGTAAAAAATCAGTTGCAGGAAGCAGTATTCGTTTTACAAACCGTGAAAATACAGCCATTCCAGCCCGTAGGTAAATCGCCATATTGATGAGGAAGGAAAACAGCTTTGCATTTTTTTGTGAGAAATGCTTTTCTGCAAAAATGACCATCGCCCGGTAAAAAACAAACACGTAATTTACGGAACTTTTTTTCGTGCTTTCCCCTTTGTAGTGAATGATGCGCGTTTCCGGGAAATAATAATTTTTGTACCCTCCCTTGATAATCCGATACGATAGATCGATGTCTTCTCCATACATGAAAAAAGCTTCATCCAACAACCCTACTTTCTGGAGCGTTTCGTTGCGCATCAACATGAAAGCACCGCTCAGAATCTCAATTTCATTCGTTTCAAACTCGCTCAGATGCCCAAGGTGGTATTGTCCGAAGCGCTTTGAACGCGGAAAAATTCGGGAAAGGCCGAATATTTTATAAAATGCAACCAGGGGAGTGGGTAATCCGCGCTTTGATTCAGGTAAAAACTTTCCTTTTCCGTCCAGCATGCGTACACCAAGCCCTCCGGCATCCGGATGATCGTCCATAAAACGAACCACTTTTTCGAAGGTATCTTCTTCCACAACCGTATCCGGATTGAGCAGAAGAATGTATTCTCCTTTCGAAAGTTCAATTGCCTGATTGTTGGCTTTTGAAAAACCCCGGTTGTCCTTGTTGGCAATCAAATTGTATTCGGGAAATTTTAAACGCACCATGTCCACCGAATTGTCGATAGAATTGTTATCCACAACAAACACCTCTCCTGAAACATTCTGTAACGCTCTTTTGACAGAGTTCAGACATTGTTCCAAGAAGTATTCAACATTGTAATTGACAATGATGACACTGATTTTGTATGGATACTGTTCGACAGGCATCGGTAGCTAAACGCAGTAGAATGGGTTTTATTCTACGACTGCAATGCAGGAAATTTCAACATTGACATCGCTAGGTAACTTTGCCACCTGAACACATTCTCTGGCAGGAGGAAGCACGTTGAAATATTCACCATAAACAGCATTCATTGCCGCAAAATCAGCCATATCTTTCAGAAAAACCTGGCATTTAACAACATGATTGAGGGTAAGACCTGCCGCTGCTAGAATTGCTGTGATATTATCAAGTACCTGTCGGGTTGCTACTTCGATTGTTTCCATGTTTAATTCCCTTGTAAACGGGTTAACAGGAATCTGACCGCTTACAAAAACCATATTTCCTGCCTGGATTGCCTGACTATATGGGGCAATTGGCTGCGGAGCTCCTTCGATATGTATTGCTTTTTTCATTTCTTGTTTTTTATACGAATGCTTTCAGTAACTTTGTGCAAGTTTACGCATTTAACTTTAGAATGTGAAAGTACTGATAGTAGATAATTACGATTCTTTTACATACAATCTGTATCACTATACCGCGCAATGCGATGTAGATGTTGTTGTAAAACGCAACGACGAGTTGTCAATCAATGAAATTCAGGAATACGACCGGCTGATTCTCTCTCCGGGTCCGGGTTTGCCATCCGAAACACGGCTAATGTTTGAAATCCTTAGAACATATGGACATTTGAAACCAATTCTGGGGGTATGTCTTGGAATGCAGGGAATCGCTGAATTTTATGGGGGACAACTGATCAACCAAAAACAGGTGAAGCATGGAGTACAAGCAGAGGTAACGATTGATAATGCATCAAAACTATTCAGGGAGTTGCCTTCCCGGATTAAAGCCGGATTGTATCATAGCTGGTGTGTTGATGCTGAAACATTACCTAGCGAATTAAAAGTTACCGGGATTTCTTCCGAAGGAGTGATTATGTCTTTTGAACACATCGATTTACCCGTTTTCGGAGTACAATTTCACCCTGAATCAGTCATGACAGAATTTGGGTTGGAAATAGTGTGGAATTTTTTGAAGTAAGTCGTTAAAAATAAACTGATTGTTTTTTGTTTTAGTTAAAAAATAAATTTAACTTTGTTAAGAGACGATTAACTATTTTTTACGTAAACACTATGAAAAAAACCATTATTACAGCTGGAATTACATTTGTATTCTGTTCTATGGGGTTCTCTCAAAAGGCTGTAAATCAAACGCAAAGATATGCTGTGACAAAAAAAACAACGACAATGAAAGATCGGTATCGTATTGATTATGAGTTAGTCGACCCATCTTTATTAGGAGCTGACAGTGTTGTTTTAAGAACAATCAATTCCGATTTGATCGAACAGGCAAGAAAGGAAATTGAAGATGTAATTATCTACCAGGAAGGGACAGGAATGGCTATTCGGGTTTATTCTTATGAAAAAACGGCGCTCAACAAACAAAATCACCATTAAACCAAACTAACTATGAAATCATTTCTACCATGCATACTACCGATCGTTTTAACTTCACCTGTCTGGGGGCAGTATACACATCCTACAGCAGGAATTCAAAGTGAATATGTAGGGTCCTGTCTGGTTGCGAATTGCGGTCCGTCTACTTATAGTGATAACGGAGGTGTAGCACTTAATTATTCAGACAACATCGATCAGATTTATCGGGTTTTTTGTCCTTCTATTGCAGGAAACTGCATGCAAGTAACATTCAGTACATTTAACACGGAAGCAGGATGGGACTTTTTGCAAGTAAAAAACGGGCCGACTCAAAACAGCCCTCAATTTCTAACAGCTCCGAATGGTGCAACAAACTATACCGGAATTACGGGGATTTCAGGAACTCCTGCAGTACCATTTTCGTATACTTCTACAGATGCCAGTGGTTGTTTGACGTTTCGTTTTAATTCCGATAATTCGGTTAACCGCCCTGGTTGGAATGCAGTATTAACATGCGTGCCATGCGCAGGAGGTCCGAATGGAACCAGTAACAGCGATTGTATGTTTGCCACAGCTATTTGTTCTAATTCTTCTGTGTCATCCATGTCTTCGGGGCCAGGAATTGTTGCTGAAGGATGTGCTGGTGCAACATGTCCGGCAGGAGGAGAAAACCATTCCAACTGGTACCGTTTTGTAGCACAAACTACAGGGACTTTGAATGTAACGATTACACCTACTGTGTCCTCTGACGATTATGATTTCGCAATCTACGGACCAAATGTTACATGCAGTGCGTTGGGTGCTCCTATTCGCTGCTCTGATGCGGGTGTGTCAGGAACTACCGGTGCGATGCCTCCGGGGACGGGTACCAGCCAAAACGTGTTAGGAAATGGGTATGTAAGTCCATTAAGTGTAGTTGCGGGACAGAGTTATTATTTGGTTGTGGATAAATGGAGTCCGAGCGGAGGGACAGGATATACATTGTCTTTTGGTGGAAGTAGTTCAAGTTTGGATTGTATTGTTTTGTCGGCTCAATTGTCCTTGTTTGAAGCAGAATATGATCCGAATCTTCACGTAACAGATTTGACATGGGTGACACAAACAGAAGAAAACATGAGTCACTATGAAGTGGAACGTTCTACGGATGGTGAAAATTATCAGGTAATAAACAGGCTGAGTGCAGTTGGAAATTCAGATCAGGAAACACAATATGTGACAGTTGATACAGATCCTTTTTCAGGAGTAAATTACTATAGATTGAAACAGTTTGATTTTGACGGAACGTTCAAGTATTCTGATATCAGAGCGGTAAACGTATTGGACGATATGTATGACGTATTGAGTGTGTTTCCAAATCCGACTACAGGATTGACAGAAGTAATTTTTAATGCTTATTCGAAAGAGGATGCTGTTTTGACGATGACAGATGCAACAGGAAAAATCATTGAGCAAGAATTAATTCCTGTCGTAAAAGGAGGAAATCGATTGAAATTGAATTTGGAAGAATACAAGTCGGGAATTTATATTTTGTCGATCGTTACAAAATATAAAACACACCGAACCAAATTGGTGAAAGAATAATTACAGTTTTATAAACAGAACAGATTCTTAAAGGATCAGACGGCTTTCAGAGATAATCGGGAAGCCGTTTATTTTTTCTTCATGTAGTATGCCCAGATGATTCCCATTGCAAGAAAACCAATACCCATACCAATGGCTCCTCCAATTGGAACCGCACCGTAAATCATACCGATTCCTGCACCGATGAACATGCACCCTACAAAAAATAATCCACCAATCGAGGTTGCTGTTTTTACTCTTTCTTTGTCATTTTTTTCCTCCATGCTATTGTGTTTATTCTTACGAATGTAACGATAAATTCAACACAAATCAAAAAAGGATCAATTGAAAAAGGAGATAAAAAGATGTATCTTTGCTCTTCAATTCAAAACAAGAAATATGTTAGGTTTGAAAATGCCGACAGATCCCCGCTGGGTAAACATTGCAGAAAAAAACATTGAAGAGATTCTCATTGATCACGCGTTTTGTGAACAGAAAGCGGCGAGCAATGCGATTTCTATGATTGTGCAAT
>DHNG01000011.1:19220-24472 GCA_002409405.1 Flavobacteriales bacterium UBA5422 | reverse complement strand
GCGATTTCTATGATTGTGCAATATCCGCACTATCCGGATTTAGTGAAAGAGATGACGGCGATTTGCCAGGAAGAGATGGAGCATTTTGACATGGTTCATCAGCAATTGCTTGACAGGGGACTGAAACTGGGGTTTGAACGAAAAGATCCGTATGTGAACGATTTGGCAAAATACCTGAAACAGCACAAAAATGACGGATCCCGGGAATTACATTTTGTAAATCAGATGCTATTTGCAGCCATGATTGAAGCAAGAAGTTGTGAACGATTTAAAATTCTGAGCGAGCAATTGAAAGATGAAGGCCTGCGCATTTTTTACCGTGAGTTAATGGAAAGCGAAGCACGGCATTATACCACTTTCATCGGATTTGCCAGAAAGTATGGGGGAAATGTAGACATAGATGCCAGATGGCAGGACTTTCTGGAGTACGAGGCTTCGTTGATGGAGCAATATGGTACATCGGAAACAATCCATGGTTAATGGCTTCGTGTATTTGAAAATCAAATAGATCATATGAAATTAAAATTAGAACGCCCGCTTGCTGTTTTTGACCTGGAGGCAACAGGTTTGGATGTAACCAATGACAGAATTGTTGAAATTGCGATATTGCGAGTTGATACGGATGGTTCAACGCACCAGTATGCAAAACGGGTAAATCCTGAAATGCCGATACCCAATGACTCATCACTGATCCATGGGATTTATGACAAAGATGTTGCGCAAGAAAAGACATTCACTGAACTGGCACCCGAAATTGCTGCTTTCCTGGGAGAATCAGATCTGGCGGGGTACAATTCGAATAAATTTGATATCCCGATGTTGGCAGAGGAGTTTCTACGTTCGGGACATGTTTTTGATATTTCCTCTCGCAAGCATGTGGATGTTCAGAATATTTTCCACAAAATGGAACAACGCACATTGGTGGCAGCGTATGCATTTTATTGCCAAAAGGAACTGAACAATGCACATCAGGCAATGGCAGACGTAACGGCAACGTGGGAAGTGCTACAGGCACAATTGGAGAAGTATGAAAATATAGAAGGAACTGTCGGTTTTCTGGCGGATTTTACGAAAGCCGGAAATTTTGACCTTCTGGATTTTGCAGGACGAATTGCTGTGAATGAAAAAGGGGATGCTGTTTATAATTTCGGAAAACACAAAGGGAAAACAATTCGTGAAGTCAACCGGATTGAACCAGGGTACTACGGTTGGATGCTGGATGCTAATTTTCCACTCTATACCAAGCAGGTGCTGAAAAAAGAAATGGAAAAGATCAAAGAAGAGCAAGCTACTCAAAAACAACAACAGCCGAAAGAGAGTGAAGGTGATTTACAGTCAAAGCTGGAAGCGTTAAAAAATAAGTTCAAATGAAAATAATTTGTATAGGCCGAAATTATGCGGATCATGCAAAGGAACTTAAAAATGAAGTTCCCACAGAACCGGTCTTTTTCTTAAAACCGGATACCGCTTTGTTGAAAGATAATGAACCGTTTTATTTTCCGGAATTTACCGCTGACCTTCATTACGAGTGTGAAGTCGTTGTGAAAATTGCGAAAGTGGGAAAAAATATCCAGGAAAAATTTGCGCATAAATATTACGAGCAGATTTCATTGGGAATTGATTTTACGGCCAGAGATTTGCAATCGAAATGCAAAGAAAAAGGATTGCCGTGGGAAATGGCAAAAGCGTTTGATAACAGTGCACCGCTTTCTTCGGTATTCATCGATAAACACACCGTGAACCTGAATGATCTGAAGTTTCATTTGAACATCAATGGGACAACTGTTCAAAAGGGAACAACAAAGGATTGGATTTTTCACATTGATCAGGTAATTGCTTATGTTTCCCGGTTTATGACGTTGAAAACAGGTGATTTGATTTTTACAGGAACCCCTGCCGGAGTAGGACCCGTAGCAATCGGAGACCGACTGGAAGGCTACATCGGAGATGTAAAAATGTATGAATTTGAAATCCGATAACCATTCGTATTGTAATTCTTTCCCTGAACTCAGTTTTCCAAACCATCATCCGTTCCAAACGCTACAAAAAGCGTAAAATCATAAGCGGTGTGAACGGCAATCGAAAACCACAGTCCATACCATTCGTATCCGAACCCGAGCAGGAAGGAGAGTGGAAGTACAACAATTCCGTACAACGATTGTTTCCAGTTAAAAGGATTCAGATACCCATGCATCACTACAAATAAAATGGAAGTGAGGATGACTCCTGCATAAAACTGAACACCTGCCCGGAACAAGAGTTCTTCTCCGATTCCAGCACAAAGAGATAAAAAAACAGCGTCAAGAATGGTCAGATCGAGGGATTTTACCAGATCGTCTACCCGCAACGGAACCGATTTGAAAACAGGGAGTTTCATCAGTTGATTTGCAAGGAAAGCATACCCGACTCCTATACACGTGCCGATTGCAATGTTACTGAAGCGAATAGACTCCCAGTCCATGAATTCACCAAAGCTTTTTCCGCTGATGTAATGAAGTGCTAAAAATGCCGGAATGGGAAACAAAAGCAAGGTTATCAACCCCATCCAATAAATTCTTCTCTTTGACAAGTTGTTTTTTCTTTCAAAAATACACAAAATGGAGTACCGGATTACATGCATTCTCAGATCGAATAATGATGTATGTAATTTTATAGAAACACACACATCGGCAATAAAATAATTATGTATCATTGTAACATGAAAATTTGGACGGTACTACTTTTATCAGCACTTTTTTTTACCGCGTGTCAGGGAGAGAAAAAAGATACGGCAATTGGTTCCCAAGCAGCTTTCGGAACGACAGATTCGCTAACGGTTCAGGAGTTTGATCCTTACCAGTGGGATACATTGTGTGGAATTTATTCAGGAATCTATTCCGATAGGGAGATCAACATCAATCTGACATATGTTTCGCAATACAATGCAGTCGGGTACAGTGTTTTGAACGGATTGATCCGAAACATTTCAGGGAAAGTTACACAAACAGCAGATTCGGTAAAACTGGTACTTTCAGAACTGGGTGATCATGCGCATGATGGGGTATTTCAGTTGAACATCAACAAACAGAATTTTAATGTAAAGGGAAGCTGGAAAGCATATAATTCATCCATTCCTTCCAAAACATTTCAATTAAAAAAGAAGCAACCGCTTGACTACAATGAGTTTGATTATGACAAACCGGTGACCGCTGAAAACTTCTTATTCTTTTATGGTGTAAGTGAAGATTCGCTCGGATACTATTATTTCCATGAGGATGGTTCCGTTAATTATGAGTTTTATACCACAACGAATGCATTCAGCAATCAGGAAGGAACCATGCAATACGCACAAGGAAGTTGGACAATCAAAGGGGGGGATGTGATCATCTATTGGCAACCTAATTTCGCATTTCCGAATTTAAAGAGCAAGTTCCGGATTATGGATAACCGAAAGACAGATCCGGAGAACGGATATCCGCATTTACAGGGAGAAGGACGCATTATTTACCCGCAATATGAAGGGTATTAGAATCTGGAGTGTTATTGCAATTGTTGCATTTGCAGCTATCTTTTATGGTTCGGTGTGCATGATCCAACTGACAATTCCTTTTCTACAGTTTAAACCAACTGTTGATTTTTTGAATTCGAAGCGCTTGATATACCACCTGGATTGGTGGCGCTACAGTTTTTACATCCATGTATTTTCCAGCCCCGTTGTTATTTTTACGGGATTACTCCAGTTCAACCGGTTTTCAATCCACCGGAGACCAAAATTTCATCGGTTACTGGGAATGATCTATATCATTACATTGGTTTTCATTGCTGCCCCTTCCGGGTTTCTGATGGGATTGTATGCCAATGGATCGTACCCGACACAAATCAGTTTTACACTGCTGAGTCTTTTATGGATCTTTACAACGGTCATGGCTTATCGAAAAGTACAACAAAAAGACTACGTTTCACACGGAAGATGGATGGTGCGCAGTTACGCGTTGACCTTATCAGCTATTTCACTTCGTTTTTTCACATTTTTGATTGGCTATTTCAATATTCCGTTGTATCCTGCCGAAGCGTATATTGTCGTCAGTTATTCCAGTTGGATTGTCAATTTACTACTTGCAGAATGGTTGATTTATGCAAAATACCCGGAGCGGTTAATGATAAAATAAACGCTATTTCGCAGCGATATCTGTTTTTCTGTCTTGACTGAATGAAATTTTTCCCTTGTTGTCAATCTTAAAGTGATAAACAGCGAGCAATTTTTTGTTCTTGATCTTATTGTCCCAGTAACCATCTTCTTCCAATGGCTTTTCATACTCCATTTCATACAGTTTGGCATTGAACTCAAATGGTTTTCCGAGTTGCAGATCAACCAGTTCATCGTCAATTAATCCGAATTGATCGAGCCGTTTTTTATCGAGCAGCTTTCCTTTGGAATCAAACGTGGCGATAATAAATTTTTTGGGCATAAAATCACCTACATAATGACTGACTTCGGCATATAACAATGCGGTACAGTTTTCATTTTCACCAATATTGTAAGCATAATAATACGATTGCCCGACATCTCTGGAAAATTTTGCATTTCGCATTTCAGGAATGAAACGTTCAAAATCGTATGAGATAAAGCCGGACAGTTTTTCCGGATCAAGATCGCCCTTTAATGTTACAGGATAAGAGGGGAGGGGAAATTGTTTTTTGAATTGTAACCAGAACAGTGTTTCCGGGTTGGACATACCCCGTGTGCCATTTTTTACAGCAGTTTGAAAAAGATATTCACTGTTCTTTTTCAAACTGTCCAGATCTTTGTCTGAGTTGATCTTATTCAGATCAGTAAATCCGGCTTGTAGTGCATATTCAATATGCTGAGCAGCCATTTCAATATCTCCTTTCAATGCAAAGGTTCCTGCCATTTGATAGAGAATATTGGAAAACGGTGCGTATTCCATTCGTTCTGCCAATTTATAAGAAGCCAGTGCTTTGTCGTATGATTTTAATTCTTTGTAGACATTTCCCAATTCATAGTAAGCATTTGGAGCTGGTTGTTGTTGCAGTGAGTGCTCGAAATAGTAACGGGCACTGTCCAGCATTTTTTTATTCTTATATGCATCGACTCCTTTCATGAATAAGTCATTTGACTCTTTCGAGGATGAGGTTGGTTTGTTCTTTAGAAACAAGTTTACTTTGGTTGCATCTAAAATATCATTGAGAGATAGGCTTGCGATTGCAACCGTAGAAACTGGTTGTTTCCCTTTTGCTGCAGGATCTCCACA
>DHNG01000011.1:4323-19101 GCA_002409405.1 Flavobacteriales bacterium UBA5422 | reverse complement strand
GCAGGATCTCCACAGGAAGTAATCATTGTTCCTGCCAGAAGTAAGTATAGAAATTGAATGTGTTTCATACAGATAAAGATAGGTGTTTTTGTTTCATATGATTGCGTAAATCACTTAAAAAAATACAATAGTTACCCGCATTTCCCTGTTTTTTATCTAAACCCTTACCTTTGTACTAAAATTCAGAAAAGATGAAGGACGAAATTATACAATGGATTCGGAGTTTTTATGAACATACGGCAAATGGACGGACAGTTTTTGATGCAGAAGCCTATGCATCTCACCGTTTGCTGTGGAGCATGGGGATGTTGCTTGCCCTTTTGCTTGCCTGTCTGATCGTATGGCATTTGTCCCGATTTGTATTCATTCGTGTTGCGCACATGTTTTTTGACCGTACAAAAACGAAGTGGGATGATTTTCTCATCAAAAATAAGTTTTTTCGTGCATTGGCCTATCTGATTCCATTGATGTTCATGGAGCACTTTATTTCCATCGTTTTTTATAGTTATCCGAATACACATGCTTTTTTGATACGAATTGTCGATGTGTTGATTGTATTGGCAGTAATTGTTGTGATCAACCGGTTTCTGACAACCGTTAAAGATATCTTACTGGAAAATGAACGCTTCAGGGACAAACCGATTCAATCATATATACAAGTTGTCAAAATCATTGTGAGTATTGTCTTAATTGTCGTTATGATCAGTATCCTTACCGGGATTCAACCGGGTACTTTTCTGGCATCACTGGGGGCAGCATCAGCAATTGTCTTGTTGATTTTTAAAGATACCATTCTCGGTTTTGTGGGAAGTCTCCAGTTGGGGACAAATGACATGGTACGAATCGGGGATTGGGTGACCATGGAAAAATACGGTGCGGACGGAACCGTGGAAGAAATCAGCCTTGCTACGGTAAAGGTTCGGAACTTTGACAGGACAATTACAACGATCCCGACCTATTCAATGGTTTCGGATGCGTTTAAAAACTGGAGGGGAATGACGGAGTCGGACGGAAGAAGAATTAAACGGTCCGTCAAAATTAATATCGAAACGGTGCGGTTTGCAGATGAAGCGTTGCTTGAAAAATTAAAAGAAATCAATGTCCTGAAAGAATTTATAACGAAGAGACAGGCAGAAATTCAGCGGTACAACGAAGAGAATGGTTTTGTCGGTGCCAATGCGATCAACGGAAGAAGGCAAACCAACCTGGGGATTTTCAGAAAATATGTTGAACATTATTTACGACACAAAGTAGAGATCAACAAAGAAATGTCATTAATGGTACGTCAGTTAGAACCCACAGAGTCCGGAATTCCCATCGAAGTATACTGTTTTACCAAAACAAAAATATGGGACGAATACGAGTCCATTCAATCAGATATTTTTGATCACATTTTATCAATGGTGCATTACTTCGACCTGCGTATTTTTGAACAACCGTCCGGAAACGATTTTCGATCACTCAATCGCACAGACGCTTAATAATAGTTGAGTTGAAATAATTCGGGTCGGTGCTGACTTCTTGTGTTACCCAGGAAGGAAGTTCAACAAATTCCGTTTCACTTTCCAGTTCTACCTCTGCCAAAATCAAGGGGCTTAATTTTCCGTGGAATTCATCAATTTCCCATGTTTTTCCAGCAACTACGACTTCGTAGCGTGTTTTTTCCAAAAATGGTTGTGTATATTGTTGTAACATGAAACTGGCATCAGCGAATGGAATTTCATATTCAAATTCATCCCTGGAAATTCCTTCACGTGTTCCTTTGACGGTTAAAAATGCTTTTTCTCCTTTGGTTCTCACCCGTACACTAAATTGCTCGTTTGAGGTGAAATATCCTTGTTGAATGTGCTTTCCGGTTCCTTTATCTACCTGTTTCCAAAGCTCAGGATTGACCAAAAATTTCCGTTCGATTTCCATTGATTCAAATTTGCTGTAAAAGTAGATGGAATTGATGGATGTAGCAAGTGAAAAGTAAAGCGATAAGTTTTACAGTCGATTCGGCAGAAGTATTAATTGTATTTGTTACATTTAGCATTCTAAATATGTTGAACAATTATTTTCTAAGAGATGCGCCTATTTTTCTTTTTACTTCCTCTTGCAATCATCCTGTCGTGTGGAACAACAAAAGTTTCCGGTGAAGGGCAATCGAAAAACACAGATCTGACCCTTGAGTTAATCTGCTATCAAAATAGGATGCCATTGAGTGGCAATGAGTCATATGTGATTATCAATGTCACACCGACCGAAAAAATGATTCATGAAAAAATAAAAATAGTATCACTGGAAGCGACCGGAGAAAAGGGGACCTGGAAAACAACCACCTTTGATCAGAATGAATATGGAGGCTTCGAACACATGGGGTATCAGAATACGGCACGCAAGTTTGATGCTTCCATCGGAGCGACCTATGATTTTAAGGTAGTGATTCAATTCGCATCCGGGAAAACGAAATCATACGAGGCAAAGCAGGTGCCGCTTCAGGAGATTCATTAATGTACTAAAATACGAGTAGAATACATGTCCGGACCGCTTCAATTGATCGAAAGAAATGCGCTCGATGAACATAAATGGGATAAGTTGGTGATACAGACTGCAGCGACAGTGTATAATCAACGATATTACCTCGATACACTTGCCGAAAACTGGTGTGCAGTTGTTTGGGGGGATTACCAGGGAGCAATGGCCATTCCATATTCTGTTCGTCTAGGTGTTAAAGGGATATTCACACCTAATTTTATTCGCTCTCTGGATTGGATGGGGGAAAAGCCAATTGACTTCAGCAAGGTGGAGGCATTATTGAGAAAACAGTTCAGACGTGGAAATTTAAATACAAACGAATCCTTATTCAGCAAATCTTCCGAACAGGTTTATCAGGCAATTGATACAGAACAGGAAATACAGATCGGTTCACAAACGAAAAGAAGCACCAAAAAATTTGAAAAAACAGGATTATTAATTGAGCCGGTTTCCATTGAAGAAGCACTTCCGGTTGTTATTTCCGAGCTCAAAGCAAAAGTAAAAAGTTTAACTCCGGTTGATTTCAAGCGGTTTGAACAGTTGCTGTTGAACTACGATCGTAAGCAATGTAGTTGCTACGGAATTCGGGGAGAAGAATTACATGCAGCTATTATTTTAATCGAATGGAACAAGCACGTATTACACATTAAAAGCGGTGTCGATGAATTTGGTAAACAAAACGGATTGATGCACGCGCTGATGTATGAGGTGATCCGGAAAGCAGTTGCCAACGAGAAAAAATTCAGTTTTGAAGGTTCATTTGTTCCTTCTGTACGCCAGTTTAATGTCGGATTCGGAGCAACAGATCGTGTGTATTACAATTGGAAATGGGATAGCAGTCCTTGGTGGTTCAACATGTTGCTGAAACTCAAAAAAAGCTGATCGCTAGACCAATTGACTGTTTAAAAAAATCGTTCCGTTTTCTACTGTCAGATCACTTTTGAAATTTGTCACATACAGACTTCCGGTTCCCAATCCCTGAGGTAGCGGGTTGGTATATTCTGCCGTCAATTCACAGATCGCTTTCAGACCGATGTTGGACTCCAGCGCACTGGTTATCCACCATGGAATTGCATGATGTTCTGCCGATTTGATCCATTCTTGTGTGCCTGAAATTCCTCCGTGGAGACTTGGTTTCAGAATGATAAACTGAGGAGTGATCGTGGAGAGCAACTGGTTTTTTTCTTCCGGTGAATGAATCCCGATCAGTTCTTCATCCAGTGCAATAGGAGTGGGGGTAATGTGACACAACTCC
This sequence comes from Flavobacteriales bacterium UBA5422, assembly GCA_002409405.1. GTDB lineage: Bacteria > Bacteroidota > Bacteroidia > Flavobacteriales_D > Crocinitomicaceae > Taishania. The sequence goes on along the minus strand of DHNG01000011.1, from coordinate 15,329 downwards.
TGCATCGCTTCCCACTGACCTGCTTTGATGGGTTGTTCGATGGAATGAATCTCCAGTTCTGCTAACCGTTGAAGTAGGTGGGGGGCTTCATTTGGAGAAAAAGCCCCGTTTGCATCTACGCGAAGCGTAATGGTATCGCTGTTGTAATGACTGCGGATGTTTTTCAATAACTTGAATTCCGTTTCAAAATCAATGGCACCGATCTTCATTTTTATGGTTGAAAAACCAGCTGCCAGTTTTTGTTCTATTTGCTCCTGCATAAAAGCTTCACTCCCCATCCAAATCAACCCGTTGATTGGAATGGAAGAATGCCCTTGACTAAATGAATTGTCAAAATAGACCTGCTTACCACCGTTCTGCAAATCCAGGAACGCACATTCAATACCAAACAAAACAGAAGGTTGATTGTATAAGATATGTGCTACATTTTCGGGAGTAATAATTCCACTATTAATGCGATCAACAGCTTCTGTCAATACAGCTTCGTACTGTTGGAGTGATTCAAAGTCAGGAGAAAGTCCCGGGATGATACTGCATTCCCCCGTTCCGGTAATACCGTTCTCTTCAATAAAGAATAACCAGGAATGCTTGATTGTTAATTCCCCCCGACTAGTACCTGCAGGACGTTTAAAGGTCAACGGAGTGTATTCAAAACGAGCGTTCATTCAGCCGTGTTAAAACCAAATGGAGACAAAGTAAAGAACAGCGATCGCAAATGTAGACAATGCGACAACTTTTAATTCCGGATCGAATTCTTTGGTCGTTTTTATCTTTGCAACCTTCATCACGTGTAGAAACAAAGAGATTCCCGGTAATAAACTGATAAAAGCAATTACATCCGTTTGTTTTAAGAGGAAGAAGATCAGGGATACTAATGCCAGTAATACGATGAGCGTATGGTAGAGCTTTGCATAGTCAACTCCCATTTTTACAACAAGGGTGTTTTTTCCTGCTTTTTTATCAGAAGCGTAATCCCGCATGTTATTGAGATTCAAAACCGCCACACTCAACAATCCGATTGTAGTTGCAGGATACAAATTGTTCCAGTCGAATGTTTTGGTGTACAAAGAGTAAACTCCTAATACACTCACCAATCCAAAGAAAATGAACACCATTACATCGCCTAATCCGTGGTAACCATAGGCTTTTTTACCAACTGTATAGGTGATAGCGGCCAGGATACACAACACTGCAAGCCCAGCATAGGTCCATAAAACCGGAGCAGGCATTATTTGTGTTCCGAAATAAATCAGTACTGATGCGGATAAAAAACTGAGAACAGCAGTCAAAATCACTGCCGATTTCATTTGCTGATGTGTGATAACTCCGGATTGAACAGCTCGTGTAGGACCAACCCGTTCATGATTGTCTGTTCCTTTTACGCCGTCGCCGTAATCATTAGCGAGATTCGACAATACCTGAAATAAGAGCGTTGTAGAGATAGAAAGCGAAAAAATAATCCAGTCAACAGCACCTGCCTGAAATGCAATTGCAGAACCGAAAAGAATACCTGCAAGACTTAATGGTAGCGTTCTGGGACGAATGGCTTCTATCCAGGCTTTTTGTTTTGTCATGTCGCGCAATCGATTACTGCCGTTTTAATTTTCCTTCTTTCCAATCGCTGATTAACTTCGACCAGGCATATGGATTCAGAATATTGTTCCCCGGCATCTGCCCCCTCGTATATATTTGTGTATACATTTGATTTTCAGCGTAGCTGTGCGCTAAAGATGCGTCTGTTTTTACCCGCGCAGCGACAAATGCAAGGCTTTCTCCTGATAATTCTCTTTGTGCACGTTTGATGGCATCATCTGTCGGATTCATTTCAACGAATGCACGTGCAAATTCTTCTTTTGAAGGCCATGGATATACGGTAAATTCAGGAAGATTGATGGTGTCCCGGTACATTGTATGAAGAATCGAATAGAGATTGTCTGTCAAAGTATCAGGAACAATAAACGTAGATGTCTTGTACCCGTAAAAAGAGAAGAATAAGGTATCTTTTGGCTGTGTAACCAGTGAAAAATAACCATAATAGTCGGCCATTACACCTCTTCCTGCCGTTTTATCGAAAATGGTTGTATACGGAAGGGGATTTAAATCCGACTCCGAAATGACAATTCCCGAAAACTGAATCAACTTTACTGAATCCCGGGATTCCTGAGCGGATGCCAGAGGAGCCATTAAGCTACTTAGTAAAAAGAGGATAAAAAGATGCGTTCTAAAATTCTTCATGCTACAAGTGTACATTGTTTTTGGATGAAACGTCCAATTTTTCTATAAAATTAACAAAATCTCAGGGACTAAACAAATTACCGGGAAATATAATACCGACGGAGTTTTATTTTCAATTAATTGTGATTTTAGAAAAAATAGTTTAGCTTTGGTTTGTTCTCAATCTAAATTCATTATGGTCAGAACCGGCCTTTTCATCGCTGCGGTAGCTACATCCGTAATTTTCTATACTGCCTGTAAAAAAGTGGAACCTATTGAAATACCGGATCCCACTCCTTCCACTGGAGTGGCTGTTCCTTTGAAAGTTCCGCCTTACCAGAAATTGTCTACGTATCGTTTCTTTCAGGGGGATATCAAAAATCAACAACCTGCCGAGGGCGTGTTGGAATACGAACCGATCAGTTCATTGTTCACAGATTATGCATTAAAAAAGCGTTTTCTCTGGATGCCGGACGGGAAAAGTGCTACTTATGTAGCAGACAATGATATCCTTGATTTCCCCGTAGGAACAGCGTTGATCAAAAACTTTTATTACGATCATGTCATGCCGGGGGATGTGACAAAGATTCTGGAAACCCGCGTGATGATTAAGAGAGCCACCGGATGGATCTTTGCTGAATATATCTGGAACGAAGAGCAGACAGAAGCTTACCTGGATATGAACGGAGGATATGTCAACATCACGTGGAACCGAAACGGACAGGAGCTGTCAACCAATTACCGCATTCCATCCGAGACGGAGTGCAAAGTTTGCCACAAACTGAACGATGTACCCATTCCAATTGGTGTGAAACCCCAGAATATGAATAAAAACTTTAATTACCCGGATGGAACGAAGAATCAATTACAGAAAATGATTGAGATGGGATATCTTGCAGGAAGCCTTCCCCCGAACATCAACACGGTTGTTAATTATTCGGATGCGACGCAACCTCTTGAATTGCGTTTACGTTCTTATTTAGATATTAATTGTGCGCATTGTCACAGTGCCGGAAAACATTGTGATTATCGTCCGATCCGACTTGGTTTCTCAGAAACAGTCCTGAAAACGAACATGGGACTATGCGTAGAACCCGGGGAGATGATCGATCCTGCTATGAATTACATCATTTCTCCGAGTAATATCAACCGGTCGGTGATGCATTTCAGACTAAACGCAACCAATGAATCGGTTAGAATGCCATTGCTGGGCCGGACACTTGTTCATCAGGAAGGCGTTCAATTACTGGAAGATTGGATAAACTCCATTGAGTTTTGTGAATAATTATCTACTTAAAAATTAAACTTATGAAAAGAAAACTATTCCTCATTACAGCAGCCCTGCCCTTTGTTTTGACAGATGTGGTTGCTCAAAGTTCCTGTAATACAGCTCTTTCAATTACTGCAGGTTTGCATACGGTTGATGCTGTTGACGGTCCTGAAGTTCCTATGCCGGTTTGTGCGCCTAACGGAACAGGGGCGTCTGCCGGAAAGTGGTATGTGTATACCCCGGCAGATGATTATACCGTTAGGGTATCAACAGATCTTTCGCAAAATACAGGAAAAGATACACGGGTTCATATTTATACCGGAGTATGCGGAAGTCTGGTCTGTCACGCAGGAGATGATGATTCAGGAAACGGATACCTTTCATTGATCGATTTTGCAGTTACGCAAGGTGTTACGTATTACATTGCATTCGACAACAAATGGAGCTCCTCGGGATTCGATTTTATGCTGGAAGAAACTCCTTTTGTTGATCCGCCTGTTTACCCGGTAACATTCACCGAAAATTATTTTCCTACGATTACCGGGGATTATAAAATTGCCATTGCAGATATGAATGGTGATTACCTGGACGATGTTGTAACAGTAAGCGCGAATCAGGTTCAAATCCACTACCAGCAAATTTCAGGTGCGTATACCAATACGACATATCCTGTAAGTATTACGTATCTTCCTTCATGGAGTATGGCAATCGGAGATATTGATAAAAACGGGTTCAATGACCTGGTACTTGGTGCAGGAAGCGGTGTGACATTCTTATATGCAAATGCAACGGGAACAGGATTTACAGAAGTAACAGGCAGCCAATATGTCTTTTCGCAACGAACTAATTTTGTGGACATCAATAATGACGGACACCTGGATGCATTTGTTTGCCATGATGTAGATCCGAATGTGTACTACCTCAATGATGGGACTGGTTTATTGACATTCCATCAGGGAGGATTGGGAGACCATGATGAAGGAGGGAATTACGGTTCCGTATGGGTTGATTATGACAACGACGGAGACGCTGATTTGTTTATCGCGAAATGCCGTGGAGGTTCTTCAACAGCAAAATACAATGAATTGCATCGAAATGATGGAAACGGGGTATTTACAAATGTGTCAACAGCTGCAAATATGTATGATCCGGTACAAACATGGTCTTCCGCATGGAATGATTACGATAACGACGGATATATGGATGCATTGATCGGAGCGAGTTCTTTCACCGATGGTTCTCACAAATTGATGCGCAACAATGGCGATGGAACCTTTACAGATATTACAAGTGGATCCGGATGGGAAACAAACACCCAGTCAAGTATTGAATACGTTACGTTTGATTTTGATAATGACGGATACGCGGATGTAATGGGAGGAAACCAGACCATTTCATTCAACAATGGTGACTTGACGTTTACACCGATGGCATACAATTTCCCGGTAGGTTCAGTAGGAGATATGAATAACGACGGGTTTCTGGATGTTCAGAATGGAAGTAGAATCTACATGAATGACGGGAACACGAACAATTGGTTAAAGATTCATCTGAAAGGAATTGCCAGCAACATGAACGGGATTGGAGCACGCGTCGAATTGTATTCCGGAGGGATGAAGCAGATTCGTGATGTGCGTTCGGGAGAAGGATTCCGTCACATGCACTCACTGAATGTGCATTTCGGAGTCGGGACAAATACAACTATTGATTCGGTATTGGTTCACTGGCCTTCAGGAACGATCGACAATGTATTGACTCCGGATGTGAATCAAAGTGTATTGGTGATCGAGGGAGCTCACCCGTTGGGATTACTGGAAGTTGACGGTAAAAAAGTGGAACTATACCCGAATCCAGCAAATGAACAACTATCCATCAAAAATCTGAATACAGAAGATGTAGCATTGATTAAAATCGTAGACGTTCAGGGAAGAGAAATAATGACACTCAATCAACCTGCTGCGACGTTGAACATTTCTTCCATTCAGAGCGGAATGTATATTTTACAGATTGATCTGAAAAACGGAAAACGCTATTCCGACTCGTTTATTAAAAAATAGAGTGAAAAGAAATAATGGAAAACCCGGCATTGGTAAAACTGATGCCGGGTTTTTTTATGTTAATGTGTACAGTTACACGGAGGACTCAGGGCAAATTTTACGTTGGGAAGCATTTTTTTTAATTGCTCTTGCCGTTCTTTGTTGATTTGGATTCCTGTCAGATCAATCGATTCCAACGTTGGTATACGCGTGATTTCCTGTGGCAATGTTGTGACGGATGTATACCACAAATCGATGGTTTTTAATTCCTGGCAATATTCAATGCAAGCGGGAATGGATTCAAAATAATTGCGGTTCAGAATGAGTGTTTCAATTTTCGTAAGCTGACAAATGGAAATGGGAAAGTAATCCAGTCTGTTTTTTTCGAGGTTGAGGTATCGTAAATGAGGGAAATTTTCTAATCCCGTTACATTTGAAAATTTATTTTTGGAAAGATCGAGGTATTGAATATTCTTGAAACGCATCAATTCCTGCGGAAGCTCTGCTAAATCCATTTTCTTCAGATCGACAGCAATAACCGAGTCGACAGAAGCGTTTTTCAGTTCGCTCAACGAGTAATACTTGATCTGTTTTTCTTGCGAGAAGGCAAGATTAATGAACAGCACTGAAATAATTACGGGTATAAATCTCATCTTCTTTCATTTGGTGTATCAACTGGTCAATGGAATCGAATTTCAATGACGGACGAATAAAATGCAGCAATTCCACATCCAAAACAGTGCCATACAGATCTCCGGAGAAATCGAGCAGGTAGACTTCAACCGTCCGCTCATTATTATCTGCGATCGTAGGGTTGGTGCCGATACTTAAAATACCGTTGCTGTATTGTGTGCCTGTTTTTACCTGTACAACATAGATTCCGTCAGGTGGAAGCAGTTTATAATTGTATTTCAGATCAAGATTGGCAGTTGGAAAGCCAAATGCTCTTCCGTTTTGTTTGCCTTGTACAACTTCTCCGCGAAGACTGAACGAATTGCCCAGAAAAGAGTTGGCTGTTTCGATGTCTCCTGAAAGAATGGCATTTCGGATCTTGGTCGAACTGATATTTACTTCATCAATTTCTTCTGCAGAAATTTCTGTAATCCCGAAACCGAATTCCGGTGCAACTGTTTTTAAAAAATCAATGCCACCTTCTCTATTTTTACCAAATTGATGATCATAACCGATGACCAGGTGTTTTACATGTAGTTTTTGAACGAGAAAGTCGCGTACAAACTCCAATGCAGTTAACTGAGAAAATTCAGAAGTAAACGGGTGAATAATTATATTTTGAAGCCCTGTTTTTTCTAATTTCTCTAATTTCTCTTCTTGCGTCTGAATCAGTTTAATTCCATGATTATCCGGATTCAGGATCATTTTGGGATGCGGATAAAATGTGAATAGAACCGATTCCCCATTGATTTTTTCAGCTTCTCTGTTGAGGTAGGAGATGATTTTCTGATGTCCCAGGTGGACACCGTCGAACGTGCCGATTGTCAATACGGGATTCGGAATGTTATTGATCTGTTCAAAATTGTGAAAAATCTTCATGTTTCGTGTGACAGGCAACTGACAGTTTTTTATTTTGTGCAAATATACGGAAAGAAAAAATCCCGAAAATAGAACATCTCCGGGATTTTTATCAGTATAAAAAGTACTTACTCTATTTTTTCTTCATCAGAAGCTTTGTTTTCCTCTTCTGGTGTTTCTTGCTGGTCAGCAGCATCGAACGGAATTTCATTTTTTTCATCTTCCAACTCCTGCTTCAACTCCTCAGGAATTTCAACCTTTCTGAGGTCTTCCTGTACGTGTTCTCTGTCCCATGGGCGTTTTCCGAAAATTTCTTCCAGATCTTCTTTGAAGATGACTTCCGAAGAAAGCAATTTTTCTGCCAATTGCGTCAATTGTTCTTTGTTGTCTGAGAGAATTTGCAATGCACGTTGGTATTGCGATTCGATCAGTTTACTTACTTCTTCGTCTATCACACGGGCAGTATCCTCTGAGTATGGCTTTTGGAACGATTCTCTTCCTTGTGAGTCATAGTAAGAAATATTCCCGATTCGTTCGTTCAGACCGTAGATTGACACCATTGCATACGCTTGTTTGGTAACTTTCTCAAGGTCGCTCAATGCACCGGTAGAAATTCTTCCGAAAATCAACTGCTCGGCAGCACGTCCACCCAATGCGGAACACATATCGTCCAGAATCTGTTCCGTTGTCGTAATACTTCGTTCTTCCGGTAAATACCACGCTGCTCCCAGTGATTGTCCGCGCGGAACAATTGTCACTTTTACCAGTGGATGGGCATATTCCAGTAACCATGAGATTGTTGCGTGACCTGCTTCGTGAAATGCGATTGCACGTTTTTCATCTTTGGTAATGATCTTATTTTTCTTTTCCAATCCACCGATGATCCGGTCAACTGCATCTAAGAAATCTTGTTTCTCAACTTCTTTTTTATCTTTTCGTGCTGCAATTAGTGCTGCTTCGTTACAGATGTTTGCAATATCCGCTCCTGAGAATCCCGGAGTTTGTTTTGCAAGGAAGTCAACATCGATGTCTTTCGACAATTTCAATGGTTTCAGGTGTACCTGGAAAATTTCTTTTCGCTCATTGATATCCGGCATGTCTACATAAATCTGACGATCGAAGCGACCTGCACGCATTAGTGCTTTGTCCAGAATATCTGCACGGTTCGTTGCCGCCAGGATAATCACACCTGAGTTGGTGCCAAATCCATCCATTTCTGTCAGCAACTGATTCAGGGTGTTTTCACGTTCGTCATTGGAACTGAATCCTCCGTTTTTACCACGTGCACGTCCGATTGCATCAATCTCATCGATGAAGATGATAGAAGGAGACTTCTCTTTTGCTTGTTTGAACAAATCACGCACACGCGAAGCTCCCACACCAACAAACATTTCAACGAAATCAGATCCTGAAAGCGAGAAGAACGGTACTTTTGCCTCTCCGGCTACGGCTTTTGCCAATAACGTTTTTCCTGTTCCCGGAGGTCCTACCAGCAATGCTCCTTTTGGAATTTTTGCTCCCAGTTCCGTATATTTTTTCGGGTTTTTAAGAAATTCAACAATTTCCTCGATTTCTTCTTTTGCTCCCTGCAACCCTGCTACATCTTTAAATGTAACGTTTGTTGATTTACCATTGTCGTACACCTGCGCACGGGATTTTCCAATGTTAAAAATCTGTCCGCCGGGACCACCGCCTCCTCCTGACATTCTACGCATGATGAACATCCAAAGTGCGAAGATCAGTACAATTGGAAGTAAGAAGCCTAAAATACTGGAAAGGTAATCGTATTCAGTTTCAGATGTGTACGGAATCTGGTGTTTACCTCCTTCTTTTAACGTAGTATTGATTTCTTCAATTTTCTTTTCAAAGTTTCCGTTGTCAGAAATATTCAATTCAAAATCATACGTACCGGAACTTTTTCCACGCGCGTTTTGATTTTTTACCGCTTTCTTGATGTTTTGAAACTGCTTTTCGTCTGTTGATTTTAAAAAACCGATTCCGTCATCGTTTAAACGAATGTCAGCCCGAAGTTTATTGATGACAATCGTTACATTTTCTACATATCCTCCTTCAGCCAATGATTCGAACTGAGCGACTGTTTTTAACGGGATTTTGCTGCTTGAACTATAGTAATACTGGTAGGCAATTAACCCAATACCTAAAATCGCGTATATCCAGTAAATAGAAAAAGGGTTCTTTTTACTCCCGTTTTTTTGATTTTTGTCTTGTGCCATGTTCTTTTGTTATTAATAAATATCCGGTACACGGGTAATCTTTGCGTCAGCCCATAAATCTTCCAGGTCGTAATACTCCCGGAGTTCACGACCGAACACATGGGCAACAACATTTACATAGTCCAGCAAGACCCATTCACTACCATTTTTGCCTTCGACATGCCATGGACGTTCCTGGATTTCTTTTCTGGTATGGCGTTGTATTGCCGAACATATACCGTCTACTTGTGTATTGGATTCCCCACTACAAATTACGAAAAAATCACACACTGATCCCGATATTTTTCTTAAATCGATAATCGTGATATCTTTCGCTTTGTTTTCCTGCATTCCCTCAACAATTGCATCACACAATTTTTGGGAACTAATTTTCGTTTCTTTCTGCATTAATACTTTACTCTTTACAAATCTAATGCTATTTTTAAATTTACTTCCTATATTCGTTCATAGAAATGAAATTATGAATCAAATCGGACATAAAATCATCCACCTGGACGTCGTAGACTCAACCAACAATTATGTTGCCAACCTTGCAAAACAAGGTGAAATCTCACATGGGACTGTAATAATGGCAGACGAGCAGACAAATGGGCGGGGACAGCGCGGGACGATTTGGCAGACTCAACCGGGAATGAACCTCATTTTTTCACTTTTCGTGGAATACCCGGATTTCCCTATTGATCAACAGTCTTCCATTCACCATTGGGTAGCACTTTCTTTGTTACACACCTTAAAGAAGGTTGGTATTCAGTCCGTTATTAAATGGCCGAACGATCTGTTGACTGAGAACGGAAAACTGGCAGGAATATTAATTGAGAATATGCTATCTGACAAAGGTGTAAAAAGCTCAATAATCGGAATAGGATTGAATGTAAATCAGTTTGATTTTCAAGGAGTAAAAGCGACGAGTATAAAACTCGAGACGGGCACAGCTGCGAATGTAAAAGAAATTGCATTTACACTGATCAACGAACTGAATCAACAATTCGGACGCTTGATGGGGACCGGACGGATGGCATTAAAAGCGGAATACGAAGAAAAACTCTGGGGGAGAAACAGGGAAGTGGATTTTTTACGAAATGAAGTCGTTGAGAAAGGAGTAATTCTGGGGACAGATGCGATAGGAAGATTAGAGGTACAAACAGAACGAGGTACTGAATTTTTTGATCTGAAAGAAGTGAAGTTTATTCTGTGAAAGTAAACAGGCTTGCTACTTTTCAATAACAAGCCTGCCAATTTTTATTCCTGGTGATTGTTTTTTGTGAATGCCTGTGCATCACGGGTGTTTTTTTGAACGGCGATTGCTCCGAACAATGCAAGGAGGAACGCAAATGCATAAAATCCTTTTTCACTCGGAAGGAGATTGGAGTTCCATAATCCGACTGCCAATAATACAATTGAAGTAATCGTGGAGAACCAGCTCAGACCATAATAAATATCTGTAACAGGAATATTCTCTAATCGGTCGCGCACACTTTTCTGAACAGAAATTACGGCAAATAGTCCGTAGAGCAGAATGGTAAAGTAATATCCTTTTTCACTCAAAATCATTTCGGCCCTCGAAAGTCCTACAATAAATCCTGTGAGCCCTGATCCCAAAGCAATCCAGGATGCAGCGATAAATGCATTAGATGGTTTTTGATTCATAAGTTGGTTTTAAGTGTTGATTTTTCTATCTGTTTTTGTGTTAAACAAGCTGTAATAATACTAAAATTGGCTTAA
>DHNG01000011.1:0-4188 GCA_002409405.1 Flavobacteriales bacterium UBA5422 | reverse complement strand
AACAATCAGGTAATTTTAGTATTCAATCTTCATCATACTCTTCGGGTTCGTTGTTTTCATCGTCCCATCTGACTACTCGCTGAACCCCTTCAACTTGTTCAAACTTACGCATCAACTGATCCAGGTGTTCGGTGTCGTAAACCATTACTTTTACCCGCCCTTCGAACAATCCGTCTTCTGTTTCAAATGAAATGGATTTCATGTTGACATTGTGCTGATGGGAAATAATTTCTGTCAATTTATTGACAATTCCCATGCGGTCAAACCCAAAAATTTTCACGGTTACTTCCCGTTCTTCCAGGTACTGATCCCGCCAACGTGCAGCAATACATCTGTACGCCATTTTTGACATGAGGTGTTCGGCATTCGGACAGTTGTTGCGGTGAATTTTAATTCCATCGTTGATGGTGATGAATCCAAATACTTTATCGCCCGGAATAGGGGAGCAGCATTTTGCCAATGTATATTGAATATTCTTAAAGTCTTCACCGATGATCAGGGTGTCTGATTTTTTATCGATGGATGCCTGTATGTTTTCTTTTTTGCGTACCCGCTTGGTAGTTACTTCCTTTTTCTTGTGTGCGAGTAAGCCATTTTCGTTATCAAATTCCCGGAGTTTTCCCAGATCTATTTTTCCTTTTGCAACCCTGAAATACAATTCTGTTGCACTCGGGAGATGAAATGCTTTTTCAAGAAAGGTAATGTTCTCTGAAACAAAACGAATGTTGTGCTGTTTGAATTTCCGGATTAAGATTTCTTTTCCATCATCGGCAATTTGCTTCCGCTCCTCATTCAATGTAGATTTAATCTTTTGTTTTGCCCGTGCAGTTACAACCATTCGTAACCATTCTTCATTTGGTTTCTGCTTGGACGAAGTAATGATTTCCAGCTGATCACCACTCTGAAGTTGATAGGAGAGGGGCATCAGTTTGTTATTGACTTTTGCTCCGATGCAGGTATCTCCGATTTTGGTGTGAATATCGTATGCGAAATCCAGGATGGTTGAACCGGTTGGTAACACACGCAATTCTCCACGAGGCGTAAAGACGTAGATTTCGTCGTTAAATAAATTCAATTTGAATTCATTTACGAAATCCATGGCATTCAAATCCGGGTTTTCCAGCAATGAACGGATTTCTGCAATCCAACGATCGAATTTTGAATCATCTTTTTTGGATTCTTTGTACTTATAATGTGCCGCGAGTCCTTTTTCAGCAATTTCATCCATGCGTTTGGCACGAATCTGTACTTCCACCCATTTTCCCTGGGGAGACATTACTGTTGTATGCAGGGATTCGTATCCATTCGCACGCGGAGTGGAAATCCAGTCGCGCAACCTGTCCGGGCTCGGTTGATAAAAATCCGTTACAATGGAATAGATACGCCAACAGTCTGATTTTTCCATTTCCTGTGGAGTATCAACAATAATTCGGATTGCAAATACATCGTATACTTCTTCAAAAGGAATTCCTTTTGTTTTCATTTTTCTCCAAATGGAAGAAATTGATTTTGTCCGTGCTTTGATCTCAAAAGAATATCCCTCGTTCGTCATTGCTTCTTTGATCGGATAAACAAATCTGCGGATGAAACGATTCCGGACATCTTGTGTTGATTTCAGGGATGTTTCAATCTGATTATAAATCTCTTTTTCGGTGTACTTGAACGCCAGGTCCTCCAATTCCGATTTAATGGAATACAATCCCAGACGATGGGCCAACGGAGCGTATAAAAATTTCGTTTCAGAAGCGATCTTTAATTGCTTGTCTTCCCGCATGCTCCCCAACGTACGCATGTTGTGTAAACGATCTGCCAGTTTGATCAAGACAACACGTAAATCATCGGAAATGGTGAGAATCATCTTTCTGAAATTCTCCGCCTGAATGGATGCGTTTTCGTCAAACACTTCCGGGATTTTGGTCAACCCGTCGATGATCAGTCGTACTTTCGGACCGAATAAATCTTCTACGTCCTGAAGCGTGATGTGTGTGTCCTCTACTGTATCGTGCAACAAGGCACAAATAATAGCAGTTGGACCCAATCCCATTTCTTCCACACAAATCCGTGCAACAGCAATCGGGTGATAAATGTAGGGTTCCCCTGATTTTCGACGCATGTCTTTATGTGCTTCAACTGCCACGTCAAACGCCTTGCGGATCATGGTTGTATCTTCCTTGGAGCGGTTTTTAACCAAACGCATCAGTCCCCTGAATGCGCTCAATATTTCTTTTCGTTCTTTTTCTAAATCGATGTGAGGAAAATCCGGATTTGTTTCTGCCATAAATGTGTCTGCTATTGGTCGTTCCTTTAGACAAAAATAACAAAAAATCAATAGTATTTTATCCGTAAGAATCCTTGTTCAGGCTAATTTTTCTACAAATTATTGTGGACTATTTTCTGTTGGTGGTCGAAAGTTGAAGAATCACTTGTTTGTTTTCATGTTATCACCATCTTTAAAATGCAGTCGCCGGAATACCAAACCTGACAGAATGGTTAAACTTCCAACAGTCAGAAACGTATAGCGGAAGGCATTGTGAATTTCATTTTGAATTAAACGAAGATCCCCCTGGTACAGTTTTAAAACAATGAGTCCGAATGCAATTCCAAAACCAATAGCCAATTGCTGATTAACAGAAACCAGTGAATTGCCACTACTTGTGTGATAGGCGCGTAAATCCGAAATGGAAATCGTATTCATGGAAGTAAATTGAATGGAATTAAAAAATCCCATGATCAGAATAATAGGAATATACCAGTAAATGGACGTGTGAATGTTGGGGATTGCCAAGCAACAAATTAAAACACCAATAATAAAGGTGTTGGTCATCAACGTCGTACGGTATCCCAATTTATTTAAAACGGGAATAACGGTATATTTTCCAAGCATGGCGCTGAGTGCCATAGGAGCTACAATCCACCCGGAAACGACGGCAGATTCTCCAAAGGCAATTTGAATCATCATTGGAAGCAAGAGTGGAATGGAACTGATTCCAAGTCGTGTTGCCAGATTTCCTACAATTCCTACCCGAAATGTGCGCACCTGGAAAAGGTTCAAAGGAAAAATGGGGTTTTCATCTGTTTTTGCGTGTCGGTAGTACATGTACAGCATCAGGAGTCCCAGGAGTACAATCAACAGTACCGGTGTCAGGTTTTTTGCATTTCCGAGTATTTCCAATGAGATGGAGAGTAATAGGGATGCACCACCGAATAGTAAAAATCCTTTCAGGTCAAATTGTAAAAAATCAGATTTGTAGTCCGGCATGTATTTTATACTCATGATTATACCAATGATCCCAACGGGGATATTGATTAAGAAAATCCAATGCCAGGAAAGGTAATCAACCAGATAACCTCCGACTAAAGGGCCTAAAACAGGGCCAATCAGGGAAGGGATAATGGCGTAATTCATCGCTTGCAGCAATTCGTTTTTCGGAAATGTTTTAATCAGTGCGAGTTTTCCGACAGGAGTCATCAAACTTCCCCCGATCCCTTGAATCACACGGGAAATAACTAATTGGGTAAGGTTTTGGGAAACGGAACAAAATAAAGAACCGAGTGCGAATAAAATCAGTGCTGCGATAAATACTTTCTTTGTTCCCAGTTTATCTGCCAGAAATCCACTGACAGGAATAAACAATGCCAGTGTAAGAACGTAACTGATAATGGCGTTCTGCATATCCAGCGGAGATTCTTTCAGATCATGTGCAATGGCTGCTATGGATGTATTGAGGATGGTTGAATCCAGCATTTGCATGAAAATAGCCATCGCAAGCAATAGGGGCAGAAACTTTTTCGTGCGTGCTGTTTGAATATCGGTCGTCATCGACAATTGGTTCTTCTGTTACTGAAAAAAGGATTGTTTCAAATGTACAAACAGTTGGAGGAAGTTACAATTTATTTTGGAAGTTATTTTTTCCAGGCTCTGTTCTGTAAATTGGGTGGTATTTTTTACCACGGATTAAAAAGGAAGGAGAGATAAAAAATGACACAAATGAACTGTCAATACGTAATTCGTGTATCTGTGATTAATGGAACAACGAACAGCATCGTCCAATAATCTTTCAGTTATTCAATCCGATACACGCAAGTAGTTGTGCAATTTGTTCAACACTATTTCATCACCTGACTTTTAGAACAAACCATAAATGAAAAATCCCCGTCTCAATAGAAACGGGGATTCGCAGTTTTGTG
>DHNG01000024.1 GCA_002409405.1 Flavobacteriales bacterium UBA5422 | reverse complement strand
CTTTCTTTACAAAAGCAGTAACGGAAGCATTGAATTTATTTCCTGCTGTAAATGCACAGATTGATGGAACTGAGATGATTTTTCATAACTATGCAGACATCGGTATTGCAGTTTCTTCGCCAAAAGGATTGATGGTGCCTGTTGTGCGCAATGCCGAGCAAATGACATTGGCAGAGATCGAATCGGAAATCAAACGTCTGGCAGTAAAAGCACGTGACGGAAAGATTACTCCGGACGATATGGCTGGTGGAACGTTCACGATTACCAATGGAGGTGTATTCGGTTCCATGATGTCCACACCGATTATCAACCCGCCGCAATCTGCGATTCTGGGAATGCACAACATTGTTGAGCGTCCGGTTGCAATTGACGGAAAAGTGGAAATCCGCCCGATGATGTATTTGGCACTGTCATATGATCACCGTATCATTGACGGAAAAGAATCAGTAGGATTCCTTGTGAAAGTAAAAGAAATGATTGAGAATCCGGAGCGAATGATCTTTGGTGGGAAAGACCCATACGAAGTATTGTTGGGATTGTAATTCAATTATTCAGGATAATGAAAAAGCGACGGGAAACTGTCGCTTTTTTTGTTGACTTCTGTCCATTTGTGAATTCTTTTAACTTCAGCTAAAAAAGGCATGATTAATATTTCCTATTTTTGTAAAGGTGTCAGACAAGAAACTATACATTATTTCCGGGTGTAACGGAGCAGGCAAAACAACAGCTTCGTTTACCATTCTGCCTGAAATTCTGGACTGCAAGGAATTTGTCAACGCAGATGAAATTGCCAAAGGACTTTCACCTTTTCAACCGGAAAAAGTAGCGATAGAAGCGGGAAGAATCATGCTGAACAGGATCAATGAACTGTTTGCTGACGATGAAAATTTCGCATTCGAAACAACACTTTCAACAAGGAGTTATCGGAACAAAATAACGGATGCAAGAAACAACGGATACGATGTAACGCTTTTGTTTTTCTGGTTGCAATCTGTTGAACTGGCAAAAGAACGTGTGAAAACAAGGGTTTCTGAAGGTGGACACAATATCAAGCCGGAAGTAATTGAACGGAGGTACCTCAAAGGGATCAGAAATCTTTTCAACATATATTTGCCCATCGTTGATAATAGTTATATCTTTGATAACTCGGAAGGGATGCATGAGTTGATTGCCGAAAAAGAATTCGGAGAGTTAATCATCACCAATAATGAGAAATTTAATTTGCTTAAAAGTTATTTATGACGAAAATTGAGCGGCAAAAAGAAGAGAAAGGAAAAATCCTGAAAGGATTAGAAAAAGTCTACGAAAAACTGTTGGAATTTAAAAAGCAAAAAAACAGTGAATTGGTTGTTCTGAAGAATAATCAGATTGTACGGATTAAGCCAGAATAAGAGTATTCTGAAATAAAAATGATACAGCGATGGGGTCTCTCGTCGCTTTTTTGTTTTTAGCCAATTTATTGTAAAAATCTCCGTTTTTTCAATAGAAAATGAAATAAAAAACTATCTTAACAAATCAAAACTAAATACAACAACCATGGAAGAAAAATCAGAATCCGGAGCGCCGATCTACCGATATAACGAAGCAGACAAAAGAGAATTCGAAGGCCCGTCAGGGGACAGTTCAATCGATGAAATTTCAAATCACATTGAACAATATGTAGGGGAAATCCACATGGTATTTCACGAAATCGTTTCAGAATTGGTTCACATTGATGTTCATTGGGTAAAACCAACTCCGGAACGACCTTATCACACATTGGTAACGTCCGGGATGAGTGATCAGCCGATGAATACACCGGAAGGTGTGGAAGGATGTCGGTATGCTGAATTGAGCATTTGTTTACCAGAGGACTGGAAAATTTCGGAAGAAGATTTTCAGGACGAAGACAATTACTGGCCTGTTCGCTGGTTGAAAATGCTAGCTCGTTTCCCTCATTCTTACAACACCTGGCTGAGTTACGGACATACAATTCCGAATGGCGATCCGGCAGAACCGTTCACTTCGAATACTGAATTAAATACAATGGTCTTACTGCCTTCTGTTATGTTTGATCAGGGATTCCA
Source organism: Flavobacteriales bacterium UBA5422 (assembly GCA_002409405.1). Taxonomy (GTDB): domain Bacteria; phylum Bacteroidota; class Bacteroidia; order Flavobacteriales_D; family Crocinitomicaceae; genus Taishania. Next base: position 20,479 of record DHNG01000024.1, on the reverse strand, counting down.
TACCCTTCAACTCGAAAATAAAGAGATCGATTTTTATGCATTGGTACCACTGTATTCAGAAGAAGTGGAATTGAAGCTAAAGAAGGGAGTGGATGCACTTTTTGATGGTTTTGATGAGCATGCTGTGTCTGACGTTGTAGAATTAGACAGACCAAACACAGCCCGGAAAAAATGATTCGGATTGTTATAAGAAAATAAGGAGATAGAATGTAAAAAAAGCGACAGGAAACTGTCGCTTTTTTGTTTTTAAATACCGTTTAGGTTGTTGCAAAAATGTGCAACATCGCATTTTTTTGTTATTTTTTTAAAATTTAGTTAAATTTGCGGCGTTGTAATAATTCTTCAAAAAATAGAAAGAGGATAATTATAGCATGATATAAATGAACTAATAAAATAACTGTATGAAAAAAACGAAATGTACCCTATCATTTTTAATGCTTAGTGGTTTGTTATTAATGGGTTCTTGTAAAAAAGAAGAGCCGCAACCAATACCACAACCAACATCTGAACCAATAAATAATCCTGTAACGATAACAAATAGTTTTACTGCGTTAGTTGACGGTGTTGAATTTAATGAAGCATATTACACTGGCTTAGAGTCTCCGGGAGCAAATTCTATTGTAATAACTGCAACAGCTCAAGGAAATTTCCCCTCAATAGGATTGGCATTTCCGAATACGATTACTCCCGGAACGTATACATTTCAGGGTTCATTTGGTTCCAGACGAGGGATCTATAATGTGTCCAATAGTGCAAACGGACAATACTCCGCAAGTAATGGTACAGGAACATTAGAAATTATATCTCATAACTTGAATACAAATGAAATTGAAGGAAAGTTTAGCTTCGTAGCAAGCCCAAATATGGGGAATTCAAACACAAATACGTATAACATTACCGAAGGAGAATTTGCAATTAAGTATAATTAATTCTACGAATGTAGTAGCGATCTTTTTTAGGGTCGCTACTTTTTTCAAAAATATAGTCGATCTATATTCATCAAATGATTTTCTGAATCAATTTCTTAGGGTCAAAAAAGTGATTCAACGGCCCGTTTCCTTTTCCGATCACCAAATCTTTACTCGCTTCAATGGCTTGTTGGATATAGATTTGAGCCTGTCCCACACTTTGACTTAATGAATATCCTTGTGCCAGGTAACTGGCAACAGCAGATGAAAGTGTACAACCCGATCCGTGGGTGTTGTTGGATGCAATGCGCCGGGATTTGAATTGTTCGGTCGGTTGATTGTTTTGAACCAGGAAAGAAACCAGCTCTTCTTGCTGAAGATGGCCGCCTTTCACCAAAACAGCTTGTGTTCCCATTGCCAAAATCTGTTTTCCTGCTTCTTCCATTTGTTCAACAGTACTGATCTTCTGATTAACCAACACACTGACTTCATCCAGGTTGGGAGTGACCAGCGTTGCTAACGGAAATAAATGAGTTTTGCAGGCATCAATGGTTTCGTCTTTGATTAGTTGATGTCCGCTGGTAGAAATCATAACCGGATCAAATACAATCGGACCTGTATAGTATTTCAGATTATCAGCGATGATTTCGACCAGTTCAATGCTGTGTACCATCCCGATTTTGATTGCATCCGGATAAATATCATCCAGAATAGATTTGATTTGCTGATCAATTGCAGCTCCGGGAATTTCAAATATGTTTTGTACTCCTTGTGTATTTTGTACCGGTAAAGCTGTCAGGACATTGGTTGCATAACAACCCAGTGAAGAAATTGTTTTTGTATCTGCCTGAATTCCTGCACCTCCACTTCCGTCAAATCCGGCAATGCTCAATACAGAAATTGTTTTATACTGTTTGTTGTGTGTCATGAATGATCTGTTTTAATTCGTATGTCGCTTCAAACGGTGTTTTGCTTCCGCATATTGCCGAAACAACTGCAAGACCATCTGCTCCTGCTTCAAGTACGGCTTTTGCATTGTGTACATGGATGCCTCCGATTGCTATCAAGGGATGGGAAGTCCATCCTTTTAATTGCCTGATTCCGTCCAATCCCCGATTCAATAACGGTATTTGTTTTTGTTGGAGTAGAGAATACAGGACTCACTCCCAAATGGTGTACAAATTCCAACTCGTTACTCTCCAGTTGGTTCCTTGCTTCCAATGACCAGCCAATATGTTCAGGACGCTGCGGTAATTTCGCAATTTCAGAAGGCTGCATATCCGTTCTTCCGACGTGAATTCCCCAGGATTGAACCTCAATTGCAACTTCAACGGAATCATTAATGATAAGCGGAATATTGTATGTGTCTGTTATCGCTTTCAACTGCTTTGCTTTCCAAAGATAGTCTTCAAACGAACAATTTTTTTCCCTTAGTTGCACAATGTCTACTCCTCCTTTTAATGCTTGCTCTGCTACTTCCAGCCAATGCAGATGTGTACAATCTTTTTCGGAAAGTACCAGGTACAATGGGTATGGAAATGCATTATGCATGCTCGCGGACTCTGATGTGCTTTAAAATGGTTGTTTCATTCAGGTTAAACAAGGCATCATACAATTCTACTTGTAAACTTCCGGGACCTTTTGCTTGTTCGAATGCCAGTTCTCCCGCCAAACTAAACAAAGCCACCCCGCTCACTGCTTCCAGATACGGGTCTGAATTCAACCCGATAAAACCACCGATAACAGCAGTAGAAGAGCATCCCAATCCCGTTACTTTAGTCATCAGCGAATGACCATTGTCTGCAGCAATAATTTGGTGATCTCCCACAATATAGTCAACTTCTCCTGAAATACATACGATTGATCCGGTTGCCGCATTCAGTGCCTTTGCCGCCTCCAGTGCCTGATCGCTTGTATTTGTACTGTCGACCCCTTTTCCACCAGTTTTTGAGAATTGATGCAACGCCATGATTTCAGAAGCATTTCCTCTGATCACAGTCGGCCGGTAAGAAATTAGTTGACGTAATACCTCATTTCTGAATGTTGATAAACCTGCTCCGACAGGATCCAGGATCCAGGGTTTTTGTAACGAATTTGCTCTTTTGGCTGCTTTTAGCATACTTTCCGCCCAGTAGTCATCGAGTGTTCCTACATTAATAACAAGAGAGCTTGCAACTTCCACTCCTGTCTCCACTTCTTTGTGTCCGTGTACCATCATCGGAGAAGCCCCGATTGCCAGCAGCGCATTGGCAGTGTTGTTCATGACTACAAAATTGGTAATGTTGTGTACCAGTGGATTTTTCGCTCGTAAATCACGCAATGCCTGAATGATTTTTTGTTCCATTCTCAATTATAAGTTTGTATTAAACAAATGTACAGGAGATTTAACAAAATTGCCACATTTTTTGTGAATCATTCTCACTATGAAAATTGCTTGAACCGATCTGCTGATTGTTTAAAAAAATAACAATTGAACCAAAAGTGTTATTTTTTTAATTAAATCAATCGACCGAGCAACCTTTTTGCAGCCAGAAGAGTTTAGAAAGCAATATATAGAAATTATGAAAAGCTATACTACTCCTAAAAAATTATTATCAATATTAGCAATTACTACCGTGTCATTTTCAAATGCTCAAAATATGCAGGCGAATTTCGATACAACTGTCAATGTGCTATGTAACGGTGCCGGATGTAATTACCAGGGACCGAGTATCCTGATCAATGAGTTAATGATTTCCCCGTCTGCTTACGATGGATCCATTTCAGGTTACGGTGGAGTAGGAGATGGAAGGGGAGAATGGATTGAGTTGTACAATCCGAATGTCTGTGAACCAATTGACATCTCCTGTTACTACTTGGGAAATAATACAGCTGAAGGAAACGGTGGATTTCGAATTCCTTCGGGAACAATTGTACCTCCGGGTGGATTTTGTATGGTCAGAGGACAAAATATGTCACCGGTACCGGCGAACCTGTTGTATAGTAATGGCGGAAATGTAGTAGAAGTAGTTGTTCCTTACAATATCGGAGATCCGGGAGTTTGCTCCAATGGTACACGCGTGTGGTTTCCGAATGCTGGTGGATGGTTTGCTTTTTACGATGCAAATGGCGTACCTCAGGATGCCGTATCCTGGATTAATTCCGCAGGTGTAAACGGACAACCATGTGTGCCTACGTTGACAGGATGTAATGCCGCGCCATCACTGAATTCATACAATGATATTCCGGCAAATAGAAAAAATTACATTGGGAGCGGTGTTGCTATAACCGATTATTCATACAGAAGAATTCCGGATGGCGGTTCGTGGTCAGGTAATGGAACACCGACCTACGCAGATTGTAATGGTACATGTATCCCACCAATGACATCAACATGTGCCGGAATAGCAACAATCAATGTAACAGGAGGAACTGCTCCATATACATACGCATGGAATGATTCAGAAGCACAGATTACACAAACGGCTACCGGATTGTGTGCCGGAACATATATCTGTACTGTCACCGATGCCGCTGGAGAAATACAAGCATTCTCCGTAGAAATAGATGATTTTGTGCCGGATGTAAGTGTATCTATCCAGGATGAAGTATGTATTGACGGAGCTGCAGTAACAGCAGTTGGATTGCCACAACCTACAGGTTCTGCAACAGGTGTTTACTCAGGAACAGGGTTTACCGGAGCAACGATCACTCCTGCAACTGCTGGACAAGGACAATATACCGTAACATATACATATACCGATGAAAATGGCTGTCACAATTCTGCAACAGATCAAATAACAGTCAATCCACTTCCTGTTGTTGCTATTACGAATGTTGCGTCACCTTATTGCGTGGAAGTACAGAATGCAAATCTTCAGTTATCTCCAACCGGAGGTCAGTTGAGTGGAACGGGGGTTAGTGGAAACCAGTTTTCCCCGTCTGCTGCCGGAGTCGGGAACTACAATCTGACGTATGAATATACTGATGGAAACGGTTGTGAGAATTCAACAGCAGTGGCAGTACAAGTAGTGGAAGCTGCTGAACCGACAATTACTGCACCGGATGATGTTTGTATTGATGCCGCTGCGGTGACCATCCAGGTTGCACCGACGGGCGGACAATTGCAAATAAACGGAATCAATGCAGCATTCTCTTTCCTTCCGGAAACGTATGGAGAAGGCGCGCATACACTTGGATATTCATATGTAGATGCGAATAACTGTGTTGGTTCGACAACAGCGGTCATCAATGTACATGATTTGCCACTCATTGTTATGGGCTTAGACCCTGTTTACTGTTATGAAAGTGGTTTCTCATCTATTGCGCCACAACCATCAGGTGGAACATTTACGGGTGATAACGTTGTAGGGAGTGGAATTAACATTACAAATGTGGCTCCGGGAACATACGCTGTTCACTACGAAGTAACAGATGCTTTCGGATGTTATAATGAGCGGAATGATAGTTATACGGTTTCTTCACCTATTACTCCTGGTTTTAATTATGCAGTAGATTGTTTTCAAAAGTTCGATGGGAATGCAACACCTGTAAATAACAGCTATCAATACACCTGGAACATTGATGGAAATGCAATCAATGCAGGACCATTGTATTCACAACTTTTTGAGCAAGAAGGGACCTATCCATTGACGTTAACAATCACCGATCAGCACGGTTGTCAATATGACACATTGGGATACATTGTTATTCCTCCGGGTGTTTCACCATCTGATTTTGTTGTTCCGAATGTGATTACACCAAACGGAGATGGGGTGAATGATTACCTGGCGATGCCTGTTTTGCTGGACGAATGTTTTACCTACAAAATCTTAATTACGAACCGGTGGGGGAATATCGTTTATGAAATGCACAATATAACATCTGTTTTTGACGGACGTAACAAAAATGGTAATGAATTAACAGAAGGCGTATATTTCTATCAGGTTGTTTCAGATGATTTTGATTGCGAAGATCCTGCAATGAAAGGATTCTGTTCCGGGTTTATTACAATTGTAAGGTAGTTCTCATTCCGGAACAGTAAGGATTGGAAGGCGGAAACCTGCTTTTCAGTCCTTTTTTTATGTAAAACGGTGTACGATTTTCTCAGAATCAATTGTTACCTTTGAGCAGTGTTCAGGTTATAGTTAAAACGAAGAATAATGAAACAAATTTATACGCTGCTTATCCTAGCAATTGCTCTTGTTCAGACTGTTTTTGGTCAACAACAACCGCTATCACCGGTAGAAAGAGCATATTTGTTTCACATTGTTAAGAAAAGCCCCATCCTCAATGATCACATCGGGCGGTATTTTGAGTATCGTGGAGATGAAGTGAAATTTGCCAATGGTAACCTGAACTATGATTCCATCGAATCCGTGATTATCAATAACCCGGATATGCTGATCATTCGTGAGCAGGAAATTGCTAAATCTGCGAAAGGAATTCTGGCAGAAGCAGCAAATAAAACCGCGATTTGGGAACTCAATAAAATGTTGCTGGCCAAACGGACCAAAGATCCTATTTTTAACACGTATGAAAACAGATATGCCCGTTTTGAAACGATCTTAATGAAGCACATGCCTCCGTCAGTGTTAAATGAAGAGAGGACTGCTCCACACCCACGCCTGGATAACGTGTTGAATCCAAGTTTGTCGTTAGATGATAAAGTTGCACAGCTTGGTTCTTTCAGAGGAATGACAGATCAAGACGAGTTACTGGTCATTCAGGGAATTTCGGCAACAATTAATGAGTACATTGAGCAGCGCACCAAAGAAATTTTTACTTATCTCGGAGGAGAATACACCACATTTGCAAATGTACTTACAGCAGCTGGAGACGGTAGTCTTACGTCGGGTCTGTTGGATGAGCGTGAAAAAGATGAAAAAGGAAGGTGGAATAGAGGACTTCCCAAAGCAATCGGTTTGTTTCCCTACCAGGTATATCTGACACAACCCACAACAAAAAAAGAAGAACCGAAAGTAGAGCCGATGCGCTATACGATAACCGATTTGAAAACAGTAGGAGAGAACAGAGCTACGAACCTGCATTTTGATGTATGGGGGTACAACGCATCCAAACAAACGACAGTTGTTATTGAAAAAAATGGCAAGTCGTACCATCTGTTTGGTTCCGGGGAAACACGCTTTTTGTCTCCCGACAGTACATTTTCTTCAGGAACAACGTTTCAAAGCATCATCAATGAACTGGAATTTGTGAAAATCGCCGATCTGACAGAAAAAATATCCGGAAAGCGCGGGTATGAATATTGGATCGAATACTATACACAGAAGAAAAAAGAAACGGAGCTGAAAATCGTAAAAGCAGAGAAGAGTTATTCAGATTTAGGTTACAAACCGATTACGACCTCAGATAAACCATCCGGAAAAGTAAAAAAGGCGAAAAAAAGAGCTGTAAAAGCAGGTGTAGGAGCTGACAATTGGGATGCGGATCCGACTACTTATTCAGGCAAAAAACAAAAAGGAAGCGGCCAGCATACAATTGTTTCATTGTACCAGCAATTTGATTGGTACAAGGCAAAAATCAAGGAACTGGAGAAAGAAAAACTGGAAGCAATTGATTTGCGTGCTAAGTATCAACTGAAACTCGACGGATACAAGCAATTGATGGGATACAATTGGGTCTCACATACAGAAAAAGATGGCTTGTATCTATTTGCTGATTCTGCTACATTTGATATGTATACGCAGGAATTTCAGTTCCCGGCATCAGATAAATCAGAAGATTTTGAAGTGCGTTTGATCGCTATTCCCGAATCGGCGCTTTCGAATCAGGCTGATGAGGTGATGTTGCACCTCTCTCTGGTTGATTCAAAACCAAACTACAATGCACGACTTCAACTCCAGTTAGTTGATCAGTTCGAATCGGATAAGTATGAGCTGAAAGGAGCATTGCTGGATGAAAAGGACAGTATTTCTCTCCGTCAGTTCTTTGAAGCAATGCTGGATAAGGAAAAAGAATTTTCTATTATTGCAAGAGGCCAGGGAATCGGTAAATGGAATGGGGTTCAGGTAATCAAAGATATCGCTGTTACAGAGCAAACAACCTATGGAAGTGCAGGTAAAGAAGATGAAACGTTTAAACGCTTGCGATTCAGTGAGGTGATGATCAATATTGAACGAGGAATCGTTATGGAAGTAAATTCATTCACAGACCCTGTAAAATCGAATTTCAGTTCCTCTAATCCGGCAATTACAGCGGTGAAAAATCAATATAAACTCAGTAATAATGACTTGTTGAGTGCTTACCGTTCGGCAGCCATCCTAAAGAAGTTCAAAGAAGAGGTGAGTGTATTGGCAGGAACATATATGACACGTGAAGAAGCTAAAATCATTATTGATCGTTTTAACCGGCAATTTGAAAAAACAAAAATTACTGTTGGACATGGCTCCGTCAAGATGACTGAATTTTGATCAACTCCTTTCTCTTTTTAGCAAGTTTTGAATGTATTTATTGTTATTTTTTCACCTGTTTGGACACCTTCCGATTAATTTTTGCGTCTACTAATTAAATTTCGTATTTTAGCAAAAACTTCACTACTCTATGAAGCATTGGATTTTCCTTTCATTCGCTTTTATGCTGTTCAATGGGCTTGCGCAGGAAATTGCGCACAAGCACTCCATTCATCATGCTTTTGTTGAAAATAAAGGACAGTGGGATGAAAAAGTTCTTTTCAAATCCAGGTTTCAGGGAGGAAATATGTGGGTTCAACAACACAAATTTGTTTTTCATCTGCAGGATTTCGGAGAAACAAATGAAGCACATGTAGGAAAAGTGACTTTTCCTAAAAGTGAAAACAAACAACAGGTCGTTCACTTTAATTTTCAGCATTCAAACGAAATCACAACCATTGAAAAGTCCGGAAAAACGGATATGTATTACAATTATTTCATTGGGAATGATCAACGCAAATGGGCAAGCGATGTACGAGGGTATTCGGAAGCAGTATTGCAAAATCTGTACGATGGAATTGATTTGAAACTCATCGAGGATGAATTGAATCTGAAGTATGAGTTTCATGTGCACCCTTCCACAGATCCGACGCAGATCCGAATTGAAATAGCCGGTCATGATAAGGTGTCAATTGATGCAAAAGGGAATTTGAATATTGTTACACCGGCAGGGCAGATCATGGAGGAAAAACCCTATGCTTATCAGGTCAAAAACGGTAAAATCATTGAAATTCCGTGTAAATTTATTCTGAATGACGCTGTGCTGACGTTTGAATTGGGAGCATACGATCCGACGGTACAGTTGGTGATCGACCCTACATTGATCTTTGCAACATACAGTGGAGCTGTAACGGATAATTTTGGAATGACCGCGACATATGCATATGATGGATCTGCTTATTCCGGAGGGACTGTCTATGGGAATAATTATCCCACACCTGATGCAAATGCATACGATATCACCTCAAACTTTACGGTGACCCAGAATCCGACTTATGGGATTACAGATGTCTTCATTTCAAAGTATTCTCCGGATGGTACAACCATGATCTGGACTACGTTTCTGGGAGGAGGGAATGGTGTGAACGGAACAGAAACGGTACACAGTTTGATCGCAGACCAGAACGATAATTTGTACTTATACGGAGCGACATCGAGTTTAGATTTCCCGATTGTTAATGGCTATCAATCTGCCCACGCAGGAGGAACATCCGGCTCCAATTATTATTACAATGGGGTTTATTACAATGCTGCAGGAACGGATATTTATGTGGCAAAGTTATCTGCTAACGGTCACAACTTGCTTGCTTCTACCTATTTCGGAGGTTCTGGTAATGATGGGGTAAACTATAAATTGACATCCGGAAATTACAGCACGTATGCGTCTTATGATTCACTGACGAATAATTATGGTGATCAGTTCCGGGGTGAAGTTATGCTGGATCAATTGGGTAACTGTATTGTTGCATCCTGTACACGGTCAACGGATTTCCCTGTTCAGAATGCATTCCAACCCACACTGGCCGGCGGACAGGATGGTGTGGTGTTTAAGTTAAGTTCCGATTTGTCGACACTGATCTGGTCTTCCTACTATGGAGGGTCTAACAACGATGCCTGCTATTCTGTGAAAGTCGATTCGTCTTACAATGTTGTCGTTGGAGGAGGTACGAGTTCGAATAATCTGCCAGGGACAGCAGGAGGATGGCAAAGTACCTACAATGGCGGGAAAACAGACGGTTTCGTCTTTAAGTTAACTCCCAACGGACAGACAATTACACAAGCAACCTATGTCGGAACTCCCAATTTGGATCAGGTATTTTTCATTGAAATTGACCGGAATGACAAGGTTTTCTTGCTAGGTCAAAGTGCGGGTGGTACATTCCCTGTTTTGAACGCCACTTATTCAAACGCTGGAAGTTCTCAATTCATAGCTAAATTAAATGAACAACTTACCGCGCTTGAAAATGCTACAGTCTTTGGAAATGGCTCATCGACGATTAATATTTCGCCTTCGGCATTTATGGTGGATATCTGTGGAAATATCTATGTGTGTGGCTGGGGAGCCAATATTTTGCAATCATCCCTGTTATCGGGAATGCCTGTTACTCCGGATGCCTTTCAAATGAATTCGCCGAATGGATTTGATTTTTACCTGTTTGTATTAAAAAGAGATTTTTCGGATATCCTTTATGGAAGCTACCTTGGAGGGAACCAGGCTCAGGAACATGTTGATGGAGGAACGTCCCGCTTTGACAAGCATGGAATTGTATACCAGTCTGCTTGTGGAGGATGTGGAGGATTCAGTGACTTTCCAACAACAACCGGAGCTCATTCAATGAATAACATGAGTACCCGTTGCAATAACCTGGTATTTAAATTTGATTTTAACCTTATTCCCAATGCTGAATTTACGGCTGATGAAACCATCGGATGTGCACCATTCACGGTAACGTTCGATAATTTTTCTTCAGGTTCAGATTCTTACCTGTGGGATTTTGGAAACAATGATACTACGTCCGTTATTTTTAACCCGACGATCACATATACAACTCCCGGAACATATTTGGTAAAGTTGTATGTTACCGATAGTATTTGTTTATTGACGGACAGTGCGGAAATTACGATTACTGTTACAGACCCGATTCAATTGAGTACAACGCCTGATCAAGTATTGTGTACACCAAATCAATTGAATCTGACGGCATTTACAAATGGAACTGCTGATACATTCCTGTGGAGCGACAATCCTTCTTTATCACCGGTGTTAAACAGTAATACAGCAGACTCAACGCTGGTCATTACACCATCCGGACCAACCACTTATTATGTGCAGGTGTCCAACCCGGGGTGTTCCAGAACGGATAGTGTAATTGTTGATTTTATCGGTTCAGCGATTAATTTGGCCGGTGATGATACGCTGTGCCTTGGTGAAACCAGCACATTGACGGCTATTAATTCCAACCCTGCCGTAAATTTCACCTATCAGTGGAGTCCTGTAAGTGACATTGTCAGTGGAAATGGTACGAATCAGGTACAGGTAAATCCGACGCAATCGCAATATATCTATGTAACGGCTACGGCGTTGAACGGGTGTGTTGCGGAAGATTCGATCTGGATTGCAGTGGGAAGTATTCCTGACTCGTTAATTAATGCAACAGCAAATCCGGCAGTTGTCCCGACCGGAGGAGAAACCGAATTAACAGCATTGCCAAGTGGTTATCAATACATCTGGTTTCCGACGAATGCAGTAAATAGCCCATATGCACAATCAACGGGGGCGACAATTGATGAAACAACTATGTTTACTGTATTTATTTCGGATGGCGTTTGTCAGAAGATGGATACGGTATGGGTGCAAGCATTTCCTTTTGTTTGTGACGATCCGTTTGTCTTTGTTCCCAATGCATTTACACCAAATGCAGACGGAGAAAATGATGTATTGTATGTGTATGGCGCAATGATTCAGGGAATTTTATTCAGGATCTATGACCGATGGGGAGAACTGGTCTTTGAAACAACTGACAGAAATAAAGGGTGGGACGGAACATTTAGAGGAAAGCTTCTTGATCCGGATGTGTATGATTATTATCTGCAGGTCGATTGTGTTGGCGGACTTCAAAACATTATCAAAGGAAACATCACATTGATGAGATAAAAAAAGAAGTACCGGTTTCCCGATACTTCCTTCCCTCATTTTATGTTTGATATTGATTAATTCTTTTCAAATGTCAGATAATCGTGATTACCATCATCGTCCCGATCGATTAATTCAATTTTTGTCTTTGAATTGGAAAGAATGTCCCAATCATCATTCAGCTCATCAAAATTGTTACTGACATTACTGAAAAAGAGGTTAAAATCCAGATCGTCATCACTATCATCTGCTTTAATACTCCATGTGCCATTATTGGAAAAAGATCCGTTGGTTGCTGTGATCGTTCCCGAGTTATCAAATGTAAATGTATAACTAGTAAAGTGGTATGTTTCGTCTTCTCCTGAATCAACAAACTTTGTCACTTTCCAATTTCCTTCCTGGATGCTTTTTTCAATGTCTTTTTGTTGTTTTTTATTCTTTTTACATGCTGTTAGCCCCATCAATCCCATGATGACTGTAAACAACAATACTTTCTTTACGATCCTCATCTTTTTCTTTTTTGTTGGTTATTTAACAAAAGTATGGAATAAAGCAGGTACAAAACAAATTATTTGAAAATAAAATGGTTAAAAAGTGTTTAAAGTAAGGGAGAATTGATTGGTACCTTTTCGTGATTACTTCCACAGCTATTATCCTGATTTATCCATAGATTATCCATGTCCGTATACTGAAATTACCGTTTTTTAGGTATCAAAGTAAGACGGATACAACCATTCTTTTGCTTAAATTTACACCCGAAATTTAAAATACATCATCGAAATGATCGAAACAGATATATTAATAATTGGAGCAGGTCCGGTAGGGCTGTTCACAGTTTTTGAAGCGGGGTTACTAAAGCTAAGATGCCATTTGATTGATTCTCTTCCACAACCCGGAGGTCAATGTTCAGAAATTTATCCAAAAAAACCAATATATGATATTCCGGGATTCCCTTCTGTGCTGGCAGGGGACCTGATTGATAACCTAATGGAGCAGGCAGCACCTTTTAAACCAGGATTTACTTTGGGAGAGGCTGCCGTATCAATTGATAAAACAGCGGATGATAAATTTATTGTCACAACAGTTAAGGGCACGAAACACATTGCTCCCGTTGTGATGATTGCCGGTGGGCTAGGGGTATTCGAACCGCGAAAACCACCGATTGACACGATTGAAGATTTTGAAGATAAAGGGGTTGAATACATTATCAAAGATCCTGAATTTTACAGAGGAAAACGCTGTGTAATTGCCGGAGGGGGAGATTCTGCCCTCGACTGGTCAATTTTTCTGACCGAGAAAAACATTGCGAGCGAAGTAACATTAGTCCACCGCTCTGCTTCTTTCCGGGGGCACCTGGATTCTGTTCAAAAAGTGATCGATCTGGCAGAGGCTGGGAAGATCAAATTGGTTACAGAAGCAGAAGTCGTTGGATTGAATGGTTCAGGAAAGCTCGAGAGTGTTACAATCAAGCATAATTCGGAAGGGGAGTATACTAAAGAAACAGACCATTTTATCCCACTGTTTGGATTAAAACCTGCATTGGGTCCAATTGCCGACTGGGGATTGGAAATCGAGAAAGGGGCAATTAAAGTAAATACATTAGATTATTCGACCAATATTCCCGGAATGTATGCAATCGGAGATATTAATACCTATGAGAATAAGTTAAAATTAATTTTATGTGGATTCCATGAAGGTACGCTTGCAGTTCAATCTGCTTTTGCACGGATCCACCCGGATAAGAAAAATATTTTGAAATATACAACTGTAAATGGAGTGCAGGGGTTTTAAAAAATTCTTTCTGCAATGATTGTCAAAAGAGTCGGAAGAGTATTCATCCGACTCTTTTTTTATTAGATGCCTTAGGGATGATAAATGCCGGATAAAAACAACTATCCCGGTAAATACATATTTACCGGGATAGTTAATGAGTTATTTTAATTTATATTATTATTACCATATCGCAATATTACGATATCATCAGATCACAATTTTCCTTTAATCAATTCTATTGCCGGGTTCAATCCAGCTGTATTTTTTCCTCCGGCTGTGGCAAAGAACGATTGTCCTCCTCCTCCTCCCTGAATCAACGAGGCTGTCTCTTTAATCAAATTACCAGCATTTAGCCCCTTGTTTTGAATCAAATCATCAGTCAAAATAATACTTAGTGAACACTTGTCATCCTGATGTCCTCCGATAACTCCCAGGAAACTCGGATATTCTCCTTTTAACTGGAACAAAATATCTTTTACTGAACCAGCATCCATCATTACAATTTCTCCAAGAAAGTGTGTGCCATTTAATTCCACAACTTTTGATTTCAATTCTTGTTTTATAATAACAGCACGTTCTTTTTGTAAACGTTCGATTTCTTTTTGCAATTCATAATTCTTTGCTTGCAAATCAGCAACAGCTTTAACAACATCTTTCGGGTTTTTCAGCACGGTTGCAACCTGTCCTAATGTTCCGGAACGTTCTTTGTAAAAATCCTCTGCTACAACGGAAGTAATTGCTTCAATTCTTCGGATACCTGCAGCAACTGCTGTTTCAGTTGTTATTTTAAACAATCCAATCTGTCCAGTGGATGTTACGTGTGTACCTCCACACAGTTCGACAGAATCTCCAAACTTAATTACCCGAACTGTATCTCCATACTTTTCACCAAACAATGCCATTGCACCCATGTCTTTTGCGACTTCCATTGGTGTATTTCGGAATTCTTCCAATTCAATGTTTCTGCGTATTTCCAATACAACTAACTCTTCTACTTCCTTGAGTTGTTCATCAGTCACTTTTGAAAAATGAGAAAAGTCAAAACGTAGATAATCCGGACTTACTAATGATCCTTTTTGTTCAACGTGTGTTCCTAAAACGGTTCTGAGAGCATGGTGTAATAAGTGTGTTGCTGAGTGATGACACATAGATAAAAAACGTCGTTTTACATCAACAACAGCCTGAAAAGTTACTCCAACATTTTCCGGTAATTTTTCTGCTAAATGTACAATCAGGTTATTTTCCTTCTTTGTATCAAAAATAAAGGTTTTATTTCCGTTTGCTTCAATATATCCTTTGTCTCCAACCTGACCACCTCCTTCCGGATAGAATGGTGTCAGATTAAATACCAGTTGGTAGAATTCTTTTTGCTTTTGTGTTACTTTACGGTATTTTACAAGTTGTACTGTTGTAACCAGATGGTCGTAACCAATAAATTCCTCAACAGTATCATCTCTTAAAATCACCCAGTCGTCTACCTCTAAAGCCGTTGCTGCTCTCGAGCGATCTTTTTGTTTGTTCAATTCTGAATCAAACGCTTTTTCGTCCAATGAAAGTCCATTTTCTCTGGCAATCAAGGAGGTTAAATCCAAGGGAAAACCATACGTATCATATAATTCAAATACATCTGATCCGGAAATAACAGCCTCTCCTTTCGATTTTACAGACTGCATTAACGTTTCTATTCTTTTGATACCTTGTTCCAACGTTCGGAAAAAACTGAGTTCTTCTTCTCTAATGACTTTGTAGACCAGTTCTTGCTGTGCTCTTAATTCCGGGAATGCAGTTCCCATAACCTCTGCCAGTTTAGTTGACAACTCACACAGAAACGGTTCTTTCAAATTCAATGTTTGGTAGCCGTATCGGACAGCTCTTCGTAAAATTCTACGGATAACATATCCTGCACCTGTGTTGGAAGGTAATTGTCCGTCAGTAATTGAAAATGCAATAGCACGTACGTGATCAGCTATAACCCTCAGTGCAATATCTGTTGATTCACTTACGCCGTATTTCACACCTGAAATTGTTTCCATTTTTTGAATCAATGATTGAAACAAATCAATATCATAATTAGATGTTTTCCCTTGTAAGGCAACAGCCAAACGCTCTAATCCCATCCCTGTATCTACATGTTTTTCAGGAAGTGGAACCAATGATCCGTTTGCCATTCGGTTAAATTCCATGAATACGTTGTTCCAGATTTCGATAACTTGCGGATGATCTGCATTCACCAATGTTTTACCGTCGATTTTGTTTCGGTCGGAATCGGAACGTAAATCTACATGTATTTCAGTACAAGGTCCACATGGTCCGGTGTCACCCATTTCCCAAAAATTATCTTTTTTAGAAGCAGGGATGATACGGTCAGCAGCAATATGTTTCTTCCAGATTTCTATACTTTCTGCATCTACAGGCACCCCGTCAGCTTCGTCCCCTTGAAATACGGTTACATATAAACGATCAACAGGTATTTTGTATACTTCTGTCAGTAATTCCCACGCCCAACTAATTGCTTCTTCTTTGAAATAATCACCAAATGACCAATTTCCCAACATTTCAAACATGGTGTGGTGATAGGTATCTACACCTACCTCTTCCAGGTCATTATGTTTTCCTGAAACACGCAAGCATTTTTGAGAATTAACTATCCTCCGGTTGTCCGGAACAGCATTTCCGAGAATAAAATCCTTGAATTGATTCATTCCTGCATTGGTAAACATCAATGTCGGGTCATTTTTCACAACCATTGGTGCTGAAGGAACAATTTTATGCCCTTTTGATTCAAAAAAACTTAAAAACTGCGAACGGATTTCCGAAACTGTCATAAAGTAATGTTTAACATAGAATTTGAGTCCGCAAATTTAGTTGATTATTTGAAGATTTTCGTATATAAAAGAGTGAATATTTACATGCAAAGAGGAAATACGCCTATGTTTTGAAATATGACTGCCAATTTGTGCAAGCTTGAAATCTGGAATGGAACTTTTCGATAACGGTATAATTGCTATCTGATTTAAGGTCTGTATTTTTTAAAATCTTCCCGATAATCTGTGTAATCATTACAAGGACTTCTCTTTCAATCCTATAACTGAGAAAACATTTGTTGTTTTTCTTTACAACTTTTGTTTTGAGTACTCCTGAATGAGTCAATACTTTCAAATGTTGAGATAATGTTGCTTGTGAAAGCTTTATTTCTGTTTGTAACTCTTTTGTTGTGATGTCCTCGTCCGTGTTCTCTGCGATGAGTAAAACAGCTTGCATCCTTGCGGGATGTGCAACGGCTTTTAATAACTCAGTAAATTCAACTACCTCAGAGGGGTATATTTCATATTTTGTTGCTCCCATAATAAAAAGGAATTTAAAAGATAGGTTTTAATTTCTATATGAATGTAGGGAATAATTCTGAATTAAACAAATTAAATGACTAAGGTATTGCACTTTATCTTCATATTGTAATATTGCGATAAGGCAAAATTGATATTCCTTTCATATTTATTATTTTTACCCTCTTCAAGATATCTTTAACAAGTTTAAGATGACATTTATTAATAATATGAAACAATTAAGAATCCTTTCTATAGCTGCCTTCTTTCTTTTTATAACAATCGGCGCGTTCGGGCAAAAAAAGATCATTGATTATCATGCATTCGATGGGTGGAAGACATTGAAGAATGAGCAAGTATCACCAAGTGGAAAATACCTTACATATGAAATACAACCACACAAAGGGGATACATACCTGTATTGGTATAATACAGAAACGGAAAAATCAGATTCGATTCTCAGAGCAAAAAATGCAAGTTTTTCGATGGATGAATCATTTCTGATTTATGTCATTGAAGCGGGGTATGATACGCTGAGAAAAGTTGAACTGGAAAAAGTTGACAAAAAGAAATGGCCAAAAGATTCGCTTGCAGTATATTCATTTGGAACCGGGAAAACGGAAAAAATTGCTAATGTTAAATCTCATCAGGTAGGAGAGAAGCATAATTGGTTGCTGTACCTGGAAAATGAAAATACGATAAAAGAATCAGGAAAAGGAAAATCGATTGATCCAAAAAAGAAATCAGATGATGACGTTTTATATGATTCAGACAAGAAGAAAAAAGAAGAACCTCAAAAAAAGAAAGACCCTAAATCAGATGGAAAGGTGTTACGTTTGTGGAATTTAAGTGACGGAAATAAAATTGCGTTTAAAGATGTAACGGAATATGTACTTTCTGAGAAAGGGGAAGTACTTGTTTATGTCCAACACCTCAATGATACCTGTAAGGTTAATCTACTTGATTTGAAATCATTTCAACACCGGGAACTGGGGAAGACATTCTCAGCAGCTGAAGGATTTGTTTTTGATAAAAAGATAGAACGACTGGCATTTCTTGGAGCTCAGGATACCGCGAAAATAAAAGTATTTGAGCTGTTTTATTATGATCTGAAAAAAGGAGAGCTCTCCTGTTTGATTGATACAACATCAGCAAACATACCTAAAGAGTGGACAGTTGTCAAAAATAGCAAACCTCGTTTCTCTGAAATTAATAATCAATTGTATTTTGGTGTTTTTGAAATCCCTGTTCAGGAACCAAAAGATACGCTCATTGAAAGTGAAAAACCAAAGTTGGATTTGTGGACATACAATGAGCCTGTTTTACAGACACAACAACTTTCAAGCGTAAAACGCGATGCAAACAAAGCTTACTGGTATGCATATGATTTTGATCAGGCTAAAGTCATCGGATTAGAAGATGATACGTTGTCCATTCAACCTAATTTCTTTGAACTAGGGGAATTTGCTTTAGCAAGTAATTCAAGGCCTTATGAGTTGGAATACATGTGGGACGTTTCCGGAAAGAAAGACTACTACTTGATACATTTAAAAACAGGGGATAAAAAATTAGTCAAAAAAGGAATAACTACCGCTGTTGAATTATCTCGAAAAGGTGATCAGTTTGTTTATTTCAATCATGAAAATGGACAGTATTATGTATTGAATTTATTGACAAGTGTAGAAGAGTGTCTTACATGTACAGAAAAAGATAGGGTATGGGCCGGTGATAAAAATGGTATGCCAATGGAGGAATTTGCAATTGGTATTTATGGTTGGAATAAAGGCGGTACAGAAATTTACTTTAGTGAGAAAAACGATTTTTATAAGTATGATTTCATAACTAAAAAACTGGTTTCACTTACTCAAGACATTGGTAAAAAGAACAATGTGGAATTCAGTGCTCAACAATGGAACAGAGATTCTTCTTTTGTTGAATTAAATAATTTCTACCTCATAGGATTGGATAAACAAACAAAAGGTTCACATTTATATACTTTTGAAAACGATGTGTTAACAAAGCAAGATTATTGGGATGCAAAAATCACCTCGTTGAAAAAAGCAAAAAATGTACCTGTTTACTCCATCCGAAAACAAACAGTAACAGAATATCCTGAATTGGGCTATTGGAAAAATGATGTAAAACAATTGAAACAGATTTCTACAACAAACCCTCAGCAACAAGAGTACAACTGGGCGACAGCAGAATTGATTTCATGGAAAACATACAAGGGGTTGAATCTGGAAGGATTGGTCTATAAACCGGAGAACTATGATGCAAATAAGTCGTATCCATTATTGGTTTATTACTATGAATTGTATTCAGATGATCTACATAGCCATTATGCGCCTCGTCCAACGGCTTCAATTATTTTTCCTACGGAATATGCTTCAGCTGGCTATATCGTATTTATTCCGGATATTCGATATGAACCAGGGACTCCGGCAAAAAGCGCTTATGATTGTATTATGAGTGGAACAGATGCGCTTTTGAAAAAATATCCTAACATTGATTCCACACGAATGGGACTGCAAGGACAAAGTTGGGGAGGTTATCAGACTGCTCAGTTGGTTACAATGACAAATCGTTATAAAGCAGCAATGGCAGGTGCACCTGTTGGAAATATGTTCTCTGCATTTGGAGGGATTCGATGGTCGACAGGTATGAGTCGCCAGTTTCAATATGAAAAAACACAAAGTCGTATAGGAAAAACAATCTGGGAAGCTCCTGAATTATATGTAGAGAATTCACCTGTATTTCATTTGCCAAAAGTTCAGACACCTTTATTAATTATGCATAATGATGATGATGGGGCAGTTCCATGGTATCAGGGAATTGAAATTTTCACCGGCATGCGTCGTTTGGGAAAACCTTGCTGGTTACTTAACTACAATGGTGACGGACATAATTTAATGAAAATAGCTAATCGTAGAGACCTGAGTATTCGTATGCGTCAGTTTTTTGATCATTATTTACAAGACCAGCCTGCTCCTCGTTGGTTAACTGAAGGGATTCCAGCGGTTAAAAAAGGGAAAGAACTTCGGTATGAATTGGATTAAAATAAGCTTGATTCTTGTTGTTTCCGGAATAGTATACTTGAGTCTGAAGTCTCCCTCAGTAGGTGTTGAAATGAAGATCAATGACAAAGTCGGGCATTTAATTGCATATGTCGTACTGACAATAAATTTGGGGTTACTTCTTCCCAAAAATAAATGGGTATTTGCAGGGGTATGTTCTTTTCTGTTCAGTTGCGTCTTGGAGTATTTACAGGGATTTGTCCCAGGTCGAACAGTTGATTGGAAAGATTTGATTGCCAATTTAAGCGGAGCAATCATTGGATTACTTATTTTATATATGTGAGTACCAAACATATATAAAATAAGTAATCCA
>DHNG01000033.1:137644-138071 GCA_002409405.1 Flavobacteriales bacterium UBA5422 | reverse complement strand
GGCTGCATGGAGATGACGATGCACCGCAAATGATTCATACCTTATTTAAGGATCGGATTGCACCGATTGCCGACAAACAGAAAACATATGTTGTCGTGATTGATAACCTGCGGTACGACCAATGGAAAATATTACAACCGATCATTTCGAAGTATTTTACAGTTGAATCGGATGAAATTATTTATTCTATTTTACCTACAGCAACACATTATGCAAGAAACGCGTTGTTTGCTGGTTTAATGCCATCTGAAATCGCGAAACGCTTTCCTAATTTATGGGCTTCAGAAGATGATGAGGGCGGGAAAAACCTGCACGAAGATGCATTTTTGGAGGCCAACCTGAAGCGTCTTGGTAAAACATACAAGTGGAGTTACAATAAGATCACGAATCTGACAGCAGGAAGAAAACTGGTGGACAATTTCAATCA
>DHNG01000033.1:134756-137491 GCA_002409405.1 Flavobacteriales bacterium UBA5422 | reverse complement strand
ACTAAATGTGATCGTTTATAATTTTGTAGACATGCTTTCTCACGCCCGTACAGAAATGGAGGTGATTAAAGAGTTGGCAGATGACGAAGCAGCATACCGTTCGCTTACCCAATCCTGGTTTGAACATTCGCCTTTGCAGGAAATGATTAAAAAGATAGCGGAGCAAAAAGCTAAACTGATTATTACGACGGATCACGGAACTGTAAAAGTGTCCAACCCGGTAAAAATCATCGGTGAACGTGCTACCAACACCAATTTGCGATATAAAACGGGGAGAAACCTTTCGTACAACGAAAAAGAAGTGTTCCGTATTTCGAATCCGGATGAAGCGTACCTGCCAAAGACATCTGTTTCAGCTGAATTCGTGTTTACACGGGAAGCGGACTTTTTCATTTATCCGAATAATTACAATAAGTTCGTAAATTTCTACGCAAATACATTTCAGCACGGAGGAGTTTCCCTGGAAGAATTACTGATTCCATATGTTGTGCTCACGGCGAAATAGCCAGCCATTTTTCCCGGTCAGGATGAAATGATTGGACAACACATGAAGATCCTTGTTACCTGCTGATGCAGTGTATGTCCTTGACAAGGAATTAATGTGGGCTTGTCAATTAATTTACGATTATCTGCTTATATTTGCATCAATGAACCAAATTGCTGTCAGTGTAAAAGATGTTTCCAAAAAATATGTTATTGGGAAACAAAAGGATGGAAGTCTTCGTGGAACGCTTTCCTCCTTGCTTTCAGCAGGTAATTCCACCAAAGAAGAGTTCTGGGCATTAAAGAATGTATCATTCGATATTCAGCGGGGTGATGTGGTCGGAATCATTGGGAAAAATGGTGCCGGAAAATCTACCTTACTCAAAATCCTTTCTCAGATTACCCGACCTGCAGAAGGAGAAATTGAAATCAACGGACGGGTTGCATCCCTGCTGGAGGTTGGAACGGGATTTCACCCGGAATTAACAGGACGTGAAAATATCTTTCTCAATGGTACCATTCTTGGGATGACCCGAAAAGAAGTTGCTTCTAAATTTGACGAAATTGTTGCGTTTTCAGGCGTTGAAAAATTCATCGATACACCTGTAAAACATTATTCTTCCGGGATGTATGTACGGTTGGCGTTTGCCGTAGCTGCACACCTGGAACCTGAAATCCTGATCATCGACGAAGTATTGGCGGTTGGCGATGCCGAATTCCAGAAAAAATGCCTGGGGAAGATGAAAGACGTGGCCGGAGAGGGAAGAACCGTCATTTTTGTAAGCCACAACATGCAGGCGGTTAATCTGCTGTGCAATAAAGGAATCGTTTTATCTCAGGGAACTGTTATTTACAACGGAGAGACCATTGAGGCAATTAAAGCATACAATAACCTTTCACTGAATTATCAGAATTCCTGGAGCGGGAATGAAGGTGATGAAGAGGTACGTCTTCTTCGAACGGCTGTGTATGCAGAGACAGAACAGTTTTTTAATGACGAAGATATTTTTATTGAAATTCAGCTGGATGTGATTCGTGAAGTGAAGAACCTCGTAGTCGGATTTCATTTGTACAATGAATTCGATGAACCGATTGCCTACACAGTAAGTGGGGATTATCATCCCCGTAAAATTCATCCCGGGATCAACGATTTTAAATTCAAAATTCCAAAACATACCCTGACGAAAGGAAGTTACTTTGTAAAAATTGACCTGGGGATCCATGATGTCCGGTTCATTACCCGCGAAGTAGGTGATTTATCGTTTCATGTCATCATCAAAGAGAATATTGGCTGTGTGTATCCTGTCAATGATATACGTGCTTATACCGGAGTATTCAGACCTAATTGGGAATGTAATTAAGTATGGGAAAGAGCGCAGTTGTTATCGCAGGCGGAGACATCAGCTATAAATTCAATGTATTGAACAGCAGGTATAGTTCCCCTGCTTTGATTCCTATCAATTCCAGAACATTGGGACAGTATGTCCTCGATGCCTATCATGCATACGGATATGATTCGATCTTTCTGGTATTAGATAGCAGCGTATTGCAGACTGTTGAAACTGAATTATACGAAACATGCCAGAAAACCAATACCAGACTGATCGGTGTGACTGCTTCGGGAAGTGTCATCCAGACATTACAGATGGCATTGGAACATCCGGAGATCCAGAATGAAGTAACAGTAAATGTTGTCACAACAATTCCTTCCCGCGAGATCGGATTGAATGAGTTGTTGGTGGACGAAGAAATAAAAGAGAACCAGGGATGGTCAGGAATTATTGTCGCTGATGGAGTAATTGAACTGGTGAAAAAACAACACGAACAAAAGCCTTGTTTTGCTTTTCAGGGAGTTTTTTCAATGGAGAAAGCGCTGCTGCAAACGGCCATTCAGGAACTGAATTCGAATGACTTGATTGATCTGGTAGAGGAATTGTTCAACCGAAAGTGGAACCCGTCACTGATCCATTCCCGATGGATTGATTGCGGGCATGAAGAAAACTATTTCAAAGCCAGAAATGAACTGATCAACAGCCGTAATTTCAATCGGTTGACAGTGAAAGGAAATACGATTACAAAACGATCAGCCAACAAAGAAAAAATTGAAGCAGAGATTGCCTACTACAGGAATTTACCCGGCAGTCTACAAACTTATTTCCCTTCGCTGATTGAATCCGGAAATACAGAAACAGAAGGTTTTTACACAATGACCTATCTGAATCTTCCGAATTTGTCTGAATTGATCTTGTATT
>DHNG01000033.1:133654-134593 GCA_002409405.1 Flavobacteriales bacterium UBA5422 | reverse complement strand
ATGTGAGTGACAGTAATTACACCCGGATTTTTAAGAACATCGAAGCTGCACTGATGTTATTCCGGCAGCATGCAACACAGTTCTCAAAAACAGAATACGAACAGTTTTACACCAGTAAAACACGTGCCCGGATCAACAGTTACAAAGAATCACTTAAAGACAATGCATTACGTACCGTTTTGTTTGAGCATACGCATGTACAAATTAACGGACAGTCGTATTTAAACTTTGATCAACTGGAGCGTACCATTTCTCATCGATTGGACAGCTTGTACGAGCAATCTGTTTTTTGCATGGTACACGGAGATTTGTGCTTCAATAATATGCTGGCAAATTTGGATGATTATTCCATCAAGCTGATTGATCCTAGAGGATCGTTCAGTGGTAACCAGTTTTCTAATTACGGAGATTTAGCGTATGATTTAGCCAAATTAGCGCATTCGTCCATGTTTTATTATGACTATATTGTAGCTGATTTATTCCGGTTGGAACAAACGGAAGATGCTGGATTTCTGCTTACGTTTAACCAACGTGAAAATGATGCATTACTGAAAACGTTGACACGTGGAATCATTGAGAAGCACGGGTTTGCATTTAATGATATAAAAATGATTGTGGGATTACTGTTTTTATCAATGACCCCGTTGCACACAGATTCGGAAACACGTCAATTGGCGATGTACCTGAACGGGTTGCAAATCGTAAATGAAAGTTTGAATGGATAAAAGAATTTGTATAGATTTGGATGGTGTAATTGCTGGATTTAAACGCAATGACGAAACCTATGCTGATGTTGCTCCGATTAAAGGAGCCAGAGAAAAACTGGAAGCATTGAAACAAAACGGGTACTACATTATTATTCAGACAGCCCGGCACATGAAAACATGCGAAGGAAACCTGGGTTTGGTCAACGCGAAAATTTCTAAAATTACATTGGAT
>DHNG01000033.1:128537-133559 GCA_002409405.1 Flavobacteriales bacterium UBA5422 | reverse complement strand
AAATTTCTAAAATTACATTGGATTGGCTGGAATACCATCAGATTCCATACGATGAAATTTATTTCGGAAAACCGTGGGCGCATATTTACATTGATGACAACGCATTTCGATTCAACAGTTGGGATGACATTGCAGCCGATGGAACCAGTTTTCCGACCAACAATGAACAAAAACACAAAGGAATATGAATGTTGTAATTCCAATGGCAGGTAGAGGCCAGCGTTTTGTGGATGCGGGATATACGACTCCGAAAATGCTGATTGAGGTGCATGGAAAAACACTGCTGGAATGGAGCGTTGATTCACTGCCGCTGGAATTGTGTACCCGGTTGATTTTTATTCTGCTGGAAGAGCATAAGACAATTCATGGATTGGAAGCATTGATTCTTGCTAAATATGCCGCTTACAATCCGACATTTGTCTACCTGAATAGCGTGACAAGAGGACAGGCCGAAACCGTATTGAAATCAGCAACGCACTGGAACATGGATGAAGCTTTGTTGATTTACAATATTGACACAGCATTTGAATCGAAGCAACTTTCTGAAAAATTAACACGCAATACCGGCGATGGAATTCTGGGAGCATTCATCGATATCTCCGATTCTTCCAAGTACAGTTATGCAAAGTTGAATGAAGCAGGATGGGTAACAGAGGTGGTGGAAAAGGAAAAAATCTCCGACTATGCACTGACTGGATTGTATCATTTTACCAACCCGGGAGATTTTATCGCGGTTGCGGAAAAGAATATCCAGGAAAACAATACTGTAAAGGGCGAATTCTATGTCGCACCGATCTACAATCAATTGTTACAGCAAGGCAAGCGATTTACCATTGATGTGTGTGATGCGACAACTATCCTGGGTACACCGGAGGAATTAGAAGCGTTCAGAAAAACGAAGCCATGAAACAATTGATCATTCGTATACTGACATCAATTACCCGGAGGTTGATAAATAGTTCACCCCCTGCAGTTGCTGTTGCCATAAAGGATGATCTGCTTTCCAAAATAGATGCATATACCAATGGATATACTTCTGTTCTGAGTCGTCCGAAAACGGCAGCCCAGATACATACAGTGAGTATGTTTGCTCCGCTCAAAGAAAAGGTGGCCATTGTGATCCAGGGACCGGTTGTGGAAGAGCACAATTTTACCATTGAAACGATCCGAATGTATAAAAAAAACTATCCGGATCATGTAATTATTGTTTCTGCATGGAATGACACACCTGAGCAGGTAGCTCGTCAATTAGAGGATGAACAGGTGATTGTTTTATTGAACAGTAAACCGGATAAAAGTGGTGCGTTGAATATTAATTTTCAAATCCGTTCCTCGTTGCGAGGTATTGAAAAAGCAAAAGAGCTGGGCTGTACCTATGTGTATAAAACACGTAGTGACCAACGGTTGTATGCTACAGATATGACACATTATTTACTTGCGGTCTTGAGACAATTTCCGTTGAGTGGAATAACAACACCTCAGAACTATCGATTGATCAGTTCCAGTATGACGACACTGAAGTACCGCCCGTATGGAATAGGGGATATGCTGATGTTTGGAGAAATAAACGACATGTTGTTGTATTGGGATTCGAAACCGGATGACCGGAAGATGACCAAAGAAGACATTCCTGCGTTGTCTGTACTGGAGACTGCAAAACTCAAACTGGCAGAAACGTACCTGTGTACAAATTTCCTGGATAAAATCGGTTACACGTATGATTTTACTTTGTCTGATTCCCAACATGTGTACCGTTCCCTGTTTTACAGCGTAGATTTTGAATTATTGAAATTGTTTTGGTACAAGTATAATTGGAGGGATGAGTCCAGGTATGATTATTTTCAGACGCATACCTATGAATTGTTGCGAGAGAAAGACAGCAGATTACTTGTTGCAGGAAATCAATGTGTGAACCAGGAGGATGTGTTACATAGAAAAGAAGGAGGACAGTTATGAATCCGGTAGCAATTGTCATTCCTGTTTACAAAGAAAAACCTGATGAAGGAGAAATCAAATCACTGCAACAATGTGTGAAAATACTGCAGGGTTACCCGTTTATCCTTGCTGCACCTGAGACCTTGGATCTGACAGTTTATATGACAATCTGCGACCAATTAGATGTTCAACGATTCGGTAACGAATATTTTTCCGACATTTCCGGGTATAACCGCTTGATGCTTTCCCAAGAATTTTACACTGCCTTTGCTGCCTATGAATACATATTGATTCACCAGTTGGATGCTTATGTTTTCAAAGATGAGCTGAGCTATTGGTGTTCGCTTGGTTACGATTACATTGGTGCGCCTGTCTATCAGGTACAGTTGAACAGTTTTGAGCCGGTAATGGAAGCAGTAACGTTGAACGGAGGGTTTTCACTCCGGAAAGTACAATCACATCTCAATGTATTGAACCAGTTCAAAATGATCTATCCCTTTCGGAAAGTCCTGACAAACAATATCCGAAGTGTAGGTTTCTTTGCTGGTACTGCCAAGGGTGTCTACAACTACTTACGGGCAAATAATACCTATCACCGGTTAAACCGGTTTGATCGGAACGAAGATTTTTTCTGGGCAGTACTCGTTCCCCGTGTGAATAAACGTTTCAGCGTCCCGGAGGTTGCGCAATCTGCATTTTTCAGTTTTGATAATTATCCGGAACGTTCATTTGAACAGACGAATGGACAATTGCCGTTTGGTTGTCACGCATTTATGAAGTATCGTTATTTTTGGAAAGAATACATGGAACTGTGAGTATGTTGGGAAGAATCATATATAGTTTAAGTTACAGATGGAATAAGCTGAACAAAGTATGTATACAAGGTTCCGGAAACCGGGTAGACAAAAAAATGATGTCCGGTTGTACCATTGAGATTTTTGGGAACAACAACACAATTCAGATTGATCCTACCTCCCGACTCACACAACTGAAGGTGTCTGTCAGAGGAAATAATTGCAGCATTTGCATTGCAGACCACGTAGCAATAAAAGGAGGAGAATTGTGGTTGGAGGATAATAATACAGAACTGATAATCGGTGCCCGTACAACAATTGAAAGCGGACATTTATCCGTAACAGAAGACCATTCAAAACTGGTCATCGGCAGCGATTGCATGCTGGCTAACCAAATTGAAATACGTACCGGAGATTCGCATGCCATTTACGATGAGCAGGGTGTTAGAATCAATCATCCGGCTAATGTAACCATCGGAAACCATGTGTGGTTGGGATCGCGGGTGATGGTACTGAAAGGTGTAACGATTCCCGAAGGATGTGTGATCGGTGCAGGAAGTATTGTTACCAGGAGCATAACAACCGCTCACAGCATCCACGCAGGATCACCGTTAAAAATGTACAGAGAAATGATTAATTGGACAAGAGAAAGAAAATAAGGTATGGAAGTAGTAGTGATCACAGGAGCTTCAGGATTGATCGGAAGTGAGGCAGTTTCCTTTTTTAAAGATAAATTTGACCTGATTGTTGGAGTGGACAACAATTTACGCTCGTATTTCTTTGGAAAGGATGCTTCCACAGAGGAAACAAAAAAGAACATTATTGAGACGGTAGAGAATTATAAGCACTACGATACCGATATCCGGGATCTGGAAAAACTGGAGAACGTATTTGCCGAATACGGTGCATCCATCCGTTTGATTATTCATACAGCAGCTCAACCTAGCCACGATTGGGCAGCAAAGGAACCTTTTACCGATTTTGGTGTCAACGCTATGGGGACATTGAATATGCTGGAATTGACCCGGAAATATTGTGCAGAAGCAACATTCATTTTTACGTCAACCAACAAAGTGTATGGTGACCGGCCGAATTCACTCCCGTTAATTGAAACGGACAAACGATGGGAAATAGACGAGAAACATGCCTATTTTGCCAAAGGAATTGATGAAAACATGTCGATTGACAACTCCAAACACTCTCTTTTCGGAGCTTCTAAAGTAGCAGCAGATATCCTGGTGCAGGAATACGGAAAATATTTCGGGATGAATACCGGTGTGTTCAGAGGAGGATGTTTAACAGGTCCGAATCACGCAGGAACGCAATTGCATGGTTTTTTGTCCTACCTGGTTAAATGCGCGGTAGAGGATAAGGAATACACTATTTTCGGTTACGGCGGGAAGCAGGTAAGAGACAACATTCACAGCTACGATCTGGTCAACATGTTTTATCACTACCACTTGAACCCGCGGCAAGGAGAAGTTTATAATGCAGGAGGAGGAAGACATGCCAACTGTTCTATTCTGGAAGCAATTGACATCATTGAGGAGGTATGTGGTAAACGTTTGAACTACCAGGTTTCAGATGAGAACAGAATCGGGGATCACATTTGGTGGATTTCAGATGTAACCAAATTCAAAGCGCATTACCCGCAGTGGGATTACAAGTATTCCATTACGGATATCATTTCCCAAATCATAGCACGATTTTCCAGGTAATTGACGATGGAATACATTCTGTATACAACCTATTATGTCGCGTCTGATGAACGAAGAAATGAAGAAAATGCAATCTGTCTGAAAAATAATATTGCGCATCCGCTGATCACTAAGATTTACCTGTTTCTTCAAAACGATGATGCACCTGATTACGCACAGGTTCCGAAAGTTGAAACGGTTCAACTCGGGAAACGACCTGAATTTGCTGATTTCTTTGCACATTCAAATGCCGATTCCGCCACGAAGGGAAAACGGAAGGTTATTGCCAACTCAGACATTTATTTTACGGATACATTATCCTTGCTGGATGAGGTAAATCTGCATAAAAAGATCATTACATTAACCCGGTGGGATTTAAAAACAGACGGGAGTAATGTGTTTTATAATAAGTACCTGAGCCAGGATGTCTGGATTTTTGAAGACCGGATTCCCGAAAAAACAGGAAGGTATTACATCGGTCAACATGGTTGTGACAACCGACTCTTGAAGGAATTGGATGATGATGGCTTTCACATTGAAAATCCTTCTCTTGTCGTTAAAACCATCCATGTACACATGTCGGAAGCACGACCTTA
>DHNG01000033.1:113970-128410 GCA_002409405.1 Flavobacteriales bacterium UBA5422 | reverse complement strand
AGCACGACCTTATTTTGATGATCACAATTATCAGTACGTGCCAGGACCGTATTTGTATTCATTTCCTTCAGGGATGCACCGTCCGATGCAGTTGTGTTGGTGGAAAATTACAGACAAACAGCGTTACAACCGATATGCATATAATCTGAAAGACTATTTCTACATCCGGTTTGAGTACAATCTGGGGAAATCAAAAAACGCATTAAAACATTTTAATTTCACCCGTATTGAACGTGCAGCAGCTAGTTTCAAAACGCTTTATTACTATCTTCGTTTTAAAATCAGTTGATTACTGTAAGTCAAAAGCGATGTGATCCCCGATAACAAATGAACGTTAAAAGCCAGATTTATAAAACGATAATTCACGCATTTAATGCGCTTCCCGTCCGATTGAGGGGAAACGTGTTCAATACCTGGAAAAAATCAGGGCTTCCGTATACGAAGTTTTATAAAGATTTGCGTTTTGAAGGAAAATTGGAAGTTCAACTGCGCGATACACATTTTTACATGCAAGCAAGCGGAGGAACTGTTGAAAATGAGATTTACTGGAAAGGCATCTACCGATCACTGGAACCGGAATCAATCTGGTTATTTGAACAATTGATAAAATCAGGAATTACATCTGTTGTGGATGTTGGTGCAAATACGGGAGTGTACAGCCTTTTTTCCTATGCGCTAAATCCCAAACTGACGATTGTTGCATTTGAACCTTCCAGAAAGACCTTTTCCAAATTGAAATCAAATGTGGAACTCAATCAGTATAGCATTACTCTGGAGAACATCGCATTGTCCAATTCGGTTGGAAGTGCACTCTTTTATGATACCTGTGATGAAAATCAAACGAATGCATCTTTGTCCTCAAAAATGTTGAAAGAGAATCCAAATGCCCATGTAGAAATGGATGAATATGAGGTAGCAATTACAACATTTGACGCATACTATTCTCAATCAGTTCTTGAAAAAGTTGATTTTATAAAGATTGATGTCGAACTGTATGAAGCGGAAGTACTGGAAGGAATGGTGCAAACGATCCGGAAAGAACATCCTTATTTGTTATTTGAAGTATTGACAGAAGAAGTTGTCAGTAAAATCAACGTAATTATGAACGAATTACCCGGCTATGAATTGTATGAGTTCGTCACAACAGATGGAAATTACAAGATGCGGCGCGTTGAAAAATTGACAGGAAAAGGAAACTACGACTGGAACTATTTTGCTTGCCATTCCACAAAAGCAGAGCAATTGAAACCTTTAATGTATCCGTAATCAGTAGCACATGTTTTTCTCCGTAATCATACCGACATACAACAGAGCTGCATTTCTTTCGAAATCAATTAGCAGTGTCGTAGAACAATCGTTTGAGGACTGGGAACTGATTGTTGTGGATGATGGTTCTACCGATGACACAAAGACATGTGTGGAACGTTTTTCAGATGCGAGAATCAAGTATGTTTATCAGGAGAATGCAGAACGAAGCGCAGCGAGAAATAATGGAATAACACATGCCTCAGGCACGTACATTCTTTTCCTGGACAGTGACGATGTCCTTCAACCGGATACTTTAGCTGTTCTGCATGATTTCATTCATCAACACGGGGAGCCTGTAGCTGTATTCGGAACAACATTGGTGTACGAAGAGAATGTCCGAAATACATCGCTGTGGACGGGAGCAACCGCAACGGAGCTTTTGAGTACAAAATCCGTTATTCCTGTTTCACAATGCGCGCACCGGGATTGTTTTATTGACAACCGCTTCGATACACGATTTACACTGTGGGAAGATACACATGTATGGCTGCGGATTCTGCAGCAATTTCCCGTATTGGTTGTTCCTGCAGCTTGTATCAGAGTTGCTGTACACCAGGAATCTTCTGTTTTTAAGACTTTTCACTCCGTGGAAATAAAAGATGCGTACCGTTACCGGGATGCCGTGTCAGACCTGTTAAACTATCCGGACCTCTTCCCCCTGAAAGACTATGAACAGTTGCTGAATGCATATATCTTTTCAAAGTATCAGATGTACATATACCAGGCACGTATGAACAAACAGTATGGCGTCGCTCTGCAATTACTTACGGAGTCTCGATTATACCAGCGAAAAATCGGGTATCATGTCAAGACATGGCTGAAAGTGATGGCAGGAAAAACAGTTAATATTTATTTCCGATAACATGAAGATAGTGGTCATCAGTAGTTGGTATCCTTCCCCGGAGGATCGAACAACAGGAAGTTTTGTGCATGAACAGGTGCGGATGCTGCAAAAAAACGGGCATGTAGTCACGGTGATCAAACCAAATCTGAACGGAACAATAAAAGATACATACCGCGGGAGGATTCTGAAAGATCGCATGTATCATATGGAAGGGGTGAATGTCTACGAAGTGAATGTGAATGTCTACATACCCAAGTTGAAAGCATTTTATTACCGGACACTGGAAAAGAAAGTTGTACGGGTGTTGAAACAACATCGCCTGGAATTTGATCTCATTCATTCCCATTCCCTGTTGACGGCAGGAATTGTAGCTCCTTATCTGGCACATGTCTATTCACGACCATTGGTACACACTGAACATACTTCCGGGTTGATTTACGCTCCGGGACAGTTTGACCAGGTGGATATTTCCGGAATCGAACAATTACTACAAACAGCCAATAAGGTTTTATTTGTAAGCAGGTTTGCAAAAGAACATTCATTGACCTATAAGGACAGTATTTCTGATAAACTTTCTATTGTACACAACGTTGTGGAAGCATCTTTTTTTGAGAAGGGATTTTCTGAGAAGAAGCAAACGGTATTGGTGATAGGTGATTTTATTGAACGAAAAAACCATGCATTTATACTGGAATCCTGGAAATTGTACCAGCAACAACATCCGGATCACGGTTACCGGCTTATTTTCAGAGGGAACGGATTTGATTCGGTTGCTTTTAAAGAGCTATCAGCCGGTATTGATAACCTGGAAACAGGAAGACGATTGGATCGGAAGGAAGTTGTAGAGGCGATTGCCGAAGCAGCTGTTTTACTTTCCGCATCCAGATTGGAAACATTCGGATTGACCATTGCAGAGGCATTGGCACTGGGAGTACCTGTTGTTGTATCTGATTCAGGAGGCGTCCGGGACATTGTAGAGCCAGGAGACGGATTTATTGTAGAAGGAGATTCCGTTGAACTGTTTACATCCAAAATAACAGCCGTTTTAAACGGACAGTATGACCCACCGGAAACAATCCGTGAACGATGCCACCGTAAATTTTCAGAGCCGGTGATCTATGGTAAATTAGCAGATATTTATACAGATTGTCTAAATTAAATAGATGCACGCATCGGGTTTTATTCTATTTATTACCTTTACACGCGAAACGCTACCTATGTCACAGTTATTTCACATGGAAAGAAGCACATGGAACATGTCTGTACCAACATACAGTACTTCTCAAGGAATGTATGTAACGGGTAGATTCGCACTGAACGGATTTTTTGAAGGTAACCAATAGCAGGCTGAAATGAAACACCTCCTTATTCTGGCATACGATTTTCCTCCTTACATTTCGGTTGGAGGGCTTCGGCCATATAATTGGTTTAAATATTTGAAGGAATACGGAGTGGAACCGGTTGTGATTACCAGGCAATGGTCAAATAACTATGGAAATGGACTGGATTATGTCGCTCCCGGATCCGAAAAGAAAACCCGTGTAGAGCACTCATCCTATGGAACAATTTTGTACACTCCTTACCGGCCTACATGGAGTAATCGATTGTTGCTCAAACATGGGAAAAACAAGTACAGATTGCTTCGAAAAGCACTGACCGCTTTTGGCGAAATCAAACAGTTTTTATGGATTGCCGGACCAAAGAAAGAACTGTACAGAGAAGCGAAAAGATACATGAAAACCAACCCGGTTGATGTGATCATTACGACCGCGGATCCATTTGTTCTCTTTTTTTATGCCAAGAAATTGAGCCGGGAATTCAATGTGCCCTGGATTGCTGATTACAGAGATCCCTGGAGCCAGGACAAAGATTTTCAGATCAACAGATTGTTTTATGTGTGGAACAAAAAACTAGAAAAAAAAATTGTTTCAACATCTAGTTCAATCATCACTGTCTCTGAATTCATTGAACACAAACTACACGAATATTTTCCGTCCAGAAATGTCCACATTCTGCCCAATGGCTATGATCCGGAAGTGATTGATACCATTGCGGAATTACCTCAATCGACCAATCGGTTAACGATCTCATTTGTCGGCACGATCTACGAATGGCATCCCTGGAAAAGCTTTTTGGATGTCTTTTCTGATTTTGCCGAAGAGAAAGGAGCAGGGCAGGTGCAATTAAATTTTTACGGGATTAATAATCCGTCGGAAGTGCAGGAATACCTCAAGCATTTACCGGTTGTTACTCAAGAATCCGTTGGCATTTTCCCGAAAATGCCCAATATGGATTTATTACAGCGGCTGGCGGGTGAAAATGTGATGCTGTTGTTCAACTATTACTCGTTCATGGGGACGAAAATCTTTGATTACATAGGAACCAAACGCAAAATCTTGTTGTGCTACGCCAATGATGAACAAGCCCTAAAGCTGAAGGAAGAACATTATACCATTAGTGAAGTGGAAGGAATGAGTAAACAGTTGCAGGTAGACTTGATCAGGGAAACAAATTCAGGAGTGATTGCAGATAATGCGGTCCACTTAAAGCAACTACTAAATGACTTGCATCGGGAATTCAGCGAAAAAGGAAAAATAGAATGCCATTCGACCGGAGTGGAAAACTATTCCCGGAAAATACAGGTAAAAAAACTGGCAGAGATTGTAAAGGGCCTGTAAATATGCTCTTGAAAAAGGAGTGAGATATACACGAATTGTTCCGATTTTAGTTAATTTCGGTAATTCATACAACAAACCAATACAAGTCATGAAAAATCATTTAATATATTGTATGCTGATTGTGCTGATTCTCACAGGATGTACGGAAGCACCCTTGATAAATCAAGATGATGTATCTGCGGAAATTACAAATGAAACGACTGACGTACAGCAAAAAAATAGTGTTGATCTGAGTGATTATGAACAGCTTGTTCCCCTGGAAATTGTCGATTCGACAGCACGGAACAGTTATGAAAAGTATGGGATTGAATTTTCCGGTAATTGCTATGCTTGTGATTTAGCCAGGATAGAGTTGTCACAGCAAAAACTTACGTTTATCAATGTGTGTGACGATGAAAATCAGTATCAGATAGCCAACATCACTTATACAGCAATTGAACAAGGGATCCGCATACAGTCAGGAAGCTACACTTTTACACTGACAAAAATTGACGGTTCGTCGGTATATGAATTAAAAGTAACAGGAGAGAAGTTATTGCTTGACAATAAACGGATTTCAACTTATTATACACCGGCAAAGAAATTACACAAATTTAAGGAACATGATTGTGGTGATTTTCAAGGCTGAAATTTTGACATTTTTTGTTTGAGAAATGAAATCCTTGTCCGACATACAACACTTATATACTCCCGTCCAACCAACAGTATATGCGTCGGATCAACACGTAAGCTATACGGAATGGCTGCCGGATGAACGTCTTCAGAATAGTATCTACTGTTACTGGCAGCTTCAAACAACCAGTGAACTTCCGGATCCATTCAACTACCACGTTGTTGCCGACGGATGCATTGATATCTATTTCGATTTGAACGACCCGAAGGAAAGCTACGTGATGGGATTCTGCGACAGTTTTACAGAATTTTCACTTGGTAAACAGTTCAACTATGTGGGAATACGTTTTTTTCCGACCATGTTTCCGCAACTCTTCCGGGTGAACGCACGGACATTAAGCAATCGGTTTGTGGATTTACATACCATTCTTCCTGAAGTCGCTGTATTTCTGTCGGATCACTTTCACAAGCAGCTTACACCCGTTGAAATGAGTACCTTGTTCAATTCCTATTTTATTGAATGTGTAACAACGACAACGTTCGATGAAGACAATCGCTTATACAGAGCAATTGCATTGATTCTAAATCATTCAGGTAACATAGCGATCGAAAAAGAACTGGCTACAGGAATCAGTTCGCGGCAGCTGCGGCGTCTGTTTGATTATTACATCGGCACCACTCCCAAAACATTTTCCAAAGTCATTCGTTTTCAACGCACCATAGTGAACGGTTCTTCCGGGCACCCTGTGATGGAAAGCAACGAGTTTTTTGATGCCGGCTACTACGATCAGGCGCATTTTATCAAAGAATTCAGAACATTTTATGGAACAACACCCGGGAAAGTCCCTGAACGGTGATCTTGTCCGATTTGTACAATACAGTCGTAATTCCGTAGACTACCTTTGTTCCCGGAAATAACGATGAATCACCATGATAAATAAGTCTTTGCTGTTGGCAATCGCGTTGTTAAATGCGGTCAACGGTTATTCTCAACCTTCAAAACAAGTGAAAACGATGAAATTAAATGCAGGAATTATTACGGAAAGACTACAGGAGACTAAAGTGTTTTATACAGAAGTACTTGGATTTGGAGTCACATTCGAAAATGAATTTTATCTATTGTTGCACACACCGGATCATGGAGCTGAAATCAGTTTTTTACTGCCCGGACATGAGAGTCAGCAACCGATTTTTCAGGCGCCGTTTCAAAACCAGGGAGTCTATCTGACACTTGAAGTAGATGATGTGGACAGCATGTATGCAGCCTTTCGGGAAAAGAATGTTCCCATCGAAATTGAATTGCGCGAAGAACCTTGGGGAGACCGGCATTTTGCCATTGTTGACCCGAACGGAATCGGTATTGATATTGTTACGTATTCGGCACCGGAAGGGGAGTGAGTGGGCAACATTGATTTCGTATGCTTATAATGTTCAAATGAGGTGAGATTTCCTCCAAAGTAAAGAATCAGTTCATTATTTTGACGATGTTTTAAGGTCTTAAAAAGACAACATTTGAACATGCTTAGTTCAATTTTTTCAGTGCGATATTCAAAAGTATTAAGGCAAAACATAACGTCAGTATCTCAGCAATGGGGATGGAAAGCCATATACCGCTTACCCCAAAATAATGTGGTAGAAAAACCACACCTATCGCTACAAAGACCATTCCTCTGAGCACTGCTATGATAATGGAATTGAATGCTTTCCCCAAAGAGGTAAACAGACTGGTGATAAGAATATTTAATCCGTTTGCCAGGAAAACAAATGAGAAAATTTGCATCCCTCTGGAGGACAGATCCAGAACGTTACTGTCGGTGTCTTCCTCAAAAAACAAACCTGTCACATCACTACCCCACAGTTGAAGGATTGTGAAAACAAAAATACCGATAACTAAGTTAGACCTGGCTGCAAAACGAAAGATAGCTCTGACACGATTAAAATCGGATGCACCATAACTATAGCTTAGTACGGGGATTAATCCGTCGGAGATTCCCAGAAATATCAGAACTCCCATAAAATTAACATAGTTTACTGCGGTAAAGGCAGCAACTCCTTCTACACCCACCGTATTGACCATCGCAATGTTGATAATGAGGATACCGATGGCTGATGACAGTTCAGATACTCCTTCCGATGATCCGTTATAGACAGATCTTCTAAAAACTGGCCAGGAGAATCGACCTTTAAGCATGGAAATTTTCCTTTTTGGACTAAACGTGATCCGGGACGATAATAAAAGTCCAAAGCAGAAAGCCAGTCCGGTTGCAATGCTGGCACCCATTGTGCCCATGTCTAACCAGATCACAAAAAATAAGTCAAGAGCAATGTTCAATAATACAGCCAAAGACATAGTGAGCATAGAGAACAGAGGATGTCCAAGTCCTTTAAGCATCAAATCAGAATAAAGACAAAGAGAGATCGGGATCATGAACAATATCAATCCCGTATAGTAACCCATCGCGTGGGGAAAAAGATTTCCCTTACCGCCTAGCATGGTGACGACCTCTTCCCTGAAAAAATAAAGGAGAAGAGTCGCGAGAAGACCTATTCCCGCCAAGGCAAAAAAAACAGTTGTCATTGCTGTTTGTGATGCAGCTATATCTCCTTTTCCAATTCCTCTGCTAACAAGTGTTTGGGATCCAATTCCTACCGTGAGAGCAATTACCATTATGATACTGTATAGAGGAAGGACAATATTTAGCCCTCCCAGCCCTTCAAACCCGACATGATTGCCTACAACCAGTCCGTCTACGACATTTTGAAATCCAAAAAAAAGCATGGTAATCACACTGGGAATGGCATAGCGGAAAAAGGTTTGACGTACAGCCTCCTGCTTCAACAGATTATTTTCTTTTAGGTTTGCTTCTCGCATTGCAGATTCATTTTTTTATTTACTTGTCCTTTCGGGTA
The DNA here is from genome assembly GCA_002409405.1 of Flavobacteriales bacterium UBA5422. Lineage (GTDB taxonomy): Bacteria > Bacteroidota > Bacteroidia > Flavobacteriales_D > Crocinitomicaceae > Taishania. Next base: position 120,058 of record DHNG01000033.1, on the reverse strand, counting down.
AGGTACAAAAAAAATGCAAGGCACACCAAATTAAACACGGGGAGAAAAATGGAAGTTACATCAAAAAGTTAAAACGGTGAGTTCAATAAAATCATTCAGCTTTTGTGTTTTTTAGCTGTAAAATGGGATTCCAACCCGTTTTTATTTTGTAAATTAGTCTGCGAAGACATATTTTCATCCAATATATCTGTATCATTTTATTGATTCATTTTCTGTTGCATGCTATTCTAAACAGATATTCTATAAATCGAAATGAGACTATTGAAACATATCAATGCGGGAGACCTTTCTATTGCTTATGAAGAAAGCGGTAATGCAGCCGGCATACCTGTGATTCTTATGCACGGTTTCCCATACGATATCAGAGCGTATGATGAAGTTGCAGAACGTTTGTCTACCGAGAACTACCGCGTTATCGTTCCCTATATACGCGGGTATGGCCACACCAAGTTTTTATCAGCGGATACGATGCGTTCCGGACAGCAAGGGGCATTTGCGTATGATCTGAAAGAGTTAATGGATGCTTTGGCTATAGAAAAAGCGATTGTGGGCGGTTATGACTGGGGGGGACGGGCCTGTTGTATTGTTTCGGCACTTTATCCCGAACGTATTATAGGGCTTGTTTCTATGGCTGGCTATAACATTCAAAACTTCGCAAATTATTCAGAGCCTGACATCCCGGAAATTGAAATGCTGAACTGGTATCAGTTTTATTTTCATAGCGAAAGAGGTCGCAGAGGTTTGACAAAATACAGGAAAGAGCTTTGCAAATTGCTATGGCGTGACTGGTCGCCAACCTGGAACTTTGATGACGAAACGTTTGAAGCATCAGCAGTTTCATTTAATAATCCCGATTTTGTGGACGTTGTAGTCCATTCATACCGTCACAGGTATGGGCTGGCGAAAGGAGATCCGAAGTTTGAACGGATAGAACAGACGCTCCAAAAGCAACCGGCTATAAAGGTACCTGCAATTATTTTGGATGCAGTGGATGATGGTGTAGAACCATTTTCCGGAACGGGAAAGGAAGCTCATTTCTTTCAAGGTGGTTATGAAAGAAGAGTTGTTAAGGGAGTAGGACATAATTTACCACAAGAAGCACCTGATGACTTTGCCCAGGCAATTTTAGATTTAGTAAAACGATAAACGATTTTGACACCGTTTCTACAAGTTTATTAAAATAGCCGGCCTATTCGAAGAAGCGGCATTTCAAAAATCTTTGGTACAAATCCATAGTGTGTAGCCAAGCTAATTTCGCATTTAACCGTGTGGAAAGAAGAAAACATCAAAAAACTCAATGGGAACCCTCCGACTTTAACTGATGACAGCTCTGAAAATTGGAAAAAGATCAATGAAAATAACAATTTTGCACTGGTTCACGGTGGTAATGATATTGGTGTGAATACCATCGGCTTCTGATTCTGTTTTGACGTAATGCTTCATTTTTATTGGTGATGCATTCATTGTGCCGAATCCGGTTTCTGAGCAAGAGATGTGCATGGTAGGGTTTGTAGTTCATCACAATTTAAGGAAAAAAAGCTATAGCTTTTTTCTATAAAACAAGGCAACAAGACGAATTCGCCCTGCTGCCTTTATTTATCAATAATTATTAATTTTTACTTTTTTATTGCAAGGTCACTTTCAACACTTGATCTACCATAGGAATAGGGAATTCATTTCCAACCATTTTGATGATCTGGTCCTCTACGATTTGTGTACCGCCAAACAGCCCTTGTGCATTTCCGGCTCCCGGATATTGGTTCATCGCGGTACCGTCATCAAAGAGTACAGTTTTAGAGGTCAGATTACCTTTCGTACTCAACATGAGTTCCGGGCTATTGGCATAGAACCAGTCATTGGAATAACCGAACATTGTCACATAAGCTACTTTGTCGCCGGGTTCTCCCTTAATATTGGCCATTTCTTTGGCACCCGGTGCAATCGGCGCGTTACCCAGTACATATACTTCTTTCACGTTGTTCAACGCACTTAACGAAGCTTTGAGTTTGGTGGCATTACCTGTTTGCGCAACTTCTTTCAAACCGTTCGCTCTGTCTTTTTCGCCGACTTTGAATATCGGGTTCTCATTGCCACTATACACAACTACAACGACCGGAGAGAGTCCGGTAATGATGCCGGTGTTTGTCATTGCTTTCATCGCTGCGGGTTCATTGTTGCCGGTTTCAGCAATTTGTGTAATTTCCGGATTACTCATTTTTCCTGCTTCAAAAAATGGCATTTTGTTTAACAGGTTTCCACCCAGGGTATTGGATACCGCCCATACACCAGGTGAGAACGGTGTTTCGTTTGAGCTGCCACCCGATGTATTTTGTATGGTAAGGGTGAATTCCGATTTTTCGACATCGTACGCCAGATCAAGTTTCATCAGCGAAGCGGCATTTATTCCCGGAACCAGGCTTATGTTGTTGGATTCGGCGGCTCCGCTGATATTGTCCTTGCTGCCATTATCCCATAATTTGATTTGGGCGGAGACATCACCTGTCATCGCCATACCCTGGTCATCATATAGTTTCAGGCCAGGATTTTCGGGCGCAAAAAACCAGTCTTTCGAAGCTCCGTACATGGTGGCAAAGGCTAAATGCTGACCCCTACCTGCATTGAATTTGATAGAGACGGACTCCCCGGGAAAAATAACAGGCGGATTACCGGCACCCTTGAACGTACCGCTCTGAACAAAATCTTTGACTTCTGTTACATTTTCTACTGTAAACATTCCCATTTGCGGTTGACTCATCGTCATGTCATCCTTTTTACAGCTTTGTACTATTGCTGAACTGGCAAGTGCTATTACAGGCATTAAAAATAGTTTTTTCATTTTAATAAAAATTATTGGGTTTAACTTATACTTCCTTATTTAATGAGTACGATATATTTTCCATACCCTTCTTTTTCCATTTCTGCCTTAGGAATAAATTTTAGGGAGGCGCTATTGATACAATAGCGGAGACCACCTTTATCTTTAGGACCATCATTGAATACATGTCCCAAGTGTGCATCGCCTGTTTTGCTACGCACTTCGGTACGCTGCATACTGAGTGTTCGGTCTTCTTTCTCTGTTATCAGTGATTCATCGATTGGCTTGGAAAAGCTGGGCCATCCGCAGCCGGATTCAAATTTGTCTGTCGACACAAAAAGGGGTTCTCCGGTGGTAATGTCAACATAGATGCCTTCGCGGGATTCATCCCAATATGCATTCGCAAAAGCTCTTTCAGTCGCATTGTTTTGAGTTACATCGTATTGTTCTTTGGTCAGCTCTGTCTGGAGGCTCTTTTTATCCTTTTTCTTATAGGTCACCTTCTGGTTCGCTTCTTTCGCTATTTTGAAAAGTGAGGGGTTAATGTGACAATAGCCACCGGGATTTTTATCTAGATAATCCTGATGATAGTCTTCTGCTGTGTAAAAATTTTTCAATGGTTCAACTTCGACCACAATAGGTTTGTCGTACTGCATCGATAGCTCTTCTACCGCTTTGCGAATAATCGGTAACATTGCTTGGTTGGTAAAGTAGATACCTGTTCGGTACTGGGTGCCTGTATCATTTCCCTGTTTATTGAAACTTGTCGGATCGATGGTTTTGAAATATAAATCTAACAGTAGCTTTAAGTCTACCACTTCCGGGTCGTAAGTCACTTTTACGGTTTCGGCAAAGCCGGTTTTGTTTGTTGAAACTTCTTTATAATCCGGATTTTCAGTGTTACCATTGGCATATCCTGTGCTTGTCGTGACAACTCCATTTATCTGTTTGAAAAAATGTTCTGTTCCCCAAAAACAACCGCCGGCAAAGTAGATCTGTTCGGTTTTTGGAGGATGTGTTTCTGCTGCAGCCATAAATACTTGTTTCTGATGTTTGTTATTTTTTGAAATAAATCCCGCCATTAGCATTCCGCCCAATATGGCTCCCACGAAAAGCATGGTGATAGTACTGTTTTTATTTTTCATGATTTGTTGTGTTTATTGATAAATTTTTTGTGTGGAAAACCAAGGATCATCAGTCCAAAACCAAGACATACCAAGTCTTTTAGGATGAAAAAATCTGTTATCGGTACACTGTCAACGATCTTCCAGCTTCCGCTTGTAAAAAGAAAGCTCAGTGTAATGGTGAAGATGATGAGGATGCCTGCAGATGCTGCATAGCGGAATAGTTGCCGGAATGGTGATAAAATGATGGCTATAGCGGTGAGTATCTCAATGACACCAATAAGATTGGATACAGTCTGAACGTCAAAAAAGTAGTAGAACCACGCCATCAGCGGGTGAGAACTTACTAAAGGTTGTATCGCTGTAGCTTCAGTTGGGGTAAATTTAAATATACCGATCCATAAAAGTATAAGGGCAATACTGTAAAGGGAAAAAGAATAGCCTAAGGAAAATATGCGGTTGTTTGTCTGGATTATTTCTGGATTATTTCTGTTGTCTGACATCTGCTTCAAAATTATTGTGTTGTACAATACTATTGTCGCAGCAGATCTGAAATCCTGACAGTTAGAATGGATTATTTTTTAATTTTTTTTCGATATCAGTCTTTAATCTTTGTGTATCAATTGTTTGTGCGTTGTGTTCTTTGCTGTTTTTGTGAATGATCTTGTGTAGTGCGCTTTGTATCAGGATGCTTTTTTGATTGTAAGCATGACACCATTTACAGGCAGCCAAATGGCATCTGAGTTTTATTTTCTTGAGCAATGAGACTTCTCCATTCAGTTGCTTTTCAATCTGTAGGGTAGCCTCAGGACATGACAAAATAAAGAATTGAATAATTTTTGTTCTAATATTTTTCATTGCTAATACTGTTTTTTTCGATACATTCCCTCAATTGTAGCCTGCTTCGCTGAAGGATCTTCCAATAATTAGTCTTAGAAATGTTGGTTTCCTGACAGATTTCTGAATATTTTTTTTCTTGCAGGTAGGTAAGCTTCACCAAAATTAGCCAACGGGGAGGTAGTTTTTCCAGGCAGCGTTCCAGGTATTCTTCAAATGTTTCATCTTCGGATTTTTCAAAATAGCTCCAGTCAGTTAACAGGGAGTCGGGGTCTTTCCAGAAATTGTTTTCATCAAAAAAAGAATGGATGTCTACCTTGGGTATACTCTTGTATCTGCGGCGGTAGCTATCTGCCACTTTGTGATGGAGTATGCTCATTAGCCAGGTCAGTGGTGAACTGTCACCTTTGAAATTTTCTCTTTTCTCGAATGCGGCCACAAAGACATCCTGTACGATATCTTCAGCATCCGAACGATCTGACAATAAGTAGAATGCCCTGTTATATAGTTGTTGTGCATACGCATCGACCCAATGTGCTATTTTTGCCTTATCGTTGTCCAATATTTGTATATAGATGCTCTAAATATAGGGACTTTAATTAAAAAAACTGCTTGTTTTATATTCTGTGGTAGGGGTAAACCTCTATTATTAAGTAAATATTGTTCATCCATAAAGCAATAGGTTATTCATAATTTGTAGATACCCTGACACGTCCGAAATCCGGCTTATTTTCGTTGTCCTGGTAGTTGCCCTATAATTTGTTTTTTCACTCCATTTACTTCTATTTCTTTGAAAAGAAAATGATGTTGTTTGAAGATAAAAAAACACCTGCAAGACTTCTTTATTGAAGCTTGCAGGTGTATGGTTGAACTACTGTGATTTTAATTGACTGAATTGATTTGTCAACCAGAAAATATTCATTGAAATGTTAGGGTTGTATTCTCCAAATACGGAAACGACCTTTTGAGTTATCATGCCATTTGGCCCAATTGTTATATATATTATCTAAATCTGCTCTATTGCTACCAACAGTAACTGGCTCATACGCATACCATTCATTTGCAAAACGCATGTTACCGGAAAGATACACTGTAGTACTATGCGCAGAACCAAATCCTAAATTTTTTTGTGAATTTGCCCAATCCCTTTCATATGTGTTCCAGAAAACATAGGTGGTACCATATGGAGCATAACCTGCCGGAGCAAATGGTGACCAGGCACTTTTTAGAACACCGATATCATTTTTATGCACGGAAGCAATCTCTTTCCATTCTTCGTATGCGCCACCTGGACTAGCTTGGAGTGTTTTTA
>DHNG01000033.1:108524-113870 GCA_002409405.1 Flavobacteriales bacterium UBA5422 | reverse complement strand
AGCTTGGAGTGTTTTTAAAATAGTTCCACCTGGCCTGATCGCAAATGCAGTGATGCAAAATTCTGAATAATTATCATTCTCGTAACTAATGTTTATTTGGTACTCATTAGAAGAGAACCACGCCGTAGCCGTATTTTTCGGCGTATAATCAGTACTGAGGTCATCTTTTACATTCATTCGTTTTCGCGTAAGCATTACTTCTTGCGCATTGTCCATCACAAAAATGGGATGCTTGGTAGACATCGCTGTTTCTTCGCTTAGCAGGAATTCTGTAAAGTTTCCTTGGCCATCCGGATACCAGGCAACAATGTAATTTTCGTAAGCATCATTACCCGACAGTGTGCTATTGACATATATTCCTGTTGAGATAATCGGTGTTTTACTTAAATCAGCTCCATCTGCATTGGGGACGAAAATGGCTGGTACATACTGTTCTATTTCACCTTTTACAGCAGGATTTACAGCTTTGTGAGTCAGGTCAATTGTCTGAATGAAAGAAGACAGCTTCGAAAAATGTTCCGAATTTCTGTCATTTCTTCCGGCCTTCTCGATAAATTGTTTCATACTGACCGCACCCGATGCAGATTTTTGTGCCGCTGAAAGAATCAGGCTATTGTACCTGTTGTCTGTAAAAAGATTTCGTGCAATGAGGCCCATTTCATGCAACTGTCGACTTACTTTTTCATCATCCGCGTCGTTGGGATTGACCAGGTAGTCTTCCACTGAATAGTTGTTCGTGATCATCTTGACTTCACTTCCTAATGGTGTGTACTCAAAATTTTCTTTTGCTTCTTTTTTACATCCCATAAATAATGGAATGGACACAAAGAATCCCATAAATAGAATTGCTTTTTTCATAGTAATAAGATTAATTAAATGTTGATAAGCAAGTTACAACAAAAAGTAGATCCGATTGTAGTCTTAATGAAAAAAAATGATTAATTTATTGTGGTTGATCTATTCTGTATTGGAAAGAAACCAAAAGAATCGTTTTGATCGTTTCTATATTTTAGAACAGAACCATATTTTATCAATCAGATAAGTGAGGCCATGAGCGAAGATGCCATGGGACTAAAAACTACATTATTCCCCAACAAACAAATACAAGTGGAACCAATTGATTCAAGAAGAAATCAAAGCAAGCGAATCAAACTAACGGACAAATTTATACGTTTTTGTACCTGTTTTTAGCTGTAAAGCAGCGATGTACATTCCCTGAGGAAGGTGACCAACCGGAATTTCTAATTGCCCGGCCTGTTTTTCAAACTCTCCTGTTTTTGTGCCGTCAACAGCATAAATTTCAACGGTACCTTCCCATTCTCCCAAAGCAAAAACCGTTGCCCGATCTGCAGCTACCGCAAATAATTGCTCGTCTATACTTGGTGATTGTACTCCCAACGATTGGATATTGTCCAGGTGGAAAGCTGAGATAACCGGGTAGTGATCAGAGGTGTTTTGTGAAAAATTACTGATATATGTCGGCATCATGTCGAGAACCTTTGCAGATGAAGGAATGTAATCAACCGTCAATGGAGTGGTTACCATAATGTGATCGAGAAAGGAGCCACTATAGAACGCATACGAAGTTTTTCCGGCATCACTGAGTGCTTTTGTAGGGAAAAAGTAGTCAGCGGGATCATCCAGGAGGATTTGAAAAGGTGTTTCAATTCCATTGAAGGTTGATTGGTCCAAATCATCATTCCAGTCGCCTAAAACAATCGTTTTTTTATCTTTTCGGATGAAATCCATGTAATTCTTTAAAGCAGTTACAGCTCCTTTTCTTCTATCGTAGGATTCCTGATCTGCAAATGCTTTCAGATGAATGACAATGGCATAAATTGTATCGGGAGCAATAAATGATTTCGTTTTTAAGACAACTTCCAACGGCGGGCGACTGGCAAAGTCATAGTTGAAGCTCGATGAGGTCAGGATGTGGTTGCTGGAAATTACTTCAAACATGTCTTTTTTGTAAAACAAGGCTGTTTTTTGTGTTTGATTATAAGATGCCAATGCGCCTCCGTATTGCGGAAGATCAGCCAATAGCTGTTGGTATGCCACATAGCTTGACATTTCAGTGAATCCCCAAATGTCAATGTCTGTGTTGTTGACTACTTGTTTGACATTGTTGAATTGTAATTGTTCGTTGGTCGGACCATATCCTGTACTGCCAAACCATTCCAGGTTCCAACAACCGACATCGAGCAGGGTGTCGCTTCCAAATTGAGGGACTTGTGAATAGGTAATGGAGAGGGCTGCAATGAAAAAATGCAGGGTGATAACCGTTTGTTTGATCTTAGCCATTGAACGAATTTAAAAAAACATTCTAAAATAAAAAAAGGACGGTTATTAAACCGTCCTTTGTGACCTCGTCAGGATTCAAACCTGAAACCTCCTGAGCCGTAATCAGGTGCGCTATTCAGTTGCGCCACGAGGCCGTTGCAAGTTTTGCGAGTGCAAAGATAGAGCATTTATTCTGATCCCGCAACTTTTTTTTACTTTAATTTCGTTTATTATTCAATGACAGCACTTATTCCTCTGTCTAGTAGAGCTGTACACATCGGCTCCAATTTCTCAAATGTCCCTCTTTTTACCTGGCATTTACCATTGTAATGGATGATCAGGGTACATTGTTCTGCCTGGATACTGTCGTGCCGGCATACCTTGACAAGCGATTCAATTACATGATCAAAGGTATTCACATCGTCGTTGTATACAATCAAATCATGTTGATCTAACAATGTTTCAACTGACAAAACGCTTTCCTGAGTCTGGACACTATTCATCATTTCGTTCATATTCACTTTTATTTTGTGTTTCAATCAGTGGATAACCGAACAACTCTGAAATGATTTTCATTTCTTCGACTTCCTTTAATTGAATGTCAAAGATACGGATTTCTATTCCATTTTCCGAATGTATATATGCTTTTCTGTACGGGAATTTTGTCAGCCAATCGTTGAAATCACCCGGAATAGAGGTTCCGTTAAGCAAGAACGATATGCGTGAATCGTTGCTCTTGAGGACATCCGATTTGGTATAGTGGATGGTATCCATTTCATCCGCAAAAGCAGCAATGCGAGGCAACAGGAATGCGTCTGAATAGAAGGTGGATTTGATGTGCTTGTCGTTGTTGTCGTAGTAAAAATTTCCTTTGTTGTTGTACCTGTTCAATTCTTCTCTGGGATATTGCTCGTATGTTTGTTTCGTAATGAATTGTACATACGATTCGGGGTGGGTAATTACTTCTCCGGTCGTTCCGGTACTAAAAACAGGAATGACTGTTGTCACATCACTGTTTGCGGTATGTGCTTCAATTTTTGGTTGTGGATTCGGATTACCCGTATATACAGACACTCCACCATTGATTAATTCACGGGCTTTGCTGACACTGATCCGGTTGCCTTGGTAATATGCCACGACAAACGCATCCGGAATTCCTTTTTTGCGGACTTCACTCTGCAGGTTCACAGCATGCATTAAGTTACCGTACATTCCGACCGAATAACGGATTTGACCATTGTCCAGTCGTAATGTATACAGCGGTTCGAGGTTAAACAGTAAATCCCTTGTTACAGGGCGGTTAAATACACCTACCTGGACGGTGAAAAAGATTTGATCGCCGTTGAATTGTTCAATGGCCCATGCTTTTGCTGCTCCCGGTGCCTGGTTGTAAGTATGTTCTGCAACAGGTTTTAGTGTTTTGGAAGTATCTTCCAATCCCAGGTTTTGAGCAATATTGGTCGCTACTTCCAACTGAATTTCCTCCACCTTTTTACCAATACATTCATTGCGTGCTTCCAGTTGACGTGCTTCTCCGAAACTGATGCGTTTTCCATCACAATAAGCAACTACAAATGCATCATTGTAACCCAACTGCCTGATTTTTTCACGTGCTTCGACGACTGTTGATGCGGTATTAAAGTAACCGGCCATGTAGCGGGTAATGGCTGAATTTTCAATTTTTTCACCTGAAACAGGAGAGAACTCTTTGAAATGACTTTCAGGGATTGGTCGTGCGAAAGCGCCAACCTGAACACGGTATATAAGTCCCATTGGTGTTTTAACTTCGACAGGTATTTTCTTAAGTTCAGGAAGGGGAGGGGTAGTTGGATTGAATTCGATTCCATGCACTGAAATCGGGATCAGTGTTGTAGCAATAAGTGATTTTTTGATCGGATTAATTCCTCTCGCAACTAAATTTTTAAACTTCATACCTACAATCGAGTCAGTTGGTAAATGAATGGAAGCAGTTTGAGCCGCTTCATTGATTTGAACCTCTAGTTCTTTCAAAGATACTGAAATATTTTTGATGTTTTCAATTGCCATAGACTTTTGATCGGAAAGCAACATTTTTTCAGATGGATCAGCTGTTTTTTCACGTTTTCTGATCGCTTCCAACTGGGATTGATGATCACGTAATTGTTGTTTCAATGCTGCATATTCTGCAACATGCTTATTCTGTTCTGCAACAGCTTTCGCATACGTTTCGTATGCTTCTGATGAGGCAATCGCCCGTTCTTCATTATAAGTAAGTGTGGCTGTATTTTCGGACAAAGAAGGGGACTCTTCTACAGCTGTGTACTGCTTCAGTTGTGCATCGATGAATACCAGTTCCCGTTGAACAATGGCTTCCCGTTCGTTCAGTACATTGATTTTCTGTGTGAGTACTTCTTTTTCTTTTTTCGGAGCGGTCGTGAGTTGTTGTTGCAGAAGTGATCGCATATTGGTCAATTCCTCAATTTCAATAATTCCTTGTCGTCTCCTCACTTTTAATTGTTCTTCCGAATACAGGCGCACGTCCGGATTTGCTGCGGTAAAAGAGTGGTTCTCTTCGAGTAGCTGTATACGTTCGATTTGTTCTGCCTGTTGCTCACGTATTTTTAAGAGTTCATCGACAAGTAGTTCTTTTTTTAGCGGATCTTTTTCTGTATGTATTTGTGTTGTAAGTTTTTGTGCAATAGAAGTAGAGGCAGAAGGTGGGTTTCCGGATGTACTTTCAGCCTTCGAAATAACAGAAGTTAATTCCTGAATTTGTTCTTCTTTCTGACGCGTAGATGAAATTGCTTTTTCCTGCTTTAACTCCGTCAATTCTTTTGTCAGTTCTTTTCGTTCTTTAGCAGAAGTTGTGTTGTCCGCTAATTTTGATTCGATGGATTGCTCCCGCGTTGGCGAAACAGCTACATCATTGGAGTTAGGGTTGTTGGTTTGAGTAGCCGTCTGCTGTTCGATTGTTTGTTGCTGTTGTTCCAGCGTTTTGATTCGGTTGTCGATGCGCTGAATTTCTTGTTCTGCTGCTGCTCTGTAAGCTGTTCTTTCTTCTTCCGAAGCACTTTTTTCTGCTGTCGA
>DHNG01000033.1:108046-108361 GCA_002409405.1 Flavobacteriales bacterium UBA5422 | reverse complement strand
TTGTTGAATTGTGTTTTTATAGGTATTCAGACGCTGAATATTTTGTTTGATTTCAGACGTTGTTGCATGTGTTTCATTAAAATCAGTGGTAATACTTCCTGCATACGTTTGTTGCAATTCTTCAATAATGATGGATGGCGTTTTGGAAGAAGTCGTTGCCGTTTGATTGTTGGTTTGAGTAGCCGTCTGTTGTTCGATTGTTTGTTGCTGCTGCTCCAGCGTTTTGATTCGGTTGTCGATGCGCTGAATTTCTTGTTCTGCTGCTGCTCTGTAAGCTGTTTTTTCTTCTTCAGAAGCACTTTTTTCTGCTGTCGA
>DHNG01000033.1:92858-107908 GCA_002409405.1 Flavobacteriales bacterium UBA5422 | reverse complement strand
TTGTTGAATTGTGTTTTTATAGGCATTCAGACGCTGAATATTTTGTTCAATGTCCGCTGTTGTTGCATGTGCCTGACTAAAATCGTTGTTGATACTGCCTTCGTATGTTTGTTGTAATTCTTCAATAATAACAGCTGGTGTTTTTTGTTGTTTCGGATCGGGTAGTGAAGTGTTCGTTGCTGTTTGATCGGAAGTTTCCTGTGCTGTTTTTTCAGTTGTAAGTAATACACTGACTTCCGCAATTTTTGTTTCAATGGAGGTCAATGCTTTTGCGATCGTTTGATTGGACGGCGACGTAGATTTTAATTGTTGGAGTTGTTGTTGCTGCACTCCTAACGTAGTTGACAGGTTGTTCAGTACTTCAATGCGTTCATTTGTTTGGGTCGCAGCATCCAGTTGATTGAATTGCCGGAGTTTGTCAGAATAGGTTGTTTCTGTTTGTTGTGCAACTGTGGTTACCTGTTTTTCCAGTTCCTGTGCGACATTCATTTCATTTTGCAGGCGTGTGATCTGTTGTTGTCGTTCTGCAATGGTTGTTTGTAGTTGAGTACGGTAGTCTTCCAACAAGTCAATTTTAGCTGCAGAAAGTGATTGTTCCTGTCGTGTTGTTTGCCCGGACTTCAAGTGGTTAATCTCGCTCGTAATTTTAGTTACCAGTTCCTGATCATTTATAGTGAGTTGCTGTAATTGTTCCGGTTCAGATAATCGGATGTTCTGTTTAATCGTTTGCTTATTTTCTTCGTATCCGGGATACAATTCCTGAACAATATTTTCTGTTTTTAACTGCGTGATTTCATTCTTGGCTGAAACAGCAATTGCTTCTTGTAAAAGTTGCTTATCGTGTTGAAGTTCCTGAACGAGTTTTTGCGTTGTGTTTCTTTGTTGAACTTTCGTTGATTCATCCAATGCTGGATTATTTTCCAGTTCCTTCAGGTACTCTGCAAGTTCTTGTTGTTTTTGATCATTGAGGGTCAACAGACGTTCTTGTTTTTCATAGTCACTCCAGTCGGTATTGGCATAAATCTCTTCACTTTGTGTATTGTACTGTTCAATGGCTGTTTCGGTCTTCGTTTCCTTTGGATCACTTGCCGGTTGGGAAGAAAGCTCTTTAAGCGAAGCGTCAATGTATGATTGTAGGGTTTTACTTTTTTCATCACTCACAACCGCTTTTACTTTTGCAAGTTCCTCTTTGGTTACCGGTTTCCCCTGGTAACTTTCTATCTCGTTGACGATGTTTAGTTTTCGATTGTTTTCATCGCGTTGTTGGGCTATTGCAGGAATCAGATTTCGTGTTTTGGAAAGTGAACTTTTTGCATTTTCCAATTCGTAATTTTTAGCATCTATTTTATCCTGGAATTCTTGTTTAAATTTGTCTTTTGCAGCCTCTCGTTGTTGCGTTAGGGTAGCAATTTCGCTCTCCAGACGTTTTATTTCTTCTACATACCCGTTTTCAATGGATTGGAGGCGCGAGATCTCGTTGACGATCGTTTCCTGTTTCTTCAGCAATTCTTCCGAAGCAGTTGCCTGAGCGGGAGCGGATAACACATTGCTCAGGTATTCCTTATTCTGGTTAAGTAGTGTAACAAGCTCTGTTGTTTTTCCGTCATTAAGTAACTGATTGTATTGCTTTGAAAGTTCTCCCAGCTTTTCAGGATTTACGGTTGCACTATTGCCTGTTGTTCCGATTGCAGCAGCTTCTGCCTGAACCTGTTTTATTTTTTCCAGTTTTTCTTCTCGTTGTCGGTACAACTCTTTCGCATTGGTAAGAACCAGTTCTTTTCTCCGGTTACTTTCGGATGCATCCGCTTCTTTGACAAGTGTTCTGATTTCAGTGTCGATTGCCACAATTTCGTTGTATAGGTTGCGACTGATAGCATCTGCAGAACGTTCAATCTTGTTTTCACCCGTTACATTTTGCCGGAGCTCCGTATGTGTACGTTCAAGTAATTGTCCGAATTCCATCGGTGATCGGGTGTTCAACCGCAGTTCTGCCAGGGCGGCTTTCAATTTGGCCTGACTTTCCAATTCCTCCGTATTGTACTGGTCTTCGTTGACATTCAGATTGGCACGTTCCTTTAATACCTGCGAAACAATGCTCTGCGCATCTTCCACTTGTTCGTCAAACAGGTTGGTAATCCGGATCCGCTCTTTTGAATCCGCAAGCTCGTGATCCATTTTTTGTTTCAGCGGTCGCAGTTCTTTTAAGAATGGAATATCGACATCAACAGTAAAGACCTCATTTGAGCCTTCAACGGTGACTTTGTACTGGTATTTTCCCCCTTTTGGAAAAGTGATGAGATAAGAACTTTCTTTCAAGGTTTTAAACACCCCGATTTTCTTCCCGTTTGTTTTATCAATTACTTCAACAGTCATTTTAGAACCTGCCGGAAGTACCGAAGAAGCAAATGTTCCTTTAACAATTGCCAGTTGGATGGGAATTCGCTCAACCGCTACTTTGTAGACGACAATTTTTCCGTCCTGGGATTGACGCCGGGAGGAGAAATAAGCATTTTTATTGTCTTTATCTACCACATAGAGTAAATCATCATCCGGTGAACTGATAGAGAAATCGACATTGGTGACCTCCTCAAAAGTGTTATTATCGGCATTGAATTTTGCTTTGAAAATATCGTATCCCCCCATTGAATTATGCCCTTTGGAAGAAAAATAGAGCTCGTTACCATTGGGATGCATGTAGGGGAAATCCTCATCAAAAGGGGTGTTAACAGCTCCGTTAAGCTTTTGCGGGACTCCGAATTTTCCTCCGGGTAATTTGCGGGCAACGTAGATGTCCAGGTTGTCGCCTTCACCATAGCTGGAAAAGTACACATTTTCCATGTTCGGGGCAATGTGAACGATGGGTTTGTGGTTGTATTTTTTATCGTTTTTTGTTTGAAAATCAACAGCAGTGATGATGCTTCCCCCTATTTCAGCAAGATCGTACAAACGGAAAAAATCATCTTGTTTGATCTCCGTTCGTTTGCGTACGATGACATCTGTGAGCGTTGTCAGCAGGTTTTTTCCATTTTCACACATCGCGATATTGCGATTGGATTCTGCAAAATATTCTCCCTTGTTACCAGCCTTGGAAAGGTAATTCCTGTATTCTGAAATGGCATCGTTGAACTGGTAATTGAGGTGGTATGCTTTCCCAAGAAAAAAATTGGCTTCTGGAATGGGAACCGGACTTTTGATGGCATATGCGAGGTAGCGAATAGCATCCTGTTTACTATTGGAATTAAACAACAGACAGGTTCCGTATTTATAGCTGTAATCGTAACTTCTTGGTTGCAAAGACAGTAGTCGGAGATAGAGTGGTGTCGCTTCTACATACTGCTTATTTTTAAACAAAGCATCTGCATTGACTCTCACTTCGTCTTCTGTCTGAGTGAAAGAAATAAATGTAGTCAGCAGCGCAACCACAAGCAGCATATTATGTATTTTCAGTGACACTTTTACAAATAATTCACCGTTTCAAATTTACGTTAAATGTATATACGACTATCGCTTGAAAAGGTTCATTTTGTTTTCATTTCCAGCAAGTAAACGTTGAATGTTTTTTCTGTGAGCGATGATAACAAGTGTAGCTAACAGGATGGTGAAACTGTTCAGCCAGATGGATCGGATTCCGAAAATAAAATAGATCGATACCGGGAAACTCAATGCTGCGCAGATAGCACCTAGTGATACATATTTAGAGATGATGAATACAAGCAAAAAAACGGCGATACAGATACCCGCTGCGGGCGGATGAATACCGATAATAACTCCCAGTGAAGTTGCGACTCCTTTTCCTCCTCTGAAGCCGGCGAAAAGTGGAAAAACATGCCCCACAACAGCGAGTACGGAAGCCAGTATCTGAACGGTAATTAACTGGTCGGACTGCCATTCCCCCACTTTGAAAACAAAGGGGAGGAACGCAGCTGAAAAACCTTTAATGATATCAATGGAAAGTACAACAATTCCGGCCTTTTTACCGAGTACGCGGAACGTATTGGTGGCTCCTGCATTTTTACTTCCGTGTTCGCGGACGTCGATTCCGTATTTAGCTCTCCCGACCCATACTGCGGTAGGAATGGAGCCTAACAAGTAAGCAATGAGACCAAATAAAATGTAATCCATTATTTGAATAAATTGTTAAATACTGTCTTTAAACCACCTTGACCCAATTGGTACAGGAAGTTTTTTGTTTTCCGTTTGTCGTCTTTTAATGCAGAGATAGCAGCTGTCAGTTCCGTATCTCCTGTCATAACGTCCATGACTCCTTCTTTTTTACCCATTGAGTAATTGAAGAAGTAATCTTTTCCTCCCGGAACATCAATTAACAGTGCAAACCAGTCGCCTCCCGCTCCTGAGAATTTCTGTTGGAAAAATGCTCTGAAAGGAACATATTTCATCACCGGCTTTTCAAACATGTTCACCAGAATCGCGGATTCTACATTGGTGATCAACCCCTTGAAATTATTCAGAGAGGGCTGGCTGTAATAGCTCATTCTCAAACCTGTAATGGTAATTGCCGACTCCAAAGATGCAGGTATTTTTTTGATTTCCCCCTTAATTGTGAAATCTTCCTGCAATTTATCTGCTTCTGCCTGACTTCCCCACATCGTAATTGCTGATTTAAGAGTGTTGGTTGCAAAATCCATCGGGTTCAATCCTTCTGTTGCATTGATCTTGTCCGGAATATCTTTGAATACAGATTTATCGAGCGGCATGTCAAATTTAGCTGTCAGGTTGAAATGAATGGCTCCGCTTTTCTGGTTGTAATCAACCGTACCAACCGTTTTTACACTCACATCCCCATGATCCATTCCAAGACTGACAATTCCTTCTCCGAACATTGAACATGTCTCTGTGTTCAGTGCAAGGAAATTTCCTTTTTCAGATCGGTTGATCAATTTTTCCTTCGGTGCAATCTGGAATTCTTTCGAACCGAAATCATAGGTCAGTACTCCGGAAGATGTGATGACAACAGGATCCGTTGCATTGGCCAGTGCGGACAAGAAAGTAGGGTAGAGCTCAATGCTGTCAACATTCGGTGAGTCTCTCCACACAATTCCCGCAGAGATCGATTGACCGTTCAGGTTTTTCATATTGTTGGTAACAGGAATCTGGATGTTTTTCGGATCGACAGAGCTGGTAAATGCCAACCAGTTTCGTTCAAATTTATCACAGTTGTGATTGATACGGGTTGCTCCTGAGAATAAAATTTCAGGTGAAGCAGCTTTCACCGTAAGGTTTCCGTAATAATCGAATTCATCACTTAGCTTAAACCCTTTACTTTGGTCAATTTTACCCGTGGCAATGGTTTGATAAGAAGTATCCAATCCAATGGCATCCATAACGATATACGTCGGAACGCTGTCCTTGTCATAATACGGATATTCTCCGCTTCCTTTGTATGCTCTTCTGGCTGTAATGTTGACAGTAGAACGTTCAAACTTGTGGTATTTTGTGATGTAATTGGCAACAATTGTCGCGTTTTTCAATTGATCCAGCTCTGCTTTCTTACGAATGTTGAGTTTCATACTGTCCGGATAAATCCGGGCATCTGCAACATCAACATATTCAACTTCATTACAGTAAATTGTTTTCGCTTTCATATCCAGTCGCGCTTTCGGAGCCCGGAACTGAAGTGAATCTTGTTTTGGATGCGTTGAGAAGAAGTTCGGACCAACCAGATCTACCCCCGTATCGATGGCGATATCTTTGGCAGCTTTCTTTTCCATATCAATGGTTTCCCGGTCCATAAACCAGGTAAACATATCCATTTTACACATGTATTGGTTGACAGGGAAATCCACACGCGATTCTCCTTTGTTGGAATTGAACACCCCTTTTCGGTCTTTAAAGCTCACATGGGATTTTACGTTGTTCGTTTCAAAAATGAGCGGTGATTCGCCTTCTTCACGGCTTTCGTTCTTCAGACTAAAGCTGGATGTGTCCGCATACATATCTTTCCATTCATAGACAAAACCATCCGATACAATTGTTGCATTGTTGAAGGTCATCAACCCTTTTCCTTTCATTCCTTTCGGAGTTACAAAGGTTGTTCCTCTCAATTTTGCTTCGTTTTCAAAATAACTGATATCATTACGAGGTGTTGAACTGGCTTTGAGAATTTCTTTCTTCGGAATATACGTCATATAGGCTTCATCACATTTTGCATCCGGAAACTGTACGCCGTTTTGCACTGCCTGGTTGACGAAAGTAACGACTCCTACCGTTGAGTCAGGAAGGAATGTAAAGAGGTTTTTAGAGACAGAAGTTGATTTTACGAAGTTGATTGTTCCTGCTCCCTGAAGCCCGTTTCCGGAAAGCATCACTTTGTTGTCATATTTTGCTCCCGTGCCATAGAAATTAAATCCTTCTTTCGGTGAAGCAGTTGAGAATCCGAACGAGTAATCCGGCATCACTTTCAAATCTTCTTTGATATTCGGAAAGATACCGGCAGAAACCAATTCTCCTTTCAAACGAAGTGTTTTGTCGTTAAAATTGTCAATACTGTCAACAACAAAAGGTTGAAGTGCGTAGTAAAAACGAGTACTGTCGTATGCTCCTCCATACAAATCTTTGGAATTGTAAAAGACCTTTGTGGAATTTTTAACCGAAAGAATCGGATAAACGGCTGTTGTAGCATCGACTTTATTTCCCGAACGGTTAGATGGCAGATCGACTACAATGTCTCCGACGATACCTGAAATAGTACTATTCATTGCAACTCCTGCTGTACCGTGCTCTGCACTTCTCGGTTGAACGCGTAAAACAGTTGTTTCCGTTTTAAGCAGGTTGACTTTGTTCTCATCGTAATTGTAATTGGCGCTGATGGTATTGATTTCAGCTTTTCCGGCATTCAACCACCCGCTGAATTCAAGGTCACGGTTGCGTTTTACTTTGATTTTATTGTCTTTCGGAAAAATATGCATGTTCTGTTTTTCAGAAAGTGTCACATTATCAACTCCAATCAGGTCAATGTCCATGGTGCCGAGATTGAAAGATCCAAAGTTCTCCAATGTACGGCGTACTTCATTTTGCTTTTTGTAATTCTCACGGATCTGTTGAAGCGAAGCACTGTTTTTGATTTCTTCTTCCGAATATCCTTTCAACTCTTTCGGACGGAAGTCACTCACCAGGATAATGTTGTCATAATCTTTTTTCCCTGCTTTCCCTTGCACAAAGTTTTCCAGCTTTTGATTGACGACTACTTTCTTGTTGTCGGTATCGTAACTGATGAATCCGTAATTTGCCAGTTGCAGCATCATCGGACGCATTTGTTCCAATGTACCTCCTAAAGCAGTTGCACATTCACCCTCAGACAATTCATACTTGTCATATTTATAGGTGTATTTGCTGATGGCAACCAACGGGTGTGTAGAAGAAAGTCCTTGTAATTTATCGTACAATTGACCGTCGTAATAGTTAAAGGACTCAAAACGAGCAACACGCTGTTCCTGGCTGGTTCCTTTTTCATAGGTATACTGAATTGTATTTTCCTTCTCAGAAAGAATAAGTTTTGGAACGTAATAATCCAGTTTGTGGTACGAATCACTGAACGGAGCCTGTCCGATTCCTGAAGTTGACCGGGAAAATTCAAGGATTCCGTCAGTATAGAGGTAGCTGAAGTTAACGCTTGGATGTGTGATGGAATCTCCTGTGTTTAATAAGATGGTACTTCTTCCGCCATTGCAGAATACCTGTTTATCTGTAATGTAAATCTCAGATGCCTGTGCAATTACGAACGGTTTCGCATTTTTGACGATGGTTATTTTTGCCGGAATGTTTTTAATTCCTGCTCCTACAAACTTAGCTCCTTTCATGGAGAATGCACCTTCGTAATTGACATTCGGTTTAATGTTGTTGATTTTCAGGTTGGTTTTGTAGGAAAGAAATTGAGGGAAAATTTTATCTTCCTCCCGGTTGATTTTGAATGCTCTGTCAGAAAGTGATCCTTCCAGTAATTCATTAAAATAAGGAGTTTTCAGTTTCACCGAATCAATGTTGAGATTGGTGTTTTTCATGGATAACTGAAATTTACCGATTTCAGCATAGGTTTCCGATTTAGATAATCCTACTTTCTCCCAGGTAATCGTTCCACCTTTTCCTTCCCATTTCTGGAGTCCCGGATCATACGTTCCGGATGTTTTATAAATGACAATACTGTCACTGTATTTTGTATTTTTCTTAGAACTTCCTGCAATATCTACCGCACGGCAAATCAGGTTTCCGTCGATCAATTCAATATAAGGTTTGTCGTCGTATTTGAACTCGTATTTCCCCCCTTCGTAATACCATTCAAAGTTTGATTTCCCTGCTAATTTTCCTTCGTAGAAGAACCCGGCAGCAGATTCGGCAAAGTCAGTAAACCGCTTGGGATTACGGCTCTCCAGTAATTTGTCAATGGTATTCTGATAGGCATTGTAACTGGATTCTGACTGCTTGTTTTTGACGAGTGAATAAACCGAATAGACATAATTATAGATATCCGGATAGGTATCAAATCGTTTTGTTGCCAGTGCATTGCAGGTTGTGATCATGTTGGTGAAATAACGATCCGGAAATTCGGATGATTGCAACAGGATGACCGTTAATTCTTCTTTGATGAATTTGGAATGCTCTCCTTTTCCATACGGAGTTAAAGCACTTTGAAATTCCTTGATGAATTTCGCTCTGTCAGAACTGTATGCCTGACCAAATCCTGAAAAAACTGTTGCGATAAACAACAGAGAAATTAAGTGTTTCATACTACTTTGCAAATTATTAATTAGTACGTGTCAATACCCGGATGGGAACCGGAATTGAGAATCAATTACTTTTTAACCTTCCTTTCTCAGTTGAATAGCTGCCCAATTGTCTTTCAGATAGACGTGTTCTTTTTTCAAATTGAAATCACCGGCAAATGCTGTAAGTTCATTTACATCTGAGTCAAAAAAGCCACTGAGCATCAACACTCCATTGGTCTCCAGTGCTTTCGCGTAGGATGGAATCTGTGCTTTTAAAACATTCTTATTGATATTAGCCAAAATCAAGCCAAATGATTTTCCTTCAATCAGGTCGACATCTCCGCAAAGTACTTCAATGTGACTGCAATTGTTGCGCTGTGCATTCTCAATGGTACTTTCCACCGACCAATCTTCGATATCAATCGCAAGAAGTTTAGAAGCTCCCAGTTTTTCTGCAATAATTGCCAACACCCCTGTCCCTGTCCCCATGTCCAGAACAGTGCGTGGAATCTCCTTCAATTCGAATAATGCTTTAGACATCATCCATGTGGTCTGGTGATGTCCCGTTCCGAATGACATTTTAGGTTGTATTTCAACCAGCATTCCTTTTGCAAGTGATTTGTCGTGAAAAGGAGCCAGAATACTTACATATTCTTCTACATAAACAGGTTCGAAATCACTTTCCCACACCGCATTCCAGTTTTGACCTTCAATGATGGTGGATTCGAACGAAAACGTGACATCGTCCCGTTGCTCGCCGAGGAATGTTTCATTCAATGCCCGTTCAACAGACGTTTCGGCAACCTGTCCGTATGCCAGGACACCTTCTTCTGTATCAATAAAGCTTTCAAATCCGGCATCGGCGAGTTGTGCGACGATGATTTCGTTGAACGGTCTTACAGGAAACAGTTTTATGTTTAATTCAAGATAATCCATTCAGAACGCATTGATAATTTGTGTAAATGAATCCGCCTTCAGAGAAGCTCCTCCGACTAACCCTCCGTCTACATTGGGACAAGAGAATAACTCCTTTGCATTTTTTTCGTTACAGCTTCCTCCGTAAAGAATTGAGATGTGTTCCGCTGTTTCCGCTCCGTATCTTCCTGCAATGTATTGACGAATGTTCAGATGCATTTGCTCTGCCTGCTCACTTGTAGCTGTCAACCCGGTGCCAATTGCCCAAATAGGTTCATACGCAATTACGCATTTTTTTAGTTCATCTGCATTCAAATGAAACAAGCTTTCTTCAATCTGACGGGTTACAAATGTTACTTCTTCTTTTTGTTCCCGTACAGGAAGTGATTCCCCGCAACAAAAAACAGGTGTTATCCCATTTTCCAGACAGGCATCTACTTTTTCTTTCAGGAATTCATTGCTTTCAGAGAAATATTCTCTTCGTTCACTGTGTCCGATCAATACATGAGACACACCGATACTTTTCAATTGAGAAAAAGCAATCTCCCCGGTATAGGCACCGTTGTCCTTGGGATAGGCGTTTTGTGCGCCGATCTTCAGCGTCGTGTTTTCTCCGGTTGCAAATGCTGACAGATACAAAGAAGAGGGAAATACAATCACTTCTACTTGTTCATTCCGGATCGTTTTCAACGTTTGAAACAATTCATTCGCTGCTTTCCAATCCAGGTTCATCTTCCAATTCCCTGCTACAATCTTTCTTCTCATTTGTTGTTTAAAATGTTTTTGTTTAACCAGTCGTACGTTGGTGTAGAACGGTGAGCGAATTTACCTTTCACAATTCCTTTCTGAATCACCATCATTGATGGATTACTGCGTGCAATGGCTTTCAACTCGATCTCGTCATTGGTAAACATCGGGATCTCAAAATTATATTTCTTGCGGAATTTAAGCATATCCTCACGACTCACACTGCAGAGCAACACCATCGGAATTCCTGCTTTTTTCGCTTCTTTCAGAATGTGTTTATACCGCTCAATCGCATCCCAGTTCGCTTCATTGATATTTTTTGAGGTAATGACAATGATCTGATCAGCGGTTGTGATGTACTCACGGATATTGATTTCTGTTACTTCCGGGTTAATTGTTCTCACGGTATCCAGTACCTGGTAATATTCAGGAGCGTATTCCTCCAGTGTAAATTCTTCGGAAGGAACTTCGTAGATATCACCGGAACTTAAATTTTTAACACGGATGATGTCCACACCGTTATTAGCAATGAAATCACGAATATAATCCAGTTCTCTTTCCTGTTCTGACACGTCGGCAACGGAAATGAACGGATTAAACTGTTCTGTGATGGAAGGCAATTTGGTCGGTTTGATCACTTTTTGAATCATGTCCTTGTATTCCCAATCTGCATTTTCCCAGATTTTTGAATCGATGTATTCTTTCGAAGCAGCATCCAGTAGTTTTTCCTCTTTTGTTTTTTTGTTGACATAGCGAAGCAGGTTCTGATAAATTCCTTCTTCGCCATTGTTCATCAGCTTCACAAGGTCATTCCCCAACGCATACGGACGGTAATCTTTCATTGGTTCATAACGCAACACGAAGTAGATGAAAATTGCAGAGATCAGTGTAACAAAGAATGAAACGCCGAAATAGTTCCCCAGTGCTTTTCCTCCGATGCGCAGAATCCAGAGGGATCCCACAATTCCTACAAAAGCAAACAATACCGGGAAGTACCAGGAGAAGATTGCTGAGAAGAACACCACCACGAGTAGTGACGCAACCGTAAAAATAATGTTTTGTTTTCTCGTATTCGGCTGAATTACCCATTGTGCGATGAAGATCCACAAGCCCAGATAGAGCACCACGATGTCTTTCCAAAGCGATTCTTTTGGTGTCAGTGACCGTCCGATGGATCCTTTCATTGCGTCACCAAAGCATCCGCAGTCATCTACACATTGTGGTTGTTTCTTTTCTTCCACAACGATTTCTTCCGAATTCTGGCTGACAATCTTAACACTTTTGTCGGTTTCTGCCTGCTTCAGTTTTACTGCGGCGATCGGGTTGGAAAGCGCATAAACATCGCGATCCAGGAATTTCTTACCAGAATCACACGTTGCAGTATGCCACGTCAGAAATGTGAAAAATACCATCATCAGTACAAGCAGATAGGATACTACTTTGATTTTTCCTCCGATGATCAGCAAGACACCTAAAACGATTTCAATGATACAGATAACAACACTTAGCAACAATGCGTGTTCAATCAGGAATTCGAGGGAAAATCCCGGAGCGCCGAACCATTCTTTAATCCGGTATGCCAATGCACCGTCTTCGAAGTATTCTTCCAATTTGTAAGCAAAACCCAACGGGTCATTTGCTTTTACCAGACCGGAAACAATAAATAATCCTCCGATAACAGCTCGTGCAACATTGGCCATCATCAGGCGTCCCCTGAAAAGAAGTAAGCCGACAGTGGACAATGCTAAAATTCCAAATCCGATTGATTTAAAAAGCGTTGCGTTTCCTGAAAAACTTTCATGATAGGCCATGGTGACCAGCGTTAGTCCCGTAAGATTGATCAGTACGAAGAGTACATTGAATAAAAATGATCTTCCCGAAACAGAAATGTTAGTACTTTTTGTTCTCATAAGTGTTCATTGTTTTCTTGTGTTAAATGAATCAATGCAAAGACAGCGTAGTTGAGCATGTCGTAGTAATTGGCATCAATTCCTTCACTGATTAATGTATTTCCTTTGTTATCTT
Organism: Flavobacteriales bacterium UBA5422; assembly: GCA_002409405.1. GTDB lineage: Bacteria > Bacteroidota > Bacteroidia > Flavobacteriales_D > Crocinitomicaceae > Taishania. Next base: position 95,501 of record DHNG01000033.1, on the reverse strand, counting down.
CTATTTGTTTCACCCGTAATATTTTTGTGAGAATCAGGTCGGTAAGAGAGCTGACCCGCATGTCTCTCCATGCTTCACCGTAATCGTGGTTTTTTTTCTGCATCAACTCAAATGCTTCACGGGCGTATTTTTCGTACAATGCAACAGCCTGATCTGCCTCTAAGTCCAATTCTTTTAAGCTTGTTTCCTGTAATTGAATCAAGGCCATAATGCAATAGTTGACAATTGCCATGAATTCTCCTTCAACTGTTTCTCCAACCCTGTTTTCTCCGGTTTCCTGAATCGTTCGGATGCGTTGTGCTTTGATGAAGAGTTGATCCGTCAGGGAACTTGGGCGAAGGATGCGCCAGGAAGTGCCGTAGTCTTTTGTTTTTTTACTGTAGATTTCCTTACAGTTCGCGATTACTTTCGTATATTGGGCGTCTGTTTGACTCATTATTAATTCAAATGCAAAATTCAAGGGTTGAAGATACAAATTATAAAGATAAGCACATTCAATTTAACGGAATTTTAATGGATTTTACCGTTCCGAAGATCATGGGAATTCTCAATGTAACGGAAGATTCGTTTTTTTCAGAAAGCCGTTTGAAGTCTGACAGTGAATTGCTTAAAATGGCAGAAAAACACCTTTCTGAAGGAGCAACATTTCTGGACCTGGGAGGTTTCTCTACACGTCCAGGTGCGGTTGATGTGGATGAGCAAACAGAACAACTTCGGATACAGTCGGCATTAAAGCAATTGAAAAATGAATTTCCGTATGCGCTTATTTCGGTGGATACATTCAGGGGAAAGGTTGCCCGGACAGCGATTGATGAAGGTGCTTCAATGATCAACGATATCAGCGGTTTCCAGTTTGATGATACACTGTTGGATGTTCTTGCTGTCACGAAGATTCCATACGTGCTGATGCATGTGGAAGGTACTTTTGATACAATGCACGATATTACGGTATCGCATGACCCCGATATCACGGAAAGGCTCACAAACTATTTTGAGAAAAAACTGACCCTCTTAGATGAAAAAGGGGTGAAGGATGTTATCCTGGATCCCGGTTTCGGGTTTAGCAAAACCATGGATGAAAACTATGAATTGTTACACCGAATGGATGAATTACACATTTTCAGGAAACCACTTTTGGTGGGGATTTCACGAAAATCAATGATCTATAAAAAACTGGGAATTACACCGGAAGAATCGCTGAATGGGACAACGGCTCTGAATACACTTGCTGTACTGAAAGGAGCAGGTATTCTGCGCGTTCATGATGTAAATGCCTGTCGGGAAATTATTGATCTGTTGTGTTCCTGAAAACGGAGTTACTCTTCGAATAATTGAATAGTGTAATCCAGTAATTTACAATTTCCTGTTTTTCCATGTCCCGGGATAACTGTTTTTACATCCGGAAAAGCCTGTTTTACTTTATGGACTGTTCCTGGCCATTCCTGCGTATTTGCGTCACCCAGGTATCCTTTTCCCGCTTTTAACTCTTTGATCAGGCATCCGCCAAATAAGGTATGTTCATCCGGGAAATAGGCTACAATGTTGTCACTGGTATGACCTTTACCGAAATAACGGGTCTGTACTTCTTTGTTTCCTACCTGAAACGTGAATGTGTCATCGATACTGTTGGTTGGGATGTTGAAATCGTGCTCTTTCGCCAGTGCAATGGTTTGAGAAGAGGCATAAGATGGAATTCCATGCTGGTGAAATGCCCGAAGTCCTCCCAGGCAATCTGCGTGAAAATGAGTTGCCACGACAGCAGTAATTTTACAATTGAGTGTTCCTGAAATCCAGTTAATCAGTTCTTCAGAACTTACATCATCGACTGTTGTATCAAAAATAACTGTTTCATCACCGTCTCTCACAATCATTCCATTACAGGGAACTGTTCCGAAATCATCTGTTTTCAAAAATGACGTATGCTCAAATACTCCGGGGGATAATTTTGTGATGATCAGATTGGCTGTCTGATACACAACTTTTCCTTTTCCTGCTGCAACCGGCAGGCTTATCATCAGGATACTAATCAACAGGATATGGACGGATTTCATGGGGAGGTTATTGTTTATAAATTTTTTCAACGTATAATTTACCCTCAAAGGTAATATGAACCAGGTAAAAACCTGCTTTTAATGAGGAAATAGTCAGAATTTCTTCTTGTGCGGATAACGTTGTTGAATGAACAAGCGTTCCGGATAGGTCATAGATGTGAATAGTACTGTTTTTATTGTTTAATTGTACATGAATAATACCAGTTGAAGGGTTGGGATAGATGGTCACCGGACTGTCTTGTTTATGTTGTTCTATTCCGACGGAAGACGGGGGGATATCCGCGTGACAGTAACTGTAAATTCCGGCGAGATAATTGGTCTTAGCAGCGTTCGTACCGCTGTTATACGCCAACGGCATTCCGATTGCCGGAAATGAACCGATATTACTCAGAAAAGCGGGAGGAAACGGATGATAATAAGATGCTTCCGGTAATGCTTGTGTTCCGGAGGGATTTACTACCCCTTTTACAATATTGCCATGTAAAAAGTGATCTGTTCCGAATAACAAGTACAACCCAAGTGTCAGCCCGGTATTGGTCACTTCATTTCCTACAATATTTTGCCGATCAGATGCTGGTGTGTTGTTCATGAA
>DHNG01000033.1:92418-92737 GCA_002409405.1 Flavobacteriales bacterium UBA5422 | reverse complement strand
GATGCTGGTGTGTTGTTCATGAAAATGCCATAATGTTCCGCTCTGTTTCTGAAAAAAGTATTGTACGGACCATTTTTGCCGTGCGAGTCATCAATAACGATGTTCTGCCCGATGTTTCCTTCAAATAAATTGGCGTAGGCGTAATTTCCGTGCAGGACCATATCCCCGGCTGAACCGGAGGGAAGAGAGACTTCTGTCCAGTAAGGAGAAAGGGAGTAATTGTAGCCGAATACATTTCCGTTTGCTCCTGCCTGTAGAATCATGGCATGTCGTAGTTGTTTGAAGATATTGTTTTCCACCAAACATTCTCCTGAAGTCA
>DHNG01000033.1:89310-92298 GCA_002409405.1 Flavobacteriales bacterium UBA5422 | reverse complement strand
ACCAAACATTCTCCTGAAGTCATGTGGATCATCACGCCGTACCCTTTTCCTCCGTTTCCGTAACTGTAAGCGTTGTGAAAAAATGAATTCCTGACTTCGATATTGGAACTGTTTGAAATGGCAATATGTGCATAGTTGCAACTGTCACTTTCAATCCCTTTTACCCAACTTTCAACACAGTATTCAAAGAGGATATTATTCGATTGAAAATTGTCATTGCTGCCGCGTAGGATTTTCAGGCATTCGATCCCTGTGTTTTTCCGGGGGACTATTTTTTTTATCCATGGAGACGAGGAGAGCGGATAGTCCATACGCAATGGTTTTTTCAGGAAAATAGTGTCAAGGTGAATGGAGTCTATTGTGTTGATTTGTCCGACAGAACGCAGTGCCCATGTGGAGGTGACCAATGTGTCGTCGTTGAGTGTCAATAAGATAAAATCACCAGGGTTGAACCCATGATTTGATTCCAGTACCAGGTAGTTTTGTTCTTTTTCTGCACTGTGTATGACGTTGGTTTCCTGATTTTCGATCGTGCCTTTTGCCTGGATCAAATCACCGGATGCTGTGAATTTCAGGGTGGTTAATTCCGCACCTTTTCCTCGTATGATGGTATTATCGGGAAGATTAATTACTTGATCAAACAGATAAGTACCTTCATTAAACAGAATAACTCCCGGTGTATTGTTGAGTGAGTTGATGGCACTCAAAAACGCCCCGTTATTAGAGGTACTTCCATCTCCTGTTCCACCATAATCTTCTATGTTAACAGCGTTTTGATAGTCTTGAATACCGTTATTCAAACCGACCAGCGACCAATCAACGGTTCGTTCGTGTGGAATAGTCTGAGCAGGGCAGTAAAATACAACTGTTGTTGTGAGAAGTAGTAGAGCAATAATTCGTGCCATAATCGTAGTAATAGAATGGCAACTAAAATAAGAAAATAATCTGAAAATCAGTAATTACAGCTGTCGATTATCCATATCCATTACTGTTGATGGACGACAAGATTTAGGAGTGTTCATTTTCATTCGTAGATCAGGTATTTTTTTCTGATTTTCCGGAATTCTTTCAGGTCTTCTTCCCAACTGTCGCGGATTTCGGTCTCACTACAAAATGAATTCAATTGCATAATCAGCTGATCGTTGCCGGCAAGCAGGTTGAAAAATTTAGGTCGGTCCACCCATTTTTCGCCATATTTTTCATATAAAATATCCCGTGCTTCAAAGAGATAGTCCAGGCGCAATCGTTTAAAACGACGATCGTTTTCCGTCAGATCTACTCCATAGCACACCTTGTTTTTTAACTTCGGATCGGTTGCTCCTTTGACAGAAACAGGTGTAAACGAAAACCCGTTGTTGGGAAAATCCGGATTTCCAAATACTTCAAAAGGAGTCGTTGTTCCTCTCCCTACACTGACCATCGTTCCTTCAAAAAAACACAAACTCGGATACAGGATAATAGCGTTGTCTGTTTTCAGATTGGGGGAAGGAGGGATGGGGAGTGAGTAACTGTCTTTGTGACGATAGTTTTGAATTTCAATAACTGTGAGGTCGCATTTCAGACTGTCTTTCATCCATTTTTCCCCGTTGATCATCTGACCGTATTCTCCGATCGTCATGCCATAGAGCACCGGAACAGGGTGCATACTGATAAACGATTCGAACCCGGGTTTCCTGACTGGTCCGTCAATGATGTGTCCATTTGGATTCGGTCGGTCGAGCACCATTACTTTGATTCCTTTTTCTGCAGCGGCCTCCATCACATAGTGTAAGGTCGAAATGTAGGTGTAAAAACGAGCCCCTACATCCTGGAGGTCGAATACAATGACATCGATACTATCCAATAATTCCGGTTTTGGTTTCTTGTTATCGCCATATAGCGATATAACGGGAAGGCCGGTTTTGTCATCAATTCCGTCGTCGATTTTTGCTCCGGCATCTCCATCTCCCCGAAACCCGTGCTCGGGACAGAATACTTTGACTACATGAATGCTTCTGCTGATGAGTGAATCTACCAGATGGGTCGTTCCGATTAAAGAGGTTTGGTTACCAACAACAGCGATTCGTTTACTTTCCAATTGAGGAAGATACACATCCATCTGGTAAGCACCGGGAAGAATTTCTTCATCGTTTTCTTCCGTATCTGAATCCTCAGGAGTATCCGAATTACTAAATGAGTAATGTGTACTTCCCGTCAGCAGAATTAAAATCATACAAAATGTTTTCAAGCCAAAAACCTTTGTGTAATTTAGCGTCCAAAATCGCATCATATTGTCTTTCGAGTATTTCATATCAAAACGTATCCTAAAAAGTGAAGCACAAGGTAAGAAAGTTTCCAGGGCAATTGTACGTATTTCCGTAATAAGTATTGCACTGGCAATTGTTGTTAACTTAATCACACTGGCTGTTGTCAAAGGTTTTCAGAATCAGGTGCGGGATAAAGTTTCCGGTTTCGGGGCGCATTTAAGCATTTTATCCGCTTCCGGTGGGAACATGCATGAATCATCACCAATTCTCAAAAATCAGGCCTTTTTTGACGAAATAAAAAAAATAAAAGGAATTAAGAACATTGCCCCGGTTGCCTATAAACCCGTTTTGTTTCAAAGTGACAGAAACCAACGCACGGTAAAACTTCCAGATGGAAAAGACACGGTCATTACTGAACAGAATGTACACGGTGGTTTATTAAAAGGTGTCGATAATCAATACGACTGGGATTTTTTTAAGGCAAACCTGAAAGAAGGGAGTATTCCTGTTTTTCAACCGGACCAGGTATCCGAAGAAATTTTGCTTTCCCGGAAAATGGCGAATGACCTGATTTTCAAAGTTGGTGATACGATCCGCGCATATTTTGTACGGTCGAATCCGGTTTTAAAAAGGTTGATCGTCAAAGGAATCTACGAGACAGGATTAGAGGAGCACGACGAAAAGATAGCAATTGGTGACTTGCGCCTGGTACAGGAATTAAATGACTGGGGGATTCAGGCTG
>DHNG01000033.1:81547-89171 GCA_002409405.1 Flavobacteriales bacterium UBA5422 | reverse complement strand
GATTCACTGTATACTGTTCCGGGATATGAAAGTCAATTAATTGTCCGTGTAAAAGCACGTGGAGGACAAGGACAGTTTCGCTACGATTGGGGAAACGGGGCTGAAATTTACGGTGCAAAGACGTACAATGCAGATAAAGATACCACATTTCGCATCATTGTTTCTGATTTTTCAACGAGTCTATTGAAGGAAGAATCCATTACGCTGGAAGATACGGCCTATCTGAAAATTTCTATTACAGGTGACAAGAACAGTGTGAATCATTTTGAAAAAGATGCGGACGGACTACTGGTGAAGCACTATGAAAATGAAGACGGAACAATTTATACCATCAAGGCGGGGAATAAAACCGTCAGAGTAGAGCAGGTCAACGGAAAAGGAAGTTATCAGCAATACATCGCAGGGTTTGAAATCAAGGTAGATGATTGGGAACAGTTGGATGCAATTCGCAAAGAAGTAAAGTCTAAGGTAGAATTTCTTCCTTCCAAAAACGGGGAGCTATTCCGGGTGGAAAGCATTCGTGAAGCAGAAAGCGATATTTTTGTATGGCTTGGTTTTTTAGATCTGAATGTCCTGATCATTATTGTTCTGATGATTCTCATTGGTATTATCAACATGGGATCGGCATTGCTGGTGCTGATTCTGGTACGGACCAATTTTATTGGTGTATTGAAATCAATGGGGGCGACGAACTGGGCAATCAGGAAGATCTTTCTGATCCAGGCTGCTTTCTTGATCCTGAAGGGAATGTTGATCGGAAATGTTATCGGTATCGGTATTGCCTTGTTGCAATATTACTTTAATATCATTCCGCTGAACCCGGAAGTTTACTATTTGAACACCGTTCCGATTGAATTGAGTTTTACCAGCTGGTTGTTATTGAACCTGGGAACGTTGATTGTGTGCGTTGCTGCGTTGATTATTCCAAGTATGGTTATTACACGAATCAGCCCTGCGAAAGCCGTGAGATTTAATTGATGTGTGCAGGAAACAAAATAATATAACTGACATGAAAATTCAATGAAACAAGGAAGGTACATTCAATTCTCTTACATTGTTATTGGGATATTGGCTTTTTGCTACGTATTGATCCGAGCAATTAAAGTGGGGGTTACGTATGATGAAGCATGGACGATTAGTCAATTTGTACCACAAAGTGTTTTACATATTCTCAACTATTCACCCTGTGATGCGAACAATCACCTTACGAATACGTTATTAATCAAATTATTTTTCTCTTTCGGGAATGAATCATTATTGATTGCACGGCTCCCAAATGTTTTAGCTTTTCTTCTCTACCTGTATTACGGGTATAAATTAACGAGCAAGCATTTATCACCTTTCGTGGGATTGAGTTGTTTTTTACTGTTACTATTGAACCCGTTCTTACTTGATTTCTTTAGTTTGGCAAGAGGTTACGGATTAAGTTTAGGGTTTATATTAGCTTCCATCTACTTTGCATGTAATTATGTACGCGACGGAACTATTTCAAGTGTTGTTAAATCAGTTGGTTTGGGAGCAATAGCAGTCCTTTGTAATTTTTCAGTACTCAATTACTGGATGGCTCTGGTTGTTGTTGTGAATGGAATCGCCTTACTGCCAGCTACCCGTTCTAATTTCAAAAAGACATTCCTTTACAGCTTGGGAATTGCACTGCTTCTGACTGCTATTAGTTATGAACCGATTCGGAAACTCAAATTGAATGGAAATTTTTCCTATGGCGGCACTATCAGTTTTTATAGTGATACATTGACTTCCTTGACAAAATATACGCTTTATAACAGCGAATATACATCCGTTGTCAATTATTCCCTGATTGGTTTTTTAGTTGTTTTAGGCTTGTTTGTAGTTATTTCATTTTTCTTTGACCGTACAATCTATTCACTGAAAAATGTCATTCTGGGAATTACAACTCTTAGTATTTTATCGGTTATATTACAGTATTATTTATTGGGGACATTGTACGTGACTGATAGAACGGCCTTATTTTTCTATCCCTTACTGATCTTTTGCCTTTGTTTTTCTGCCAACACCTTTTCCAACAAACATTTTGCAAAGAGCATTGTGGTAGTAGTCCTGTTAATGGGAATAAATTTGGGAAAAAAAGCCAATCTGTACAAAACAGCAACCTGGTACTTTGATGCACATTCGGAGGAGATATTAGGGATGATCAACGAAAAAGGGAAAGCGCAGAATAAAAAAATGAAAATTGATTTTTCCTGGCCTTTTGAGAGCTCTTTTTATTATCACCTGCAACACACGAATTATCCGTTCGTAGAAGTTGTAAAAATAAAGGAAGATAGAGAAGCGTTGAATACAGAAGCAGATGTATACATTTACCTGGATCAATCGTTGGATAAAGTTGGTTATGATGCGAGTGGTCAGAAAATACGTTCTGTGGATAAAGATACGATTAAGCAGTATACTTCTGAACATATTTTTGTCTTTGGCAACCTGAAAGAGCAGTGAAATTTTGTTGTTGTCAGAGGAATGAAAAAACGGGTAAAGTTAAAAACTCCACCCGTTTAAATGTTTCATACGACTAAAAACTAATCCAGTACATTTTTATTTTCATCCAGGTCAGCAGCGCTTTTAATTACCGCTTCTCGTAAATCTTTCATGTAATCGTCGATTTTTGCCAAAATCTGGTCATTGCTTGCTCCAATGATTTTCGCTGCAAGGATCCCTGCGTTTTTAGCTCCGTTCAATGCGACAGTTGCTACCGGAATTCCGTTCGGCATTTGTAAAATAGACAGGATACTATCCCATCCGTCAATTGAGTTGGCCGATTTAATCGGAACACCGATCACAGGAATTGCCGTCAATGAAGCTGTCATTCCCGGTAAATGAGCAGCGCCACCTGCTCCGGCAATAATTACGTTGATTCCTCTTTTTCTTGCCTCACGTGCATATTCCACCATCAAATCAGGTGTTCTGTGCGCCGAAATAATATTTAATTCATAAGCGATTCCAAACGATTCCAACATCTCAGCAGCTTCCTGCATGATTGGTAAATCCGTTTTGCTTCCCATGATAATTCCTACTTTTGCCATCCTTTAAATTGTTTATTAGTTGTTAATTCCGAAATGTCGGTTATTGTCTTATAGTCCTCTAAGTTATCAATTCCCCAGTTATCCAACTCACTATCGGTCCATAATTCTGGAAAAAATATTCGTTTCTGGTACTGTGGCAACATGTATTTTTTCCAATCACTACCTCCGGTTGCTTCACCTGATCCCTTTCCGCTTTCGATGTAATGTCTGGCTGCGTTGAAGTGATTCATGACCCAGGAAATATTAACCGTATAATCATAATGGCGCATCGCATTCACCAATTCCAGGTTGTTGCGATCCTCTTCCGGTAGCGACTTATATTTTGCCAGCAGGTTGATTGTATTGTATTCCTGCATGAAATCAATGAACTCCTTTTTGTATTTCTTTTCGAAATTGGACAGCAGCGCTGATTTTTTTCCTGTTTTCGGGTTCAGTCCTGCAGCCTGCCAGTACATGTTATCAAATGCATGCTCATACGGAGTATTCCGATCGATGGTCGGACGTACTCTGAAATCGATGAGGTTCAACAGATCTGTAGAGGCAAATTCCACTTTTCTGAATTGGGCGCTCTGGAAACCACTTGCAGGTGTCAATGTATCTCTGTATTTCATGTACTGCTCAATTTCCATTCCGCTCTGCATGATATTGAACGAGTTGGAAAGCATATCAAAATAGCGACTAATACGTCCCAGGTGCATGGAAAATTTCTTGGGAGTAATTTCATCGCAATGAGAAACCTGATCGATTTCCCACAAAATCATTTTAAATAGTAATTCATTAATCTGGTGATACATGATGAATACCATCTCATCCGGTTCAGTTGTACGCTGGATTTGTAACCCAAGCAGCGCATCTACCTGAATGTAATCCCAGTAAGTTAATGGTTTCGAATGCAATAACCCTGATAGATAAATATCGGGATTTTCACGCATCGCCTGATATTTTTCATCAATCAACTTCAAAAGTTCCTCTCTACTCAACATTGCTAACGGTTTAATTTTGTTTCAAAAATAACAGAATGATTTGATTATAGGAGTTTATTTAATAACATTCAGTGGGTTATCTGTTAAAATTTATTCATCGTGTTAAAAAACAATTTGTGGCAGATGAGTAAAAGCCACAATCAATCTGATTTTTCAATAAAATAAAATAGATAAAGCAGTATTTAAAATGACACTATTATCTACCGGTAAGTAGCTATTTAATCAAAAAAAATCTTTAAATTGTCACCAATTACTTAAAAAATAACACACAAATCAATTTTTATGAAAAAACTATTAACTACTTTATGGTTGGTGCCTGCTATTGCTTTTTCTCAAAACACCTGGGACGGCTCAACAGTTTCCACACACACATTGACTGGAAGTGTAGGAATAGGAAGTGCACCTGCTAATGCCTCAATGCTTCGAGTGAATAACACGAGTCGTGCGTATGGAATCCACAACATTCACAATACAACCCGACTAGGTACAGAATATGGGATACACAATTCACTGAGCGGTACTGGTACGTCCGGAGTGAAATACGGTCTGTATAATTCTGTGTCCGGGGCATCCCCGACCAAATATGGTATTTATACGCAGGTTGCTAGCTCAGGGAGTTATGGAGGAGGCTCTGCTTTACCTGCAACATCTTTCGCTTTATATGCATCTGCATCAGGGGCAGCGGCAAGAGCTGGATATTTTAACGGAGATGTAGAAATGAATAATTCCAACACGATTTATTCAACCAATCACGGTAACAAAGTATTATTACACAGCACAAGTAGTGGTTCGTATAATTTTATAATTGCCTTTAATCAAACCGATAACGATTACGATTGGGACTGGGGAACTTCTTTGATTTTAAACCGTTCGGGAGAGATGGTGAAAAATATGAAATCTACAGGTATTGCTTTTTCCATACGACGGGCAGATTATGCTGCTGATGTTTTTCGTATTTACGGAGATGGGAAAATGTATGCTACCGAGGTCAATGTACGACTTGCAAGTAATTTCCCTGATTACGTATTTTCACCTTCTTATGAACTGCGATCAATCGATGAGTTAAATAATTTCATTAAGCGCAATGGAAGATTACCCAATATGCCTTCAGCAACAGAGGTAGAGAAAGATGGACTTAACGTGGGGGAGACATCCAGATTACTTGTCGAAAAAATAGAGGAGTTAACACTTTATATTATTCAACAACAAGAACTTATTCAACGTCAGGATGCACGACTGAATGAATTGGAAAAGCAGTTGCTATCTAAGTAATTGTTCGTTATTTATTTCATTAAAAAATAATAGATATGAGATTTCTACTATTAATAGTAGTGGTGTCCTTCATTGTTGAGATTGCAAGAACACAACCACCGATAAGTGTATCTGAATGTAATGTATACACCAACCATGTAACTCAGGCAGAGCTCAATGCTTATAGAGATCACTTTGGGGCATGTATGCTATTTGGGGGAACACAACCTATACATGTTTCAGGTAATGCAGAACACATTATTTATTCATCCAATCAAATTCAACTCAAGGAAAATTTCTATGCCGGTAATTTTAGTTCGTCAGGGGAAATGCGACTAATCGTTAACAAACCAGGAGTAGATGTTGTTGTTATGAATTACCCTTCATTGAATCAGGTACTGAGGTATAAAAAATTCGAATTAGGAATTGCTTTGCCTTCTGATGTTTTAACACGGGTAAACAATTTTTTATTGAATGAAGGAACGTACCCGGATGAACTGAACCCGTTTTTAGAATGGGATTTGGATGTTGAAGCAATATTTTACCATCCCTCAACAGGAGTTTACAAAAGAATAGACGGTTATTACCACAGAGAATATACCGAAAATCCTGTTACCAATGATTGGGACGATATCGGAACAGATTATCCATTCAGAGTACGCTTTGCGCCTCCCCAAAATGGTAAATGGATCGCATCGATAATCATAAAAATAAATGGACAGGAAGCCCATCGTTCCGAAGGGTTTGGTTTCAATGTCATCGAAAGTGGTGATCCCGGATATGTACATGTATTCCCTAACAAAAAAAATCTAAAAAGAGGAAACAAGATGATCTTTCCTGTCGGACATAATTTTTTCGATGCGGATCTTGCTAACGGTACTGCGTGGATAGGAACTCAAATCGGTAATGATTTGTTTGGAACTCAAAATACAAAGGCTTCAAACACCTTAGAATGGGATCATTATCTTACCAAAATAGAAAATTACTTTCAAAGTGGAGGGAAGTACATCAGAACGCTTCAGGCGCCCTGGGTTTCTCTCATTGAATTTGAAAAAAAGGGAAACTATTATGATCGTTTGCATTATGCCTGGGAACAGGATAAACTATTAGACATGTGCGAACAATACGATGCGTTGATGATGTTTAATATGCTCATTCACCATCCGCTGGAAGAATATGCCAGTTATGATTTAAATAATTGGGACTGGGGGAGTGGAGATCCTTTAAATCCTGAAACCCGTCCGGTTTATTGTTATAATGATTCTCCCGGGAAAAAGCCACATGAGTCATTTTTATTAGAAGAAGACTTAAAATACCATGAGCAACGCACGCGGTACTACATTGCACGTTATGGGTATTCTACCAAAATTTACGAATTTGAATTATTAAGTGAGCCATTCAATGTTGATAAGCATGCCGGACAAAATAAGCAACCTTATTTTGTTCCAGTAGTACCAACTCCACAACAATTGGCAAATCAGCAAACACTTTTCAATGCCATTGAAAATTATCACGGAAGATTGGGCTACTTCATCAAAATGACAATGGGACATACGGAACATCTGCTAGGAGTAAATTATGGGATGGGTGTGTGGAACCCCACAACTTCTGCAATACGAATGGATCAAAGCCTCCATCTTGAATCCATTGATATCATCGGAATTAATGATTATGCCTTTACACCAAGTAAATATATTAAGGGAAAAAGCAGTAGTGACAATCATGCTTTTGGCAGTGATGAAAATTCTACAGCCAGGGCCATTAAAGAATTTCAAAACTGGGCTAATAAACCGATTATTTTTTCAGAATTTGGAGATGGAGACGGAACTTACGAATGCTCTGATTATAAGGGTGTCTATATTGATCTTATGTCGGCAGGCTTCACCGGAGTATGTGGTTTTAATATGTGGCCGGGTACAGAGTCTAACCAGAGTTTTCTTTATCCTGCAACTGTTAGAGCACAAAATCACATGAACGGGAATGAGGTCATTTTTACACTAAGTAACGGATCGGGAAGCTGGAGTCAGGGAAGACAAGCCGAAAATATCTATAACCAGCATGCAGTTCCGGGAAAAGAATTACAATATTATGTTTCGGGTAACAAAGAGAATGCTGTAGGGTACATAAGAAACCGAAGTTATAATATACATACCAATAGAATTACAAGTAACAATCAATGTAATATCCTGAATTCGAATTACTCTCAAGATGTTATTGCTGCATTTGGCAACCCGGTGGATAATTTTTATAACATCGCCTGGGATTATGGGAACAATAATCTAAAACTACAAGGATTAAAATCCAATACGAATTACCAAATTGACTGGTATTCATTTA
>DHNG01000033.1:80233-81408 GCA_002409405.1 Flavobacteriales bacterium UBA5422 | reverse complement strand
TTAAAGATGGATGGTATCTGGGGAGTGATTGTAGAAACACTACATTTTTCGGAACAGAATTGACACTTCGTTTTCCGAAATTATTTGTTACTCCGGATGAAGTGGAACGGCCAATGGTTTGGTTTGTTGCCCGACAAACTAACTGTATGGTCGGAATGATGCCTGTAGATGAGGGTGTTGAAGCATTTTTATTAGATGAACTTAATCAACTAAACGAGATAGAGTCACTGGGAGAACAAATGGACCGAAATCCCAACACGATTATTTATCCCAATCCCTTTGACAATTATTTTACAATTGAAAGCACCCGGGATGATGTGCTGATCATTCAGGAGGTCAATGGCAAAATTGTACGTGAAGAAAAAGTATCAAGCGGAAAAACAACAATCAATTCACGTGGCTTATCAAACGGTGTTTACATTGTAACACTCGTTAACCAGGGGATACAGAATAAAATGATAAAGCAATAGTACATTAAAACAGTAATTTAAACCCCAGTAAACAATCAGCCCCCTGTAATTTTTACAGGGGGCTGATTGTTTATTCGAAATTAGTTGATTCGTTTATTCAAGGATAATTACAGTCTGAATGTCAATCCTCCTAATACCTGGAAGCTGTGAACCGGTGCGTTGTACCAGCGTTGGTAGCGTTGCGCTGCAACATTATTTAACTGAACAAACACAGATAACCGACGTGTATAACGGTATTCCAATCCCAGGTTGAAGTCATAAATTGCTCCCAGTTTTTTGAAATACTGTAAATCTTCTTCCTGCACTCCGTCACCAGCTGCATAGACCAGTGCTTTTCTTCCTGTTTCCAGTTTGAAATCAAAATTTGCATAGAATTTATCAAACAAATTATAGTGTACGCGGGTTACCAATTCAAAATCAGGTTTGTTCCATGCATGAACATTGTTTTTCAATTCATACGAACGGTAGCGTCCCATCACATCGATTTTCAATTTTTCAAGCGCCTGGTAAGAGATGGAACCTTCCAGTGTGAAGACTTTTGCTGTGTCAAAAATCACATCAAAGCGATTCCCTGGAGAATATACGGTATCGTTAACAAACAATGCCATGTTCTGGATAAATGAGTAGCCTCCACCGATGTTGAAGGAAATACTTCTGCTCAACGTTCCCTTGAAACCACCATAGATATCAATTGCTGTACTTTCA
>DHNG01000033.1:59556-80088 GCA_002409405.1 Flavobacteriales bacterium UBA5422 | reverse complement strand
GCTACATTCGGACGCAGGAATTCGTTCTCCAGTGTCAGTGATTTTAATGATGTTTGTTTCATTCCTCCGCGAACACCAATGTACGGGATAAACATATCATTAAAGAGTGAGTATTTCACTTCGGCAACAGGGTAGATGTGTACTTTTGTTTTTCCATCTGCATTGATCGTCAGGTCAAGTCCTACCGTTGCTTTGAATTTATCGTTCCACAAGTAGGTCTTAAAGCTCGGTTTTAAACTGATGATGGTATTCGGACGGACAATTGCTGTATCAATCGGACTGATGGAATCTGTTTCACTGCCGTATCGGTACTTGTTGTGCATAACGTCGAGTCCTACGGAATAGATGTTTTCTTTCAGTCTGTATTCTCCCAACCCGTTGATGGCAAAGAAATTTTCTCTTGAGCGCCAATCTGCCAGTGAATCAATGGATGGTTTCAGTGTGTTGAAATGGTTGTATTTCAATCCTAACTGGTAGTTGATCCCGAAAGTATCGATTTTCGCATTGCTTTTGTAGAGCACGTCAAAACCAAGGTCATTGTACCGTTGACGGGTTCTGTCTTTCCCCAGTGAATCGATCGGAGCCTGAATGGCATAATAATGTAATCCCTGGTTTCTGTAGTGAAAATCTCCCAGCAACTGGTAGCGTTTTTCATTGATTCCTCCGTACACCCCGAGTGAAGTTCTGTCGAAAGTATTGCGTTCATAATCCGGAATATTTCCCCACGAACTCAAATGCTTGACATTGGCGCCATATACATATTTTCGTGAACGCGTGTTGTTGAAATACACTTCGCCCAACGGCATCAGCTCTGTCCCTACGCCTAATTTGATATAGGTCGTATACAGCTGATCGAGTTGCTCTTTGATCTTGATTGTTGCCGGTTCGATGCGGTCTACTTCTGTTGTCGTTTTGAACTGTGTTGACAACAAGGGATATTCCGTAACTTTTTGTTGAATGATTGTATCATCAATCACAGGTCTTCCCGCAATCCGCTGTGCTTTTTCAATTTCACGGCGTGTTTGTCCCTGCAGGATCACATCTTGTGCTAAAACGGCTGAACCGATTCCAAGAAATACAATTGAGACGAATATCTTCATGGTGATTATTTTCCTTCGTTAATTTCAATTACTGTAGTACCTTGAGGCGTAATGTTGCTCTTCGGTGCATTTTTAAGTTGCATCAATTCATTGTAAACAGCTTGTGCCTCTGCTTTGATTCCATCTGTTTCATCCGGGTATTGTTCAATAACAGATAAGATCGTTTGCTCTGCCTGGAACAGATCGTT
Source organism: Flavobacteriales bacterium UBA5422 (assembly GCA_002409405.1). Classification (GTDB taxonomy): domain Bacteria; phylum Bacteroidota; class Bacteroidia; order Flavobacteriales_D; family Crocinitomicaceae; genus Taishania. Next base: position 78,800 of record DHNG01000033.1, on the reverse strand, counting down.
TTGTTTTACCAGAATCTTTGTTTGAAGAATCAACGCTTTCGCAATCCAGTAATCGTATGTCGGTTTCATTTTCAATACATCTCTTGCTGTTACATCTGCCTCAGCTAATTTGTTTTGGTCAAAATAGATTTGAGCAATTAAGAATTTCGCTTCGGATGCAAGAGCCTGTGTCGTGTTTTTGCTGACATAGGTCAGAGAACTAATGGCGTCACTGTAGTTTTTCGAATGGTAATTGGAGATTCCTGAAATGTATTGTGCCTCCAACCGGTTTTCTTGTTTCAACAGGTTACTTGCCAATACTTGTTTCGCATACGCTGCTGCAGGAGTATATTCTGCCAATTGATAATGACTTCTCATCAATCCTGTTTTCGCATTGAAGATCACTTCCGGATCACTACTTACTTGTTCGGTTCGTTCGTAATGAACAATCGCTTTTGCGTATTCTTTGTTGTTATAATAATAGCGGGAAGCGCGAATCGCAGCAAGTTCCGTAAAATTAGATGTCGCTTCACCCAGAATCTTTTCATAATTTTCAATGGACTTCGGAAGATTGTCGAGTTCATAGTAACAATCAGCCAAGTAATAAATCGCTTTTTTCGCATGGTATCCTTGTGGATATTTCGCCAGGTATTCCTCAAATTTAGTTGCTGCATCTGCATATTTTTTGGCATGATAATCTGTTTCAGCAGGGTTGTAAACCAAGTTCTCCAGGGTAAGACCGTTGATATTCAAACACGGATATTTTTTTGAATATTCTTCTAGTTTGTTAACCTGTTTCGTTGCCGCATACACATTCTGAAGTCCGTCTCCGACAGCATTACAAATCGTATCGTGGCTGTATTTATCCAATACAGTAAGGTATTCAGCCTCCGCCTTTTTGTAATTGTTTTGTTTGTAATAAATGTCCGCCATTTCAATCCGGATACTTGCTTCTTTTGACGTGTTCGGATAGTCGCGAAGTAACTGTTCATAATACTTCAGGGAATTGTCATAGTCCGGAATCAATTTGTAGGTAAACGCAATTTCAAATAATGCATCCTGAACATATTTGGACGTTGAATAATTGTTGACCAGATTCAGTAACGCTTTGATTTTTTCCTGTTTTTCATTTTTAACTCCGTGAGTCAATGCTTTGTAATACAATGCCTGATCCTGGTTGGATGTATTCAGATTGATTGCCAGGTCATAGTATTGAATCGCTGCCTGATTGTCTCGTCGCATGAAGTAGCTATCTGCCAGACGCATGTAGGCATCCGTTAATTTGCGCTTGTTGGTCGGTTTTTCCTGTGCATACGTTCTGAAACTTTCAATAGCTGCTGTTGTGTCACCTTTGTACAGGTTGGCGTAACCAATGTTGTAATACGCATCGGATTTAAATTCAGAAGTTGCTCCGGGCATTCCCAGGTATGATTTATAACCACTGATTGCGCCGTTAAAGTTATTCAACTGGTAATTTGCATCTGCTGTCCAATACGTTGCCTTTGCGGATAATTGTGGATTAACCGGGTATTTTTCGACCAGTTTCAATGTATTGATTGCCGGTTGGTATTGTTCTTTTTGATACAGTTCAATTCCGTAATTGTAGGCAATCAATTGGTATACTTTTCGAAGCGTAATGTCTTTGTTGTCTACTCTGTCAAGACTTTCCAGTGCCTTTTGGTAATTGTTTGTAGATGTATATACATTCACCAGGTATTGGTGCACATCTTCTTTTCGTTTTGAATTCGGGTAGTTGTTCAGGTACGTTTCAAACGCCCGGATAGATTCGTTGTATGGATTGATATCCAATTTGTACGACAGTACTGCAAACTGATACAGTGCATCTTCCTGTAATTTCAGATCAGCATCTATTTCGGATGCTTTCTGGAAGGCAGATCGTGCAGAGAGGTTGTTTTTCAATGCAATGTACGACTCTCCGATGTGGTAAAAAGCGACCTGCGCTAAACTGTCTTTTTCATTTCGGGTTACACGGTCGAATACTTTTACTGCCTTATCGTATTGCCCGCTCTTGTAATAGGCATATCCCATCTGGTAATCTTCATCGCGTGTTGTTTCCGCAAGTTTATCATAGGCCTCCAGATGTGGTACAGCCTCGTCGTATTTTCCGATGCGGTAATAAGCATCTCCGATCAGGTGACTGATGTCTTTTTCATTGACAACCGTCGCATTCTCCAATTTTGGTGCGTATTCGGTAACTGCGTCATATTTTCCCTGCAAATAGTAAATTTGAAGAATGTAGTATGGAACAACTTTTCCAAAACTTTCATCTCCTTCCAATTTCAGGAAACCGTCCAATGCTGTCTGGTAATTTTTATCCGTGTATGCGATGTGTGAAAAATAGTACAATGCAGGATGTGCATATTGAGAATCACCATCCTTGATTTCTACGAATGCATTTCGTGCAGCATCGTTATTACCTAGCTGGAAGTTGGAGTAACCAACCTTGAAATAGTATTCATCGCGGAATTCTTCTTCCAGATCTTTTGCTGTAAACTTCGAATAATAGGCAAGGGCATCCGTGTAATCTTTACTGCGGTAATAATAATTACCCAGTTTGAAATGGATGATGTGTTTGTAGATGCTTTCCGGGTAATTCATGATGAACCGTTTCAACAAATCAACTCCGTCGTTGTTGAACAACTCCAATGCCGACATTCCTTCATAGTACAATGCCTTGATGTACATCGGATCATTCGGTTGATTGAAACCGTTGATAAATGTTCGGAATTCCTTTCTGGCAGATCCATACTGCTGTTTCTGATACAACTCTTCAGCGCGGTAGAAACCGGCGTAGACACTATTGTATTTCTCCGACGACTGTCCGAAAACCGACAGTGAAAAACACACGAATAAGATAACCAATAAACGGTTCATACGCAAATTACATTTAATGGAGTAAAATTAGTTGACATAAGCGCCACGAATGATGGCTTTTTCAAAAGTTTTAAACGTAGAGATGTTAAGATTATTTCAGTATGTTACTGAGGGAGTTGGGTAATTTATTCGCAATTTTACAAAAAAGAACACGCGTGGAACAGATTATTCGCATTCAGAACGGAAGAATTTTTCAAAATAACAATTTGATTATCAGAGATATTAATTTTGAAATAAAAGGAGATGAATTGGTATACCTGATCGGTAAGACAGGATCCGGAAAAAGTAGTTTACTGAAAGTCCTGTATGGTGAATTGCCTTTGGGAGAAGGTTCCGGTGAAGTGGTTGGTTTTGATTTACCATCACTGAAAAAGAAGGAAGTTCCACTGCTGAGAAGAAAATTAGGTATTGTCTTTCAGGATTTTCAATTGTTGACAGATCGTACAGTGGGAGAAAACCTGCTCTTTGTGATGGGAGCAACCGGGTGGAGTGATCAGCGCCTGATGGAAAAACGTGCAACAGAAGTATTGCAGTTGGTAGGACTGGAAACGAAAATCAATGTAAAACCGCATGCACTTTCCGGTGGAGAACAACAACGGATTTCCATCGCACGCTCATTGTTGAATAAACCTGAACTCATTCTGGCGGATGAACCGACAGGTAACCTGGATCCGGAGACGTCGGAAGAAATCATGCAGTTATTAATTGCAGTTGCAAAGGAAGAAAAGTCGGCTGTTTTTATGGCAACGCACGACATGACGATTGTCGAAAAATTTCCGGGAAGAGTGGTACGTGTGGAAGACGGCCAGCTGAAAGAAATCAACACCATGAATCGCTTTAATCCGTTTGAAACATTCGGAATCTGATCAGAAACGACTTTACGAACAAACAAATAACAGAATTCCCAAATCTTTCCAGTTTTCATTTCATACATTTGTTGTATGAAGATTCTGGTAGTTGAAGACGAAAAAGAATTGCTGAAAAACATTGTCGATTCATTGACCAAAGAACACTTTGTGATCGAATCTGCAGTTGACTTCAGAAGTGCATCCGATAAAATCGGTTTGTACGATTACGACTGTATTTTACTGGATATTATGCTTCCTGGCGGCAATGGACTCGAATTGCTGGAACAACTCAAACAATCAGGGAAAGCAGATAACGTGATCATTATTTCTGCGAAAGATTCCCTGGATGATAAATTAAAAGGGCTGGAGTTAGGAGCAGATGATTACCTCACAAAACCGTTTCACATTGCAGAATTAAATGCGCGTGTCAAAGCCGTATTGCGCAGAAATAAACAAGATGGAAAAAACACCATTGAGTTGGGAAATGCTGTTTTGGACCTGCAGGATCGTTTGTTTTTAGTAAATGGAGAACCCGTTCCACTCAACAGAAAAGAATTTGATATCCTGAACTACTTCCTGTTTAATAAAAACCGTTTGGTTACAAAAACAGCACTGGCTGAACACGTCTGGGGAGATAACATTGATCAGGCAGATAACTTTGATTTTATTTATTACCAGATAAAAAACCTGCGTAAAAAACTAACTGATTCCAATTCCGAACTGGAAATTGAAGCTGTTTACGGAATCGGGTATAAGCTTGTTGAAAAATGAAACTGCTCAATCAATCCATTAAATATTTCTCGATCTCCCTGCTGATCATTATCAGTTTGTGGGCGGTGGTATTTTATTTCAACATGCTGAGTGAAATTAAGAGTAGTGTGGATGAAGGATTGGAAAACTATAAGCGTCAGATTGTCTACCGGGCAGAAAATGATTCGACCTTATTGCAGCAGCATACATTTGAAGAAGGTTTTTTCACCATTCATGAAATTCTTCAGGAAAAGGCCATGCGTTTCAAAGACCGGTACATTGATACGATGATGTACATGCAGGATGCCGATGATGAAGAGCCGGAGCTGGAACCTGTGCGTATGTTGACGACTGCATTCGAGCACGAAGAAAAATATTATGAACTGAGTATCATCAATTCAATGGTGGAAGAAGATGACCTGGTAAAGGAGATGCTCTGGGAAACGATTTTCTTGTATGTCTTCCTCGTTGTGGGAATTATCCTGCTCAATAACATTGTTCTGCGCAGGCTGTGGAAACCATTTTACGACTTTTTGAGCCAACTCAAAAGCTACCGTTTGGGAAACAGTAAGCAATTGCCCCGGGTAGAAACCACAACAAAAGAATTTAACGATCTGCAACAGGCAGTAACGACTTTGTTGCTGCATAGCATTGAATCGTACGAACACCAGAAGCAATTCATCGGCAATGCATCGCATGAATTGCAGACCCCCCTGGCGATTGCAACGAATAAGCTGGAGTTGCTGATCGAGCAAGGGAATTTGAAAGAGCAAGATGCCGGAAGTATTTCAGAGGTATTGGAGATTATCCAACGGTTGGTTCGACTTAATAAATCATTGCTATTGCTGACAAAGATTGAAAACAAACAATTCTTAGACAATCAACTCATTTCTATTAATGAAATTGCCAAACAAAGTTGCGAGGATTTGGAGGAAATGGCTAGTTTTAAGCAAGTGACACTATCCATTGTTGAACGCGCTGAGTTGAAAGTTGAAATGGACACATCTCTTGCAGCGATTATCGTTTCAAATTTATTGAGAAATGCAGTGTTCCACAATCATGACCATGGAAGCGTAGAAGTTGTGGTGTCTGAACAATCGATTCGCATCATCAACACAGGCCATCCGTTTCCGTTGGATGCTGAGAAAGTGTTTACCCGTTTTTACAAATCCGAACTGGAACAAGGAGGTTCCGGACTCGGGTTGGCAATCGTCAAAGCAATTTGTAGCATGTACGGATATTCCGTTGTGTATGCGTTTGAAGAGCAAAAACATTGCTTTGAGATACAATTCAGGAGTTGATTCTTATTTATATTTAATCACATGTTGACTAATTCTCAAAACAAAATGTATTTTTGCCGAAAAATAAAAACGACACATAATGCGAAAAATAACTCTACTATTCGGGGCTTTGATTCTATCATTAACAGCATGTAAAAAAGAAGGATGTACAGATGCTGCAGCAACTAATTATGATGAAAAAGCAAAAAAAGATGATGGTTCCTGTATTTATCCTGTTGATGAAAGAGATCAATACATGGGAAGTTATCTGGTTAAAGATTCGGTTTATCAGCCGGGACCTAATCCTACTTGGGCTGTAGGGCAGGAATACATCCTACAAATTTCAAAAGGAAATACTGTAAAAGACACAATTTTTATTAATAATGCAGGTAACTATGGAGCTAAAAAAACAGCTATATTAGTGGGAAGTCATTTTGTGATTGAGGCTAATTCTGGTGATAGTCAATATATCGGTTCTGGAAGCGGTAGCTTTGAAGGGAACAAGATAAATTACAGTATGAGATCATATGTTCCTGGACCAACCCCTAATATTTACGGTAAAGGTTCTAAACAATAAAAATAAGATAAGATAGGGAGCGGACCATTAAATATATTTAATGTCGAGCTCCCTATTAAAATATACTACTATTTGAATGTAAACTGACACCTTAAAACGGTATTTTTTTGTGGGATAACGGATTTGGAGTGATTCTTTAATAAGAAAACGGAATATTTAAAGAAAAACCAGTCATTTATTCCCAATTTATTCCCAATTCATGTGATTGCTTTGTCACATGAAAACAATACAACCATCCATTTTTTTGTCTGGTCTATGCATTCTTGGTGTAATGCTGTCAACGATTGCAACGAGTTCTGCACAAACACAAAATGAACTTCCTCCAAAAGTACGTCATGCAGAGCCGTTGTACCTCGATTTGGTGAGAGATCTTGGTGCCCGGAAAGGAGAAAAGGAAATCAATGTGGGAATTGATTTCATGAATGTACGAAACTACAATCAACATGTGATTCTCGCAGAATACGAATTTGCTCCAATCAATCGGTTGGGGCTGGAAGTGGAAACAGATTTTTCCTTTTTTAAGCGAACAGGAGAAGGGGAGGAGATACCCAACAATAAACTGGAATGTTTGCGCTTGTCTGCTCAGTATTCGTTTTGGGTTTCCGAGAAACACCGATTGACACTGGCAGCAGGATATACCCAGATTTTCGAATTCCCGGATTTTAAAAATTACGGAAAAAGCAGTGCCATTACGGGGATTGGTTACAACCCGTTTTTTGTCGCTGCAAAACGATTGGGAAAGAACATCCATACATTAATATATACATCTCCGGTTATTGAACGGGATGTATTGCAACGGACCACGCAGGTAAAATGGCAAATCAATACCTCTGTTCATTATTCAATTCCCCAGACAAAACACTTGATAGGAATTGAAATCAATAAAGAAATCGAGCATGGAATGTTTGAAATGACAGTACGTCCGCAAGTGAAGATCAAATGCAGTAAAAACCTGTCATTGGGATTGGTGGCGGGAATTCCTGTTGTACGAAAACATGAACACTTCAGTTCATTTATCCGGCTCATTTATGAACTCTGAAGGATGACTTTATGATTGTGTGACTTTATGACTAGATGATGGGTTGAGGTTATGAACAGTGATTTTGAATTATGAATGATCAATTATCAAATGGATGTGATTTTACGTCGCGAAGATTTGATAATTGATAATTAAAAACTTGAAACAATATTCAAAATTATAATAACATGAAAAAAAACATTCCCAAATGTTTCCAGATTCAGGAAGTTACTTTGTATTAAAATTTAAAAACAAACGTTATGAGAAAGTATTTTTTAATCGGAATGTATGTCGCTGGAGCACTGTTTTTCAATACAGTTTCAGCACAAGATATGAATCAAAGCCAGGTGCCGTCCATCGTTGTCAATAATTTTCAACAACAATTTTCCAAAGCATACGATATTGAGTGGGAAAAAGAAGTTGCTTACTACAAAGTAGAATTTGAGTTGGGAGCAAATGGAAGAGACCACGAAGTATGGTACGATGCAAAAGGAAACATGGTGAAACACAAAGAAGAAATTTCCAAAGGCGAATTACCGAAAGCCGTACACACAAAAATAGGGAGCGAGTTTAGTGGACACCGGATAGACGACACAAAGAAAATCACAGAAGGTTCTAAAGTCATCTATTCCGTTGAACTGAAATCGGCTGCAAGTGAATGGAAAGTACTATTCGATAAAGATGGGAATGTGATCAGCAAACTACCGGATTAAGGTGAGAAAGTTCATACACATCCTTTCAATTGTATGTATGTGCTGGAATGGTACAGCACAAATCAGCCCGCCGGGATTGGGAGCAGCTCACTCGGCGAGCTGGTTTGCTGCAGGAATTCGCCAGGACATTGATTCTGCCGGAAATTGGCAGTCAGTTAGCTATGCGGGATTCGGAAGGAAAAGTAATCCGACCAATTATTCCCCGTTCTACAAACCGGAGATTTTTGTTGTGAATCAGGAGTTTTACCACACATTTCATAAAAACTGGCAGTATTCGGTTGCAATCAGTTACAGAAGACAGGACGAATACCAGGATAGTTACCCGTTTGAGCGGGAAGATCCGGGAATTGTACAGGAATTTCGGTTGTACAGCAGGTTGTCGTATGTATATAAAAGGTCACGTATTAAATTGGTGCCGACTGTCCGACAAGATATCCGGACATTTTTTAATCCCGATTTTTCAACTGCCAATGAGGTGTTTCAACTAAGAAGTCGCTTCCGGATGCAATTGACAGTTAACCTGACGAAAACAGCCAATCACAAACTTATTACAAGTGCAGAACAATTGTTCTCAGCTTCTCAGGAACGAAATGAAAAAATGGGAACATTTAATTACAGGGAAAGCAGGTTCTGTTTTTATTATTCTTATTCCCCGTCACGCATACCTATTGTCATTAATTTCGGGTATATGAATAACCTGATTGGTAATCAAAAACCCTACTCAGTTCATTATTTAGCAGTTGACCTGATTATCCAGAATCCATTCGGTTCAAAATGATAAATCCCGGCTGTTTTTATTCGAGATTATAGCTAACTTTGCGTCCAAAACAGACACGAAATGGACGCATTGAAAATTGTAAAAGCGTATTACGCAGCATTTAATGATAAAAATTGGGATGAAATGCTTGCTTTGGTAGCAGATGATATCCGACATGAACCCAACCAGGGAGAACCCAGAGAAGGAAAAGAATTGTTTACAGCGTTCATGAAAAAAATGGATGAGTCGTATGAAGAAACATTGACGAATATGAAGTTTTATGTTTCTGAAGAAAATGACGGAACAATTGCTGCTGAATTTACAGTAAATGGTATTTACAATAAGGCAGAAGACGGATTGCCTGCTGCGGAAGGACAAGCATATGTATTGCCTGCCGCTGCTTTCCTGAAAGTGAAAGACGGGAAGGTAGTTCGCGTTGCAACACATTACAACCTGGAATTGTGGATTGAACTGGTTTCGTGAGATGCCTGAACAACTACGATTTGTAAAAAAACAAGGAAACGAAATCCTCAGTTTTGCACCTGATTTTGCAGAACTGAGGATTGCTGTTTTCAGGGACTTCCCATACCTCTACGAAGGCTCAATGGAATATGAACTGGAATACATCCGGACCTACGCTTCCTGTGAAGATGCATTTGTTTTTGCTGTTTACCACGGAGATCAAATGGTGGGGGCAACGACATGTGTTCCTCTGAAATATGAAACACAGAACGTACAGCAACCGTTTCTGGAACAGAATTACGACATTGATTCCATCTTTTATTTTGGAGAAAGTGTACTGTTGAAACCATACCGCGGTCGTGGATTGGGACATCGCTTTTTTGATGAGCGGGAAACCTACGCACGTTCATTCGGAACTTATTCCATTGCTGTGTTTTGTTCGGTAAACAGAGATGAAAACCATCTGCTACAACCGGTTGATTACATTCCGAATGATCGTTTCTGGACAAAAAGAAAGTATACAAAACATCCTGAATTGATTTGTGAAATGCGTTGGCAGGACATTGACGAAAAACAGGAATCACTAAAAACATTAACCTTTTGGTTGAATCACCTTTGATATGACAATAAAAGTAGCTTCGGCACAGTATCCTATTGCCCGGCACGAAACACTGAATGACTGGAAAAATTACACTGAAAAATGGGTGAAGTCGGCAGTTGATCAACAAGCAGACATGCTGGTCTTCCCGGAATATGGTTCCATGGAACTCGTCAGTGTTTTACCCGCTGCTGTACAGCAAGATTTACATCTGCAAATTGCTGAAATGCAACAATTATTAGCTTTTTTCAGAGAGACATTCACAACATTGGCACAGAAATACAATGCAATCATTATTGCTCCGAGTTTTCCCGTCAAAGTGGGAGAACAGTATTTCAATCGGGTGTATGTATACAGTCAGAAAGGGGAGGTCGGCTACCAGGATAAATTGTTTATGACCCGTTTTGAAAACGAAGAATGGGGCATCCACTCGGCTCCGAAACAATTGACTGTTTTTGAAACAACATGGGGCAAATTCGGGATCCAGATTTGTTACGACAGCGAATTTGCGTTGGGAACACATCACCTGGCAGAAAATGGTATTGATCTGTTGCTCGTTCCGAGTTGTACCGAAACCATTAGAGGAGCTGCCCGTGTACATGTGGGAACCCGTGCCCGTGCAATGGAACAGCAAGTGTATGCGGTTGTTGCACAAACGGTTGGGAATGCGGAATGGTCGCCTGCAGTAGATATCAATTACGGTTACACTGGTTTTTATTCGACACCGGATAAACAATTGCCTGAAGAAGGAATAATCGCAACAGGAATTCCGCAGGCAGAAGAATGGCAGATCGTCGAGCTTGATCTGGACTTAATTAAACTGGTACGGGAAGACGGACAGGTATTAAATTTCAAAGATCATCAACCGCTATTGGCAATATTTAAAAACGAGCAGATAACGATTGTAACCGCACAAGTGTAATTCTTGAATCACTGTTTTTTCTTGATCCGTTAACCATCCTATTGTAATTTTGAATACTGAATACTGAATGTTGAATGTTGAATGGGTTGAATCAAATCAGTCATACAGTCATCCAGTCCTAAAATCATCCCATCCTAAAGTCATATAATCAATCATTCCACTTTTAAGGATTCTTTAACGTTTGAAGAAACCCAGGTTGTTCGTTCGTGTAAACTTCTTTTTTACATTTGTAGTATGAACAATTTTGAAGCATACAATCCAACGAGAATCATTTTTGGTAAAGATCAACACCACCGGATTCCTGAATTATTAAAACAACATGCCGTTAAGACAGTATTGTTGGCATACGGAGGTGGAAGCATCCGTAAAAATGGTGTTTATGATAAAGTCATGCGCCAGTTGGAAGGATTTCGTGTTATTGAATTCGGAGGTATTGAAGCAAATCCGGAATACACGACCTTGATGAAAGCAGTAACAATTGTCAAAGCAGAGAACATCGATTTTATTCTTGCTGTCGGAGGAGGTTCTGTGATTGACGGAATTAAGTTTGTTTCAGGAGCTGCCAGGTATGAAGGCGATCCGTGGGAAGTATTGGAGCGAAAGCCAGGATGTGATTTTAAAGCAGCTGTTCCGTTCGCTACAGTACTGACATTACCGGCTACCGGTTCAGAAGCCAATTCCGGAGCCGTGATCAGCCGTTCAGAAATCAATGCGAAACGCACCATGGGAGGTCCTTTGTTCTTTCCTGTTTTTTCTGTGTGCGATCCGCAGGTGGTAGCATCACTCCCTGAACGGCAAATTGCCAATGGAATAGCAGATTCCTATATGCATACACTGGAGCAATATTTAACGTACCCAACCGGTAATTTTCTCCAGGAACGTCAGGCAGAAGCCATTCTTTCAACATTGATTGAAATTGCTCCGAAAGTACTACAGCAGCCGGATGATTACGAAGCAGCAGCCAACCTGATGTGGTGCTCTACACATGCCCTCAACGGAAATCTTCGTCTGGGAGTCCCTACCGATTGGTGTACACACATGATCGGACATGAACTGACCGCTTTTTATGGAATTGATCATGCGCGTACACTGGCAATTATAGCACCACGCCTGTTTGAAAATCAATTCACAAATAAATTTGAAAAACTGGTGCAATACGGAACCCGCGTTTGGAATCTGAAAGGAAGTGAACAGGAAATTGCCCAACAAGCAATCCGGAAAACAGAAGAGTTCTTTCAGGGGTTAGGAATTCAGACACGTATTTCAGACTATACCAATGATACGGACTTTATTGCGGAAGCGATCCAACAGCGTTTTATTGACAGGGGATGGACAGAGATGGGAGAACGAAGAGCAATCACTCCTGCTGACGTAGCGGAAATAGTTTTGAAATCAATATGACGTACGAACGAATTTTGATTATTTTTGAATCCTAAAAAACTAAAACTTGTCAGACGCAGTTGTAATAATACCAACTTATAACGAAAAGGAAAATGTAGAACGAATGACCCGAAAAGTCATGTCGTTGGAAAAAGATTTTCATATTCTCTTCGTTGACGATTCTTCACCTGATGGAACAGCTACTATTATTCGTAGCTTGATGGATGAATTTCCGGGACGGATCTTTTTGGAAGAACGTCAGGGGAAATTGGGATTGGGAACAGCCTATATTCACGGTTTCAAATGGGCAATTGCCCGGAAATATGATTATATTTTCGAGATGGACTGCGATTTTTCTCACAACCCGGATGACCTCATTCGCCTGTACAAAGCATGTGCGGAAGGAGGTGCAGATTTTAGCATTGGTTCCAGGTATACAAAAGGAGGAAAGGTGGAAAATTGGCCGATGAAACGGTTGTTACTCTCCTTCTTTGCAAGTATTTATGTACGAATGATTCTGTGGATTGCCATTCGCGACACAACGGCAGGATTTAAATGTTACAAACGAAATGTATTGGAGACCATTAACCTGGATGGAAATACATTCAAGGGATATGCGTTCCAGATATGCATGAAGTACGCAGCTGTGCGTCATGGATTCAAAGCAAAAGAAGTTCCGATTACATTCATCGACCGCATTTACGGTGAATCAAAAATGAGCACAAGCATCTTTAAAGAAGCATTTATCGGTGTGTGGAAAATGAGAACGATGAAATTATGATAAATTACTTGCTGAAGAATGCCGTTATTGTTAACGAAGGGAAAAAACAAAACGGTGATGTATACATCAAAGAAGGGAAAATAGAACGCATCGGTTCTGATATCACTGTCAGCGAAGCACACGAATTAATTGATCTGAACGGTGCCTATTTGTTACCCGGATGCATTGATGACCAGGTTCATTTCAGAGAACCCGGATTGACGCACAAAGCAACAATAGCATCTGAATCCAGAGCGGCAGTTGCAGGAGGAATTACCTCGTTCATGGAAATGCCCAATACCGTTCCCAATACCTTGACACAAGAACTGCTGGAAGAAAAATACCAGCGTGCAGCACTCACTTCTATTGCCAATTACTCCTTTTTTATGGGAGCTTCAAATGATAACATTGAAGAGGTGTTAAAAACCGACCCGAATAAGGTCTGCGGAGTGAAAGTATTCATGGGGTCTTCAACAGGAAACATGTTGGTGGATAATGAAACAACGCTGAATAACCTGTTCTCAAAAGTCCCGATGCTTATTGCTACCCATTGTGAAGATGAGGCAACAATCCGAGCAAATGTAGCACATTACAAAGCAATATACGGAGAAGATGTTCCTGTGGAGATGCATCCACTCATTCGTTCGGAAGAAGCGTGCTACAAATCGTCATCACTGGCAGTGGGATTGGCTAAAAAACACGGAGCAAGATTGCATATTCTACATATTTCCACGGCAAAGGAATTGTCATTGTTCGATAATTCCATTCCGCTGGAACAGAAAAAAATAACAGCTGAAGCCTGCGTACATCATTTATGGTTCAGCGATCAGGATTATGCAGCAAAAGGGAATTTCATCAAATGGAATCCGGCGGTGAAAACAGCAACAGACAGAACAGCAATCTGGCAAGCTGTGCTCGATAACCGGATTGATGTCATTGCAACCGATCACGCACCGCATACCATCGAAGAAAAGCAACAATCGTATTTCAAAGCACCTTCGGGAGGGCCACTCGTGCAACATGCGTTGGCAGCTGTATTGGAAAAATCAAAACAAGGGTTGATTTCTATTGAGCGGGTTGTAGAGAAAATGGCACATGCACCTGCGATTTTGTTTCAGATTGAAAAAAGAGGATTCATCCGGGAAGGATATTATGCTGATTTGGTTGTTGTAGAAGAAAAACCAATGACAGTGAATAAATCAGATCTGTTGTACCATTGTGGATGGTCTCCGTTTGAAGGAACCGAATTCTCGCATACCATCTCAAAGACATTTGTGAACGGAACCCTTGTGTGGGATCAGGGAACGATCGTTGAAGGAACAAACGGAAAACGAATGAAGTTTATTCGCGAATGAAAAGATGGCTTGTGATAGTAGGATTGCTAGCAGGATTTAGTTCGTGTCAGATCGACTATTCAGATGCCTATTCTGAACCGGAGACCGTATTGACTCCGGAGCAGATGACCGGAATCCTTACTGAATTAGCTGTTGTAGAGGCTGCCTATCAGTCGAAATACATCCAGGTGTCTCGTTTCAGTAGTTTATTGCAAAAGGAAGCTGATTCTATTTTTACCACCTTTAAAACGGATCGGACTGTTTTTGAGGAAAACATGACATACTACGCATACCAAAGGGAAGAATTGAAGGAAATCTATCAACAGGTTAAAGTAAACCTTGAAAAGCGAAAAAGCGAGATCAAGATTGATCCGAATGAAATACCGGTTGCACTACCTGCAGAAAAGGATACGATCCCTAAAATATTAACAGAAGAGGATCTGTAGAGCACTCATTTTTTTAAATTAAGATTATATTTGCCCTTTATTTGCACAATTTTTAGAACGAAATACAACGATACATGACTGTCTGGATAATATTTTTTGCGCTGATTACACTTTTTCTTGCACTGGATCTGGGAGTTTTCCACAAAAAAGATTCAGTTGTTTCCATGAAAGAATCGTTGATCTGGACATCGGTATGGGTGGCATTGGCATTGTTGTTCGGAATCGCAGTCTATTTTATTTATGAATACCAACTATTTGGTCTGAATACCCATGGATCTTCCGGAGCAGATGCCATCACAAAATATTATACGGGCTATGTTCTGGAGGAATCATTGAGTCTGGACAATATTTTTGTGATCGCAATGATTTTCAAATTCTTTAAAATAAAACCTGAGTTTCAACACCGGGTATTGTTCTGGGGAATCATCGGAGCCGTATTTTTCCGATTGGTTATGATCTTGTTAGGACAAGCGTTCATTGAAAAATTTGACTGGTCGATGTATGTATTCGGAGGGATTCTGATTTGGTCAGCCATTAAAATGATGAAAGACGACGACGACGAAAGCGATTTTAAAGAAAGTATGGGAGTGCGTTTATTGAGCAAAATTTACCCGATTGACTGGTCTATTCAGAATGGTCATTTTCTTGAAAAAGTGAATGGAAAAACAGTTGCAACACCTTTGCTGGCGACCCTTCTGGTTGTTGAATTTACAGATATTCTGTTCGCGGTGGATTCCATCCCTGCAATTTTCAGTATCACAGATGATTCCTTTATTATTTTCAGTTCCAATATTTTCGCAATTCTGGGATTGAGAAGCCTTTATTTCTTCCTGTCGGGAATGCTGGATAAATTCAAATACATCAAATTCGCGTTGGTATTTGTACTGATGTTCGTTGGATGTAAAATGATTTTCCACCACCAGTTGACTTTCCTCAAGGACCATTCGTGGGTTTCTCTGGTTGTCATTTTAGCTGCTCTTGTCAGTGGTGTAATCGCATCGATGATCTCCAATAAAAAGGAAGAACGCAATTCAATCGACTAAAAATCAATACGTCCGGTGAAATAGTTGTTGTGTTCGTATAAATGAACCTGTTGGCCGATCAAATATTTCTTGTCGATCACTTGCAAATTGAATCTGATTTTAATTATCTTTGCTCCTGATGGAAAAGCAAATCATTCTGAACAAACGGCACATAGATCTGACTCTGAAACGCCTTTGTTATCAATTGATTGAGTCTCACAACGATTTTTCAAATTCTGTCATCATCGGGTTACAGCCACGCGGAATTCATGTGGTTACCCGCCTCAAAAAGCAATTGGAAGAAATTCTCGGAAAAGAAGTTGTCTGCGGTAATTTGGATATTACGTTCTACCGCGATGATTTTCGCAGAAGAGAAAAACCGCTCATTCCAAGTGCGACGAATATCGATTTTGTAATTGAAGGAAAAAACATCATCATTGTCGATGATGTCCTGTTTACCGGAAGAACAATCCGTGCAGGTCTGGATGCACTTTTGGCATTCGGACGCCCTGCCAGAGTCGAATTACTTGCATTTATCGACCGCCGCTTCAATCGGGATTTACCTATTCAGGCCGACTACATCGGAAAAACAGTGGACACGTTGAGCGAAGAACGGGTTTCGGTGGAGTGGAGCGAGACAGAAGGAGAAGATAAAGTTATATTGTTTACACCTGATAGTAATGAATAATTTAAGCGTAGAACATTTAACCGGGATAAAAGATCTGACATCAGCAGACATTGAATTGATTCTCAATACCGCTGAAACATTCAAACAAGTGATCAACCGGCCGATTAAAAAAGTTCCTTCGCTCAGAGACATTACCATTGCCAATTTATTTTTTGAAAATTCTACCCGTACGCGGCTGTCATTTGAACTGGCTGAAAAGCGTCTTTCTGCCGATGTTGTTAATTTTAGTGCAGCAAGCAGTTCTGTGAAGAAAGGGGAGACATTGATTGACACGGTCAACAATATTCTGTCAATGAAAGTAGATCTGGTAGTGATGCGACATCCCAATCCGGGAGCAGCCAAATTTTTATCTGAGCGGGTAGACGCGCGCGTGATTAATGCTGGTGACGGAACACACGAACATCCTACACAGGCTTTGTTAGATGCGTTTTCCATTCGCGAGCAATTGGGGACATTGGAAGGGAAGAAAGTGGTCATTGTGGGAGATATTTTACACTCACGGGTTGCTTTATCAAATATTTACTGCCTGCAAAAAATGGGGGCGGAAGTAATGGTGTGCGGACCGACAACTTTGATTCCGAAATACATTTCAGAATTGGGCGTCAAAGTTGAACACAACCTCCGACGTGCACTGGAATGGTGTGATGTTGCAAATATGTTGCGCATTCAGCTGGAACGTCAGGACATTAAATTCTTTCCCTCTCTTAGGGAGTACAGCATGCAATTCGGTTTAGACAAGCAATTGCTGGATTCTCTCAGCAAACGTATTATTGTGATGCACCCGGGACCGATCAACCGGGGAGTGGAAATCACGAGCGATGTGGCGGATTCCGATCAGTCTATTATTTTGCAACAGGTAGAGAATGGTGTTGCAGTTCGAATGGCATGTATTTATTTACTGGCCTCTAAGATCGGTCGATAAATCTGATGGCTGTTGATTATTTGCAATGCAGCACTGATAATTGATAAAAAATATTATTTTTGAGAAAATTAGATTACTAATGAATTTCGAAACTACACAAAATCGTAACACGGCCATTGTAAAAACGCTGGTTGAAAAATTAGATGC
Source organism: Flavobacteriales bacterium UBA5422 (assembly GCA_002409405.1). Classification (GTDB taxonomy): domain Bacteria; phylum Bacteroidota; class Bacteroidia; order Flavobacteriales_D; family Crocinitomicaceae; genus Taishania. The sequence continues at coordinate 61,302 of DHNG01000033.1, read as the reverse complement.
TTCCAATGCTTCTTCTCTGAAGGCAGAGTTGTTGGTGTTGAATAAAAACGGTGTCAACACGGTTGTACTTGATTTTTCTGCTACAAAGTATTGCGATTCATCTGGTTTGAGTGCGATTTTAACTGCCAATAGGTTGTGTAAAGAATCCAGCGGACAGTTTATTTTGTGTGGATTGAATTCAACGGTTCGGAAACTAATTGAAATTGCACAATTGGATAAAGTATTGTCCATTACCGATAACCTCGAAGAAGCAAAGAAATTGATCTAAGTGAAATTTGAAGTAACCATTCTTGGCAGTAGTGCCGCTCTACCAACATTACAACGCAATTCAACCGCTCAATTCGTTACCTGCTGCAATCGGAATATCCTTATTGACTGTGGAGAAGGAACGCAAATGCAAATGCGGAAATTCGGTGTACGTTTCCAACGGTTGGACATCATTCTCATTTCTCATTTACACGGTGACCACTTTTTTGGATTGGTTGGTCTGCTCAGTACGATGCGTTTACTGGGACGAGACGCTAATCTTACCATTATTTGCCCGAAAGGACTCCCGGAAATCATTGTGAAGCAATTAGAAATGGGGCACGCACAGCTCGATTTTGATATCCGTTTCATTGAATTGACCGGAAAAGAACATGAAGTGGTGTACGAAGACAAATCCATTGTGATTGAAACATTTCCGTTGAAACATAAAATCCCTACAAACGGATTTGTTATCCGTGAAAAACCGAAAGAGCGGAAAATGCGAAAAGAATCCCTGGAGCACCCGCTGATGAAGGTAGAGTACATTCACCGGTTAAAAAAAGGAGAAGACATTGTTACCGAATCAGGAAAGGTATTGCGTTCCGCTGATTTGACCGATGCATCAAAACCTGTTTGTTCGTATGCATATTGTTCCGATACCGCCTATGCGGAAAAAATAATTCCCTTCATTCAAGATGTAACTGTTTTATACCACGAAGCAACATTTACGGAACAACATCGGGAGTTGGCAAAAATCACCATGCATTCTACGGCAAAGCAGGCGGCGGAAATTGCTCGTCAGGCATCTGTTTCACGACTGTATTTGGGACATTTGAGTGCGCGTTATGGCGATGGATCACTCCATGAAGCAGAAGCAAAAGACGTATTTCCGAATACTGTTTATGTAGAAGACGGCATGTCTTTTTTCGTTGAAAATTAAACCGTTGAAATCAATGTTGAGTGACTAATTTATTGTTTTTTAACAGTTTATATTTTTGTTTCTAACCTTGTTCCTGTAACTTGAGCTTCATAAACTGAAAAATCGTTTAGTTATGAAACGAAAACCATTTCTTATGATTGCAATCATATGTTTTATTGCAGCGTTATCGTTCGCTTGTAAAAAGAAAGAAACAGGAATTTGTTACTGTAAATACCTGAGTGGCGACAAAAAACAATTCGATTTAAGGCATCTGCCACGCACGGAGCAAATAGATAGTTGCTATGTGTACAACCAAAATGCATCTCATTTTGCCGGAGATTGTGAGTTAGAGTAAGAGCCCGGTACCAATAAAAAAGCCCTTCTGAAGACAGGAGGGCTTTTAATGCATTGCAAAGAGATTACTTCACAACAAATTCATTAATGATCAGTTCCGCTAATTCTGCTCCGATTCTGTCTTGCGCTTCCATTGTTGCCGCTCCGATGTGAGGAGTACATGCAATTTTAGGATGTGACAATAATTCTTTATTTGGGTTCGGTTCATTTTCATACACGTCCAATGC
>DHNG01000033.1:53370-59368 GCA_002409405.1 Flavobacteriales bacterium UBA5422 | reverse complement strand
AAACACTCCGCCTCGGGCAGCGTTTGCCAATCGTACGCCGTTTTTCATCAACGCAAATTCAGCAGCACCGATTACAGCGCTTCCGTCTGCCTGTTTCGGAACGTGAATGGAAATATAGTCGCATTTTCCAAGGATTGATTTTAGATCTGTTTCTGTAGAGATCACAACGCTGACATCTTGCGAATTCCCCAATTTAACCGGGATATTCACCGTACATGCAAGGTTGTCAACAGCAATGACATCCATACCGATTCCCAACGCATACGAAGCAAGACTCTGTCCGATTCTTCCGAATCCGATGATTCCAAGTGTTTTTCCTCTTAATTCAACCCCTTTTCCGTAATTTTTCTTCAAGGTGTTAAAATCTCCGTTTTCCATGTTCTTGAATGAATCATTCAGAAAACGAGAAATAGAGAACAATTGCCCCATCACTAACTCTGCAACGGATTGAGAAGAGGATGCAGGTGTGTTAATCACCGTTTTTCCTTTTTCCCGTGCATACGCCACGTCAATATTGTCCATTCCGACCCCTCCGCGTCCGATTAGCTTCAGTCCCGGACATGCATCGATAACTTCTTTCCGAACAGTTGTTGCACTTCGTACCAGAACGATTTCATAATTTTCCGTGTTGATGGCATTAATCAGGTCTTCCTGGTTTACTTTGTCTGTCACAACAGTGAATCCTGCTTCTTCCAGTAATTGCTTACCGATTGCAGAAATACCGTCATTAGCTAAAATTTTCATTTCTATTTATGCGTTTTTAGTTGCGAAATCGTTCATTACATCTACCAGTACCTGAACACTTGATAATGGAAGTGCATTGTAAAGCGATGCCCGGTAACCACCTGTTGAACGGTGACCTTTCAAGCCTACAATTCCCGCATCATTCCATACTTTGTTGAATGCTTCTTCCAATCCTGTATATTCATCTTTCAGTACAAAAGAGACATTCATTTTAGAGCGGTCTTCAACAGCAACTTTTGATACAAACAACGGGTTGTTGTCAATTTCATTGTACAATAAACCTGCTTTTGCATTGTTTCGTTCTTCAGCAGCCTTTACACCTCCTGTGGCGATCAGATCACGCAGATTCAGCATGGCAACATAGACCGAAAATACCGGTGGTGTATTCAACATTGACTCTTTCTCGTGTTGTTTTGCCAGGTTGAAATAGGTTGGCATAAACGGTGTTTTAAATTTGCCGAGTACTTCTTCTTTAACGATGTATAACGTTGCTCCTGCAGGTCCCAGGTTTTTCTGTGCTCCTGCATAAATCAGATCGAAATCTGCAACGTTGATTTCTTTTGAGAAAATATCCGAAGACATGTCACATACCGATGGAACAGTTGTTTTCACTTGTTCCTGGAATTGTGTTCCGTAGATCGTATTGTTGGACGTATAATGTAAATAATCAAGATTAGAAGGAATTTCAAATCCTTTCGGAATGTAAGAAAAGTTTTGATCTTCGGAAGAAGCCAGTACATCTACGTCAACTCCGACTACTTTTGCTTCCTTGATGGCACCGCTGGCCCAGACACCTGTATTGATGTATCCCGCTTTACCACCTCTCGTCATGTTTAACGCAGCGATTGTAAATCCTAAAGTTGCACCGCCCTGAAGATACAAAACAGTGTACCCGTCAGGTACATTTAATGCTTTTTTTACAAGTTCACGGGCCTCTTCCATTACCGCAACAAAATCTTTGTGCCGGTGAGATACTTCTAAGATGGAAAGTCCGTTAAAATCTAAAACTCCTTTTGCAGCCTGTTCAAATACCGTCTGTGGTAAAATACAAGGTCCTGCCCCAAAATTGTGTTTCATTTTAAGATTATTTTTATGTACAACTTTTACTCCTGCAAAGGTGTTAGTTTTTTTTCGTTTGAAAACAGATTTTGCAGAATAAAAATGAATGAATCTATGTTAAAAGAATTGTTAAGCCTCCGATTCTTTTTTAGCTGGTTTTTTCTCTGCCGGAGCTTTCTTTGCTACCGGTTTCTTTTCGGTTGGCTTTTTATCAGTTACGGCTTTTTTAGGTTTTGCTTCTTTTGCAACAGTTTCCTTCTTTTCAGCAACCTTTTTGACACTCGGTTTAGGAGTTGCAGCTGATTTTTTACGCTTTCTTGTTATTCCGTAGCTTCCTTGTGCACGTTTACCTTTGGCTGTTTTTTTATCACCTTTTCCCATAACTAAATAGTTTTAAATTTCCATTACTGACAAATATACCAAAGTTTTTCAATTGACAGTTAAGAATTATGGGTTGTTTCAGGCTTTATAAAAAATTAACTTTTAAGCGTTTGATGACCTCCGGAACTACCTTATTTCCATGTGGAATAATACGTGTACACCACTTTATTTTTAACGCGACAAGTTCTTCAGGAGTCATTCTCCAACTGACAGCCGATTTTTCAAGACGTGAACGCAGTGCATACATTGAAATAGCTGCAGAAACAGAGATGTTGAAGCTTTCCGTAAAACCGTACATGGGGATTTTGACAAATTCATCCGCCAGATCCATCACTTCCTGTGAGATTCCGTCTCCCTCCGTTCCAAATACCAGTGCCATTGGTGTATCAATGGGGACCGTATCAATGGTACAGTCATTTTCATGCGGAGTTGTGGCTAAAATACGGTATCCGTTGGATTTTAATTGCTTCAAACAGGTGATGGTCGGATTTTCATCGTTGTAATTGTACATATCAACCCATCTCCCTGCTCCTCTGGCAATATCACGTTGAACCTGGTATTTGCAGTCTTTCTCGATGATGTGGAGGCTTTGAACACCAAAACTTTCGCAGGTACGCAGTACCGCAGATGCGTTGTGTTCCTGGTAAATGTTTTCCAGAACAACGGTAAGGTAATCCGATTTCATCGGAGCCAATCGTTCGAACATCTCTACTTTGCTGGGAGTGATCATGCCGTACAATTGTTCCAGTACTAATTCATCAAATGTTTTCATTGGGGTGCAAAGATGAAGAAAAATACGCAAAACACGAAGGTGAAGCAGCAGAAAAGCTATCTTTGACACTTCATAAAAACGCATGGAAAAAGATTCTTCAAACAGATTCTTCATTACCGGAATAGGAACGGATGTTGGTAAAACAGTTGTTGCTGCGATTGTGTCAGAAGCGCTCAATGCGCATTACTGGAAACCGATCCAATCAGGTGATCTGGATAATTCTGATTCGATAAAAATTCAGAACTGGACAGCAAATGTGACGATTTTACAAGAGCAGTACCGATTGACAAAACCGCTCTCTCCACATACAAGTGCCCGCTTGGATGGTGTCACAATTACCAAAGAGATACCTTTGCCGGAGGTAAACGGTACATTGATTGTTGAAGGTGCAGGAGGAATCCTGGTACCGGTGAATGACAGTGGGAATACCATTGCAGATGTAATAACTCATTGGGATATCCCCGTGATTCTTGTTGTAAAGCATTACCTGGGGAGTATCAACCATACACTATTGACATTGGAATACCTCAAGACAAAAGGCATCCGGTTGGCTGGAATTATTGTGACAGGGAATGCACACGAAGAATCGGAACAGATCATTCAGACGATTACAGGAAACGGAATCAATCTGCATATTCCGCTTGCCACACAAGTTGATGCCGCTTTTATCAGGGAACAGGCAGCAATTCACAAAGAAAAAATTGAACAATGGCTTCTTGGATAGAAAAAGATAATGCACACGTGTGGCATCCGTTTACACAGATGAAAACAGCGCCGATTCCGTTGGAAGTTGTGTCGGCAAAAGATACCTGTTTTTATACGGCGACAGGTGAAAAATACATTGACATTAATTCTTCCTGGTGGGTGAATGTGCATGGACATAGCAATGCATATATCGGGAAAGCGCTTTCAGAGCAATTTTCAAAAATAGATCATACCATTTTTGCAGATGCGACACATCACAAAGCAATTGAACTGGCAGAGCGGGTGTGTCAAAAACTCCCGGAGACGTTTCAGAAAGTATTTTTCTCGGACAACGGATCGACAGCTGTTGAAGTGGCATTGAAAATGGTGGTACAATACTGGTACAATCAGGGAATTAACAAACCGAAGGTTCTGGCGTTGGACGGAGCTTATCACGGTGATACGTTCGGAGCAATGTCAGTAGGGCAGCGGGGAGGATTTAATACACCTTTTGAACCGTATTTTTTTGATGTGGATTTTCTGGATTTTCCGACTGTGGAAAATGAACAGTTGGTACTGGAAGATGCTCGTCTGAAAATGGAATCGGGAGAGGTCGGATGTTTGATTATTGAACCGTTGGTACAAGGTTCGGCAGGAATGCGGATGTACCGTGCTGAGTGGTTGGATGCACTTGTTCGACTGGCAAAATCATTCGATGTAAAGGTAATTTTTGATGAGGTAATGACCGGATGGGGGCGAACAGGAAAATTATTTGCATTGAATCATTGCAAGGAAGTTCCGGATATTGTCTGCCTGAGTAAAGGATTAACAGGAGGAACGCTACCACTTGGATTGACCGTAGCAACAACGGAGATTTACAACGCTTTTCTGAGTGATAAAAAAGCGAATGCGTTACTGCACGGGCATTCATTTACAGGGAATTCACTTGCTTGTGCCTGTGCTTGTGCCAGTCTGGATTTGTTTGAACAACAGCAAACGTGGGAAGGTGTGCAGCGTATTGAACACTGGAACCAACAGCTTGTACAGAAACTGAAAATACATCCTGCAATTTTCAATATCAGAATGACTGGAACGATTCTGGCTATTGAACTGAAACAACAGGAAGGATCATCGTATTACTCAGTCATCCGTGATGAGATTGTAGCGCATTTCCTTCAAAACGGAATTTTTATCCGACCACTGGGGAATGTGTTTTTCTTTAATCCACCCTATTGTATCTCGGATGAGGAATTACAACAGGTAGAAGAGGTAACGATTCGCTTTTTAGAAAAAATAACACAGACAACACACTGATATGAAATCAACTATTTATTTACTATTTTTCGTTTGTATGCCGGTTGTTTATTCCGTTGCACAAAACGACCAGTTCCCGAATACCTGGAAAGGCAACTGGAAAGGAGATCTGATGATTTATTCTTCCAGAGCTGAAGGGAATGGTCCTGCTCAGGTCATTTCAATGGAACTGAATATTCAGCCGTTGGAAGTAAACCGTTGGACGTGGGAAATTACCTACAACATGGAAAATGAAAATACACGTGCGTATGAATTGATCAAAGATTCTGTGAGTGGTCAATGGGTCATCGACGAAAAAAATGGGATTAAACTTCCTCAGACGCAGGTCGGAGGGAGGATTGTCAGTTCATTTTCGGTGATGGGAAATCTGTTGATTTGTTATTACTGGCTTGAAAAAGATGTAATGAACATGGAGATTCATGTCACCAGCACGGAGGCACAGAACAAAACAGGATTAGGAACCGAAGAATCACCGGAGGTGGGCAATCATTTCATCGGTACCTTTCAGAAAGCAGTTTTGCACAGGAACTAAATTTAAGTATTGTTTTTGGCTGATTTACAGAGACACAATACAACGTATTTGATTTTGTTAATCTGAATTGATGTTAATTGACTACATTGAAGAAGAGATGTACAGATTATTTTATCATCTTTGTTAGCACATTGATCCCGAAATATGCCAAAAGCACTCAAAATACTGATTGGAATCCTGATCATTCTGATAACGAGTGTTGTGCTGCTTGTCTACTTTCGAACACGTCAACAATTGGAGTATGTTGAAAATGAATCCTCCGAACTGATTGAGCCTACTGTTTCAACATTGTATTTTCCTGTATATATTGCTGTTGATGATCTCCAAAAATTGGCAAATAAAAAACTGAAACAAGTATTGGTTGAAAAAACACAGCCGATGAAGAATCAGAAAGACTCGCTGGAGTTGAAAGTCATGCGGACAGGGAATGTGGTATTCCACCTGAACAATGAACAACTGTATACAACGATTCCATTGGAAGTGGAAGTTGTGCTTGTGAAAAAAATAGGAAA
>DHNG01000033.1:45592-53220 GCA_002409405.1 Flavobacteriales bacterium UBA5422 | reverse complement strand
AGCTGTACGGATATTTGACAAGAAACCGCTCAAATTTTGTATTGCGGCTCATCTGGTATCATCGATCAATTTGAATGAATACCTTCAACTGAATACAAAAACACAGTTACAGTCCATCGAATGGATTGAAGAACCGGTTGCTGAAATTGCAGGATTCCAGATTAATATGAAGAAGTTGGTCGAGAAAAATCTGCTGGAAAAATCAACCGAAATAATTGCCACTGTTGACCAGGTTGTAAAGGAAAAAGTAAACCTGGTGAAGCCGATTAAAAAAGTGTGGACGGATCTTCAGAAGAATAAACCGATAGGAAAGGGATACAGCAATTTTTACCTGAAAGTTCAACCACAGCACATGGCCGTTCATGTTGATCAGTCAATGGGGGACTCGATCCGGTTGAATGTAGCTGTCCAGTCAAAAGTATATGTACGGCACGATTCGGATACCAGCACGATTGAAAAAGTAGCATTTCCCAAAAAAATAGAACTACTGAAGCAGTACAACAGTGAAAAACAAAGTACGATCCATCTGCATGCACTAGTACCGCTGAAACAGATCAACGATGCGGTAAACATGCAGTTGAAGGGAAAGACGGTACATGTAAAAGGTTTTACGTTCCGGATTGCTTCTGTCAGTATTTCGAACGGTACAGATAACGTGGTCGGTGAAATTGGTATTTCCGGAGATTTGAACGGGATTGTGAAAACAAAAGGATTTCCCCGATTCTCAAGAGAAGATGCAACCCTTACCATTAGCAATATTGGAATTGAAAGCAGGTTGGATGAGGATTTGATTAACTCAGCAACCGATTTATTACATACGGAAATCATTCACCTGTTAAATAAGTATGCCGTGTTCAACGTGGAAGAATACCTGCAAGTGATTCCTACTTTGATAAAAGATGGTGTGCAAAAAACAAAACTGGTTCGAAAAGCAGATATAACAATCAATGATCTAGATATCAGTGCCGTGGATCTGAAGCTGGGAAAAGACAATGTACAAGTGTTGATTACCGCCTCAACGGATTTTGAAGTCGCCTTGAAAAAGGAAGGGTTGAAACTGAAAAAAATCGAAAATTAAACATCAGATGAATTGAAAATCGACTCTTCTGTTACGCTGCCGCCCTTCTGGTGTGGAGTTCGTGTCAGCAGGTGCTTTTTCACCTTTAAAATCAAATTCCAACCGGTCGGCACTCAATCCCCTCGCAACAAAAAAATCGATGATGGCTTGCGCACGTCGTTGAGATAAACCGTCATTGTACGCGTCAGAACCGTCTGAATCCGTATGTCCCGTTACTTGTACTCGCAGATCGGAATGCCCTTCAACGACATGAATTAATTTGTTGAGAAAATCGTAAAACTCTGGTTTAATCTCAGATTTATCATAATCAAAATAGATAGGCTTGAATACGAAATTATCGCGTTCCTTTTTACGTATTTCGGGTGCATTCAATCCTTTTTTCAGATCTTTTGCCAGTAGATCAAACCAGTGATGAGATTCCGGGTTATCTGTTTCTCCGGGAAATGTACCTTCTTCCCGGTACAAAATTACCTTTCCTGCCTGATTTTTACACTCGTTACTCGAATATGTCCCTTCCAGATAACCTGTTTCCGGATTGTAGGTAAGCTGCAACTGCATTCTGCACCAGCTCGTTCTGCTACCGGTCGCTTTTTTCGAAAGTACGGTCTCGTTGAGGGATATTTTTCCTCCCTTTTTTTCTCCTTTTATATTTTTTAATGCAAAATCAGCAGAGTTGTATAGTTCATTCCGTGATTTACCGGTAATTTCTCCTGTTTTCTGTTCCTGTATTTCCAGGTAGACGGCCATTCCCTTTTCAGGAGCGGTCCCGTTCGGGTAGAGACTTCCTTTCCACAACCCTGTTTCAGATTGTGCGAAGAGCGTGATGAAACAACAGACAAATGCTATGGAGTTGAAAAAATTTCTCATTGCTTAATTGTATTCGGAGAAAAGCAAAAAATGTTCCGTTTTTACCCGGTTTTTTTGTTGTCGGGTATTACTTTTTCCCTTCTTTATTCAACCAACGATGGTATACCAATGCATTCTTGACATGAACAATGTCTGAATGAGTAAAATCGTGTTCTCCTGAGTAATCAGGTTTGGCACACATGAACAGATAATTATTTGTTGCAGGAGTCAATACGGCGTCAATTACTTTTTTAGGAACAATGCAAATCGGTCCGGGAGGAAGTCCGTTAATCTTATATGTATTGTAATCGCAATCAATGTTTCTGTGTTTACCGACCAAACGCTGAACTCCATTCAGTTCACTTCCCCAGCAAAACTTAAAGGTCGGGTCGGATTGCAGTTTCATACCCTTATTGAGTCGATTGAGATACAACCGCGCAATGGTTGGCCATTCTGCGGCAATCTTTCCTTGTTCCGCATATACAATGCTTGCCAGTGTTGTTGCCTGAGAAGGGTAGGAGAGACCAATCGCTTTCAATTTGCTTTTACGTTCTTCTGTCCAGAATTCTTTGAACTTATCTGCCATCGCAGCAACAAATTCCGCCGCGTCTGTATCGTAGTACATTTCATATTCATCCGGGATGAAAAGTGCAGGCATCTGTTGCAATGTAAAACTATATTTAGACAAGGTAGCCGGCGCACTAATGTAATCGACAAGTGAACTGCTGTCTGCGGCAATGCATTTGGAGATGTTCATTCCGATGTCTTCAATTGTTTTACATCGGTTGAAAAGCACTTTTACTTTCAATTCTGCGACACCATGTCCGTTTTCTCCTCTGGAGAATCCATGAGCGAGGTCCGTGAGTTTGGTCCCCGATAAAATGACATATTTTCCTGCATCAAACGTCTCATCGGACAGTTCTTGTTTTTCCAGTTGTTTCAAGAAAGGTTTCGTTTCATTTAATACACCTTTCTCAACCAGAAATGCAGCAAGTGCGTCCGCTGTCAGATCTTCTTTGATCAGTAGGGTAACTTCCGAATGATTAACCGTTTTTTGCGTGCCGAACAGTAACTGTTTAATTTCAGCACGTTTCAGGTATGCCAATGCAATTCCGGCTGCAATGAAACCTATAATAATGATCCGTTTTGCCATGGGGCTTTTCAAGAAATGTTAAGAGAATATTTTGTAACTACCAACACTATACCGTTTAATCAATAAAAACTACACTTAAAGTTTTTTGTGAAAACTAATCGGATACTTTTGTTTAATTTCAACGTCAAGTAGAAGTTCCATAGAAAACATTATATAGATTGTTTTCATTTGTTTTTGGTTTAGGTGCCTGATGTTGAAAAATACATCAGGCTTTTTTTATGGTTTATTTTTAAGATCATATGGTCATAAATGAATAACCGGAAGAAATAGTCAGTTCCTCTGCATTTGCTGTCAACAATGGAATTTGGCGGTCATTCTCAATCAATGCCTGAATAAAAGAATTCATGGTTGGCAGGAAAGTGTCTACGAAGAAAGAAGACGCAATCAGATCCGCATTGACTTTATCCGTGTACTCCAGTAATGCATTGATGTATACACTCGATTTCGGGAGGTTTTCAATTTCGTATTTTACATTATGCTCATCAAATTGTCTGCGTACAACTAACTGGTTGGCATGTGATTTTCCTCTAAGCCATTCATCATCATCGTGATACCCGACCAGGTGGATCGTTGCATCGAACTGTTTGGCAATAAATCCTGCGAAGTTAGCGATCTGAATGCTTTCCCGCTCAAAATTGAACGGCATCACGATTGTTTTTATGTCCGTCAGTGATCCGCCTTCCTGAAGAATGACAAATGGCGTTCCTGTACTGCTGACCAATCGAAGTGCGTGACTTCCGAACAGTTTTTGGATTCCTTTTGCCCCATGTGTTCCCATGACGATCAGGCTGGCCCCGATAATTTCGGCAGCTTTTGCAATGTCTTCGTAAATTCCTCCGATCAATACTTTCGTTTCAATCAACTCCTGATCTTCTGTCTGAAGCTCCTGGATAATCTGTTTAAACTGAGTTCTGGCAGTATCTCTTTCCGATTTTTTTGCAACAATATGAATGGCAAGAACAGAGCCGTTGTTTCGTTTAGCCAATGCGATTGCTGTTGTGATGGCTTCAATGGAAACCGGTGAAAAATCTACAGGAACTAAATAAATGGGTTTTTTCATGGTTATTATCTTTTAATGAACTAAAGTTACGTTTTTTATATTGAACTACACACCGGGGCATCAAATTCATTTACGATGCATCACCTGTGTTCTGAAGCAGGTTCTTTTTGCTGGTGTCAATGAGAAAGTGTTTGTTGAGCAATTTTCTTCCAAGCAGAATGGGATAACGCATTCCGCTTCTGTCTGTCAGCGAAAACGGGGTGTTATAATCAATATCTCCCAACCGGATGGTACCTTTTATAACATAACGTTCCTGTATAATGCCATTGGAACTTTTGACACGTTTGACTTTGTACTTTTTAAAGAGTACCTCTTCCTTTCCTTTTTCAAACAAGACAAACAATAAATCATTTTCCAGTCGTACATTGACGATGTCAATACTGGAAGTATATGCTCCGGAATCTATTTTTACCGTTTTGTTCATCAATCCGAATGTGGGCAAATCCGCAGTCTCTTGTCTTCCGATAATTCGTTTATCCATACCAGGAAAATGTAAATGTTTCAAAAGTTTTCAGGTGTTAAATTTACCAAATCAGCTATATTTACCAAGGAAAAAGGAGGTTTAATTTTTTTTTCGAAAAAAGTTTAGGTGATTCATGTGTTATTAAATAAAATATTCGTAATATTGCACCCCGTTTCAGGCGGAGTGAATTAAGAAAGAAATTAAGAGTCATGAGCAATAATGTTATTATCAGAGAAATTCAAAACGAATTGGTAGAGCGTAAAGAGCTTCCTAACTTTGGAGCCGGAGATACAATCATCGTTTCGTATAAGATCAAGGAAGGAAACAAAGAGCGTACTCAGTTGTTTCAAGGTGTTGTAATCCAGCGTCGTGGAGAAGGTTCAACTGAAACGTTTACTGTTCGTAAGATGTCAGGAAACGTAGGAGTTGAGCGTATCTTCCCTGTTTCTTCACCGTTTTTGGAGTCCATCCAAATCGTGAAAAAAGGTGCTGTTCGTCGTGCTCGTATTTTCTACTTCCGTGAAAGAACAGGAAAATCAGCAAGAATCAAAGAAAAGCGTTCATTCGCAAAATAATAATAGTTCTGTTTGTAGAATTAGAAAGGGATCTTCAATCGAAGGTCCCTTTTTTATTTCAGAATTATGCTGAATTATGAATGTTGAAGAATCTCCATCATACAGTCAACCCCTCATCAAATCATACTATCAACTCATCATACTGTCATCCCCTTACTGCTTCAGCATGCGTTTGGTTGCTACAATTTTCCCGTCAGCAATCAATGAGTAGGTGTAGATTCCTGTACTCAGGTCGTTGGCATAGACATTGATCTGCCCGTTTCCCCGTTCATGAACGTCGAGCGACTTGATCTGCGCGCCTGTTGCATCATGGAAGATGATCTGTGCGGTCTGTACACTGGAAGGGATACTGTAGGTAATCACGGTTGATTCTGCAAACGGATTCGGTACATTCTGATTCAGTACAATGGCTTCTCCGTTGCTCAACTCCACCTCCATGATGTATCTCAGCTGCTCCTGTGTTTCCGGCCCGTTCTGTTCAACTGCTTGTTGACTGAGCTGACACAACAGCGGTAAAATTCCACTCAGGCAGTTTTCCAACTGTGAAAGCCGATCGTTGAGTCCGCTGATTTGGCTTTGCAACGAATCATTAGCTGTCTGCAATGAGTCAATTATAGTACTTTGTTCCTGGTGTCCTTTTACAAGAATGGGAATCAGCCCTTCGTAATTCATGGTTTTGAACTCGATTGCAGCAGCAGTTTCATTGCCCAGGCTGTCATATTCGGCAGGATAATGCCCTTGTTTGATCAATGTTGGGAGAACCGGCTCTACTTCTTGTGCGATTAATCCATATTGCATGTTTTGTGGCATGTGCATTCGCTCATAGATCCCGCTGTGCTTGTAGTCAAATGAAACCGGATTCAGGCTGTTCAGCGTGGCTCCTGCATCAGTAAGCGGCGTTATGTTTTCTTTCAGGTTAATATCCGAGGTTAATACGATATTCCCATTCGCGAAGACATCTCCTGTCAGGTGAGCGGCGTAGTTTGCTGTTGATGCGCCACTTGCCACAGCATACAATCCATATGCATGCGTTCCTCCGTGTCCGTTTGCCATGACACCGTAATTCAGTCCGGACGCATAAGACCCTGTCGCCCGTATACCAATCGTTTCAGTACCTTCCACCGCACGGAAGATACCAGCATGATTGTTCGATGCGGTCTGGCTTCCTGCTTCAGCGTATGCAAAAACAGCATAGTTTGCCACTGCATTCGCGGCATGAAAATCTCCTCCTTTGTTTTGTACGTAGTCGGTGGTGGTATGTGCTCCCAGCGATTTCCCTTGTACACCGATGTGTTCGGTAAGTGCAGTCACCGAAAGATCTTCATTGATCCCGCTCACAGCAACCGTTGTTTGATTCACCACGGCAGGATGCCATTGATAGGTGCTCAATTTGGCTGGAAGTGTTTGAGAACAATCATACCCGATCCCGATGTGGTTCATTCCTTGCAGGTCATTTCCTTCGAAATACAGGTTGTTATTGTTCAGATTTGTCTTAGCATCTGCAGTCAGGTCAGCGGCTGCTGTTGTATCTGTACAGTCTACAAAACCATTTCCAGCAGGCAGATCAATAGCTGCCCAATGTACCCGGTTGTGGTCTGCCGGGTCGATCACCAGTACCTGTGTGAGGGAATTGTCCTGTGTAACGGTTCGGATGCGGAGATCCCCGTCAATGTCCAGCTTGGCATCAATTGCATTTGCCGGAGCAGTGTTGGTGCCGTTTGCGGAAAAGTTTCCGATGCCCACCATTCCGTAGTTATTGGTTAGCGTAGAGGCCTGTCCGGGATGCATGCGCGCTACTTCCAGTCCGTCGGTGGAGGTGGAGACCGGATCTCCCGGATTGGTGGCAGATGTAGTGGTAGAGGTGAAGATAAAGCGCAGGTTATCCGGTCCTTCGTTACTGACGGGCCCTGCAGACTGGTTGTCTCCCCAGCTTACCACCGCATCCAGGCGATCGGTTCCTTCGGCTTTCAATCCTACGTATACATTATCCGTTCCGTTGGAAGTAAAGGTTCCGATGTCCATCCAGGGTCGCCATCCGTCATCCGCGCCGGGTGGAAAGGAGTTCAGACCGGTATTGTATCCCAGGTGGAGCAGACTCATCGGCCGGGTTACCGGTTGTGCCGGATTGTGGCTGACAGCCATACGGGTAAGGTTAGTACCGATACCGGCAGGATTGTGAATTCCCATGCCTCCTGCTGCCAGGTTGGTTGGCGTACCTGCCGACATAATGCGGACACGCTCCTGTGTGCTTCCATTTGTCACGTTAATGGAATTGGTGTTCACATTTGTAGAAAATAAAAGTGCTGCATTTTCCTGGTTGTAGACAGCTGCGGTTCCATTCACATTGACATTTGTGTGCCCGATGATTCCGATGCGTAGCCCGTCTGAAGCTGTTTCTCCCGTTCCGGAACCGGTTGTGGTGTTTCGGTTGGTGAACTGCTGCCACACGGAGC
>DHNG01000033.1:29166-45434 GCA_002409405.1 Flavobacteriales bacterium UBA5422 | reverse complement strand
TCAGACTGTAATGTGCCAACGACTGTGGGCGGACATACAGGTTGTTCGGTGTTCCGGCAGCATTGATGCCAAAGGTATTTCCCAACCCGAATTCACCTGTGCCTGCAAAACGTGCGACATGCAAGCCATCCAGGTCTCCGGTTTCCTGTAGGTTGGTAGTGCTGATAGCCGTATTTCCCGAACCACCCATAAAACGAATGGAGAAATCATCCGGTCCGTTGGTAGAGGAAGGATTATCCGACCAGGCAATGACTGTTTCCGTGACATCAAATCCGCTGCCTACGCGGCGCATTCCCAGGTACGACAAATCCTGGTTATCCGTAAGGGTGATTCCCGCCTGCATCCACGGACGGTAGCCCAATTCCTGTACAAAGGTGCCGTTTCTGCCATTGAGGTGCAGTAGTGAAAAAGGGCCTTTGTTGGACCACAGAAACTGATTTCCGGGAATGGGACTATTTACACCCAAGCCCATGTAACCGGTAGTGTTGACGTTTTGATTCCAACCATAATTGTTAATGGGATATTGGGGGACTATAGTAAAATCACCGTTCAATTTCATTCGCACATGTGCAGGAGAAATCCCACCTGTAATCGTGTAAATGGGAGAATTCCATTTGGTGCCAAAAATATTGTTATTGGAACCGTTGTAGTTATTCCCACTTCTCGACCAGTATTCAATGCTATTAGTGCCCTGGCTTCCACCAACGGGGGCAATTTGTGCTATACCGGTGCCATAAACTAATAGTGCACCGGCAAATAATAATTTTCGTTTCATTATCTGACAAGTTTTACCTCACCAACTGAATGAAACCGCTTTGGTGTTTTTGTTTACTACTTACTTCATATTTAAAAATGTAATAATACACTCCGTCCGGACAATTACTTCCATTCCATATGGGATTATCCTTGTTTAACAGAGTAATTACATTTCCCCACCGGTTCAGTATTTTCACTTCATTCACAAATCCCAACAGGTCAGAAATATTAATTATATCATTCATCCCATCACCATTAGGAGTAAATACATTTGGAAAAGTTATCTGAAAATCACAAGGAACAGTGTTATTAGATTCCACTTGATACAAAGAAATGCTATCAACATAATAGTATGGATGAAAATAGAATCCCAAAGAGGATTGCACAAAAAGTGTATCAATATTTTCATCAAAAAATCCAATGGTTAAGTATTGCTCTCCGCCATCGGCGGTAAATGTTCCTTCTATTTTTGTCCAGTTAATGGTGTCGGTAATTGGAACTCCTGTATATTTGATCTGAGGATTATTTATAATTCTACTTGTATTTTGTTGATAAGGATTATCAGTAGAAAAATAGGCACCTATTTTACTTAATCCGTGCGTTGAATAATCGGCTAATGAAACATACATACTGAAACGATATTCTATGCAAGGTTTCAACGGAGAAATTAATTCAGTTCTAAAATATTCATATTCCAATCCATTGCCATCCATAACAGGAATAAAACCGGCATAGCCATCTCCATAAAATGTTTCCTGATGTCCCCAAAAATTATTTGGTATCCATACTGAATTCCAGGCACCATTATTATCATTATTACAACGATGATAATAATCCGGTGATGCCAATGTAGGTATCCACCAACCTCTTGCGCGTTCAAATTGCCCATTATTCATTTCAGCACTTACAGGGCATTCAGAATATTCTTCAAAACTTCCGTTATACACGAGGTTCTGTTCCTGAGCATTCAAAAGATGACTAAAGAATAATAAAATGATATGTAAAACAAAACGGTTCACTCAATTAAATGAAGGTTGTTTATAAAATTAGTTATTTTCTTTCATTTCGCAGAAAGCGAGCGTGTAAAAGCGCTTATACTCTATAAACGAATGAACAAGGGGAATAGTTGGTCTGTCTGTTTTGTGGCATTGAGTTTTATGTTTTCGATATAAATGTAGTAAAAATATTTTTAACGCTCAAATATGAGCGAAATTAATTTTACTATTCGACCATATTTGGATATGGTTATTGAACAGGATAAAATTTTTCTTCAACGACTTGGAAAAAGAATTTCTGAGTTAAGATTGCGTTATAAGTTAACCAAAGTTCAATTGGCTTTTGAAATTAGCACAAGCGAAAGCAATATTCGGAGAATTGAAAAAGGACAAATAAATGTTGGTGTTATTACGCTTAACAAAATTGCAGAAGTTTTCAATATTTCT
This sequence comes from Flavobacteriales bacterium UBA5422, assembly GCA_002409405.1. Taxonomy (GTDB): domain Bacteria; phylum Bacteroidota; class Bacteroidia; order Flavobacteriales_D; family Crocinitomicaceae; genus Taishania. The sequence goes on along the minus strand of DHNG01000033.1, from coordinate 43,236 downwards.
CTGTCTGATCTTGTTAGGCTTGATTAGGGCTTGTTTAGCTTTGTCTGAGGGTGGTTCTTACTATTTATTTTTCTCCTGTCTACCAGCTGTGCTTTATGTGCAGAATAAAATCCCTGCGCTACTATAACTCGATAAAATTCCGCATGAGTGTTTCTCCGGTCTCGTAGCTTTTTTCCGGGTGGTATTGCACGCCGAAAATGTTCTCGTGTTGAAATGCGGAAGTAAATGTCTCTTCAAAATGAGTTGTGTTCAGAATGTTGTTGCGGTTGTTGCAGATGACATGGTAGCTGTGCACGAAATAAAACTCTTCTCCGGCCGTAATTCCCTCCATAATCGGGCTTTCTTTTTCGATTGTTATTTGATTCCAGCCAGTGTGCGGAACTTTAAAGCGCAATGAATCGTTTACCTGGAATCGTTTTACAGAAGCATCAATCCAGTTAAACCCTTTGTCGTTGCCTTCTTCGCTTTCTGTACACATCAGCTGCATTCCCAGACAAATTCCCAATACCGGTGTTTTTTCTATGAGTACTTTTTTGTTTAATACATCGATCAGGCCCCGCTCAGAAAGATTTTCCATAGCTTTCCCGAAATGACCTACTCCGGGAAGAATGATTTTGTCTGCTGCTTCAATAACTGTTAATGAGTCAGAAACAACGGCATCCGCTCCGATCCGTTTGAGTTTTTTTATGACGGAAAACAAATTCCCCATCCCATAATCGATGACAACAACTCGCTGCATGGTTCTGTATTTAATGGTAAAGGTATTAATAATTCAGCCGGGTTCGAACATTTGTGATAGGGGTTAGTGAATAAAAATGCATTGTATTTCGTACTTTTGTGCGGAAAAACGAGGTTATGAAATTAGATATTCTTGCATTTGCAGCACACCCGGACGATATTGAAATATCGGCTTCAGGTACGTTGATCAAACATATTAAAAACGGGAAAACTGTTGGGATTGTAGATCTTACGCAAGGTGAATTGGGAACGAGGGGGACCATCGAAACCCGGTACGAGGAGGCTGCGGAAGCTTCCAGACTAATGGGATTACATTACCGTACTAACCTGAAAATGGCAGACGGATTCTTTGAAGACAATGCTGAAAACCGCTTGGCAATTATTCGGGAAATCAGAAGATGTCGCCCTGAAATCGTCCTGGCAAATTCAATCTCCGACCGGCATCCCGATCATGGAAAGGCGTCCAAACTTGTTTCAGATGCCTGCTTTTTTGCAGGATTGGAAAAAATCCGTACAGAACTGGATGGAGAACAGCAACAGGCGTACCGCCCGAAAGCAGTTTACCATTACATTCAGGATCGCTATATTGAACCTGACTTTGTAGTAGATGTTACACCGTTTGCCGAGCAAAAAATGGAGGTACTTAAAGCGTTTCGTACGCAGTTTTACGATCCGAATTCCGATGCGCCGAAGACACCGATTTCAGGAAAAGAATTTTTTGAATTTATCAAAGGGAGAATGTCGAACATGGGAAGACCGATCGGCGTAGAGTATGCCGAAGGATTTACCGTAGAGCGTTTTATTGGCGTTGAAGACCTGTTAGCGTTGAAGTAACGGTCGGGTAAATCGGATATAGTACCCCATATTTGTACGGATTTCCTTCCCGCAGGCGGATGATCACATCTTCGATGTAAAATCGAGTCTTGGATTTGTTCCAGATCATGATTTTGAGTTGATTATTTTGAATGTAATCCATGTCGGAGATAGTAATGGAGTGAAAAATTTTCCCCTGATCACTGTTGTCGATTTGTATGTAAGTACTTCCACCGGTCCACATCAAGGTAGAATCCTTATCAGTGATACTTGCTGTAATGATTACTTCTTTTTCTGGAGCTAATCCCTTTGTACTGATTTCAATGTCAATCATGTTGTGAGGAGCAGCGGAAATGTCTTTCAGGTCGAATACAATTTCAGGTCCCCATTCTGAAAGAGAATCTATTTTGTAATACCATTTATCCTCTATTTGTATACAATTTGTCTTGGTTGTATTGTTCCATTTCTTTGGTATGTCGGCCAAAGGAATCCAGTGATCAATAACAGGAAGCGAATGCTTTTTACCCTGTTTTGAAAAGACATAAATGGTATTCACCTGGTTGACATGTTCCTGTTCGATTACCGGGAAATAATGCTGAATTACCGGAACTGTTTCCGGGGACGTTTCAGCCGAAAAAACAAAATAAAAATAATCACTTTTCTGAGCAACAGAATCCAGGTAATGGATGAGCTCCGTGTTACTCGTAAAAGTATACGGATCAAATTGTACAGGATGTTTACGTTGTTGTTGCTCAAATTCAGAAAAACGAGGATCCGTTTGGACAAGAGCAGGAATGCCCGGGTGTTTTTTTCGTTCAATTTCCAGTTGATCCAGTATCGATGCATAACCGACATTGTAATTCACGTGATAGTGTTCCCTGACGTAAATGAGTGTCAGGGTATTTGTCAATATGATTGCTGCAACGATTGTAAAATTGTATACAGGTTTCAATGGTTTTAACCATCCGAACAGGAATAAATAAATGGTGAAATGGGTGAAAATAAGTACTGAAAACTGGAGAATCGGGTTTTTGTATACCGAATAAAAATAACAGATCAGAAAAGGAGTAACAAACCAGCACAGGAAGAAATAGAGCCGGTAGTTGGAAGTAGTATTCAGTACTTCCGTTTTTACGAACCGATTTTGATACCAACCAAAAATCAGGATGAAAAGAACCAATACGAGCGACCACCAGGAATAATGACCTAAATAAGCCAGGTAATTGGTTATGAATTCCGGATCCGGGGGAGGTAACCAACCATCACCGCCTCCGACACCACCTTTGCTCAGGTGAAAGAACAGGATGGGAAGATGGGGGATATACAAAATTCCAATGGCAACTCCTGCTATGATGTATTTTAGAATGATTTTTCGCGGTACAAGAGGAAGAACCGAAATGCCAATGATGCCCGCAATCAGCATATTGACATACTGATTATAAGCGCAAGCGGTTCCTGCGAGAACGAATAATAACCAGTTCCACCAGAAACGATGATCGGGACGTTGAATGAAATTCGTCAGTGCCAGTACCAATAACAGGGTAAAAAACAACCCGGAGGAATAAGGTCGCGCATAAATACCGTATAGAATAGTGTATTGAGTGGTTGCGAGAAATGCTGCTGAAATTAATCCGACTGTTTCGTTGGACCATCGCTTTGCGATGACATATACCAGGTAAATACTGGCGATATTCATCAGTACAAATGGTAACTTAACAACCCAGGTAGCTGTTCCGAATAAGTGCACCCAATAAAACAGAAAAACCTGTACTCCAGCCGGATGAAAGTCGGGGAGGACTCCCTGCGTAATTAGATCGTGCGTATTGGAATACGATGTTCTGACAATGGCACTGTATTCATCGTGGAAAAACTGCAGTTCAAAAAAATGGTAGAACCGAAGAATCCCTGCAACGAGCAGGATCCCCATCAGAATGATGTGATTGTTTCGGAGCTTCATTTTCGAATAGAGCATCCACAAAGTTACTTTTTTATGCAGGTTGTACTTCTTTCTGATAAAAAGTAATTGAAAAAAATCCTTCAGAATAGGTTCGAAGCGCAGCATACGACAGTAACTATTTTTTTAATGTAGGATTTTGTTCAAATTTATTTTAATAATTTCGGGTTATATATTTTTTTAAAATGAAGAAAATTACTCTCTTACTGATGATTACATTGTGCCTGGCTGTAAACGGAATCGCACAATCCGGGAAAATAAAGACCTATACTTCCGAAGATTGGGATTATTGGGAAGTGGATTATGCCGGTAATTCGGGAAAAGTTAAAACATATACTTCTGAAGATTGGGATTACTGGGAATATACCTATGGAGGAGTTTCCGGAAAAATAAAAACATATAGCTCCGAAGACTGGGATTATTGGGAATTGGATGGAGGAAACATAAAAATAAGAACTTACAGTTCTAATGATTGGGACTATTGGGAGATTACCGGATCCGGAACTTCACTTAAAATGAGGACCTATTCATCAGAGGATTGGGATTACTGGGAATATTCAGGTGATGCTTCCGGGAAAATTAAAACCTATTCTTCCGAAGATTGGGATTACTGGGAGATTTCAGGGAACCTTTCTTCGTTGACCCCTCAAAAACAGATGGCTGTCATGTTTGTTGCGATTTTTACAAGCAGCATTCACATCCGGGGAATCAATAAATAAGTTTTGTCATTTGTAAAGCCATGGATCTGAGATCAGATGGATAATATCCGGGGGATTTGTGTTTGAGTACCTTACTGGGTGTGTTCTCTTTTTTAGCGTTTCATTTTTAAACTTTTTGTTATTTCCTAAAACGGTTAAATTAAAATCCGTAAATTTGCACCTCAATTTAGTTTCCGAATAACGATGAGCGATGCTATCAAACACGAGTGTGGAATTGCACTTTTAAGGCTGAAAAAGCCCCTTCAATTTTATCTGGATAAGTACGGAACAGCATTTTATGGGTTGAATAAAATGAACCTGCTCATGGAAAAGCAAATTAACCGTGGACAGGATGGTGCCGGACTTGCCAACATTAAATTGGACATGAACCCCGGAGAACGATACATTTCACGTTATCGCTCCATTGATAGCAAGCCGATTCAGGATATCTTCAGTCACATCAATAGCCGTTTTGCAGAAATCGGGAAGGAAAACCCGGCGTTGTTGAAAGATGTTGACTATTTGAAAAAACATGCAGGATTCACCGGAGAATTGTTCCTGGGACATTTGCGATACGGAACATTCGGACGAAATTCCATTGAAAGCTGCCATCCTTTTTTGCGACAAAATAACTGGATTACCAGGAACCTTGTTGTAGCAGGAAACTTTAACCTGACGAATGTTGATGAATTGTTTGAAGTACTGACATCCATCGGGCAGCATCCGAAGGAAAAATCAGATACAGTAACCGTTCTGGAAAAAATCGGACATTTCCTGGACGAAGAAAACGATGCGTTGTATTATGAATTGAAAGCGAAGGGATATGTCAATCCTGAAATCACTCATAAAATCATCGATACGCTGAATATTGAACGCATTTTAAAGCGTGCTTCCGCCGATTGGGACGGAGGATACGCGATGGCCGGTTTGTTTGGACACGGAGATGCATTTGTACTGAGAGATCCGAATGGTATTCGTCCGGCATATTGGTACGAAGACGATGAAATTTGTATCGTCGCATCTGAGCGTCCGGTGATCCAAACAACGTTCAAGTTAAAACGGGAACAAATCAAGGAATTGACACCAGGACATGCGTTGATCATTCGCAAGAACGGAAGTGTTAGTGAAACATTGATCAACGAACCGAAAGAAGCTAAAAAATGTTCGTTTGAACGCATTTATTTCTCCAGAGGGAATGATGCATCGATCTATGAAGAACGTAAAAACTTAGGGCGATTTGTTGTGCCACAAGTATTGGATGCGGTTAATCACGATTTAGACAATTCGGTATTCTCATTTATTCCCAATACAGCGGAAACATCCTTCTACGGGATGATCAAAGGATTGGAAGATTACCTCAATCAGCAGAAATTACAGCAGGTTCTGGAGTTGGGTGCGAATATCACACAGGAACAACTGGAGAAGATCTTATTTCAGCGTGCACGCATTGAAAAAATTGCGATTAAAGATGCGAAAGTACGGACATTCATTTCACAAGATGAATCACGGGATGATTTGGTTGCGTCCTCTTATGATATTACCTACGGAAGTGTAACGCGTGGAAAAGACAACCTGGTTGTCATTGATGATAGTATCGTGCGTGGAACAACGCTCAAACAGTCTATTTTCCGTATTCTTGATCGATTGGATCCGAAACGGATCGTTGTTGTTTCTTCTGCTCCTCAAATCCGCTACCCGGATTGTTATGGAATTGATATGGCAAAAATGGGTGATTTTATCGCATTTGAAGCAGCCATTGAGTTGTTGAAAGAGTCGGGCAGAGGACAGGTGATTGAAGACGTTTACAGAAAATGTAAAGAGCAGATTCAATATCCGAAAGAACAGATTAGAAACTACGTGAAGGAGATTTATGCACCGTTTACCGATGAACAGATTTCTGCAAAAATTGCACAGATGTTGACTCCGGAAGATATTAGTGCAGAAGTATCTATTGTGTACCAATCGGTTGATAACTTACACAAAGCGTGCCCGGACAACCTGGGAGACTGGTATTTTACTGGTGATTACCCGACTCCGGGAGGAAATAAGGTGGTTAATAAAGCATTCATCAACTGGAAAGAAGGAATCAACGAGCGGGCGTATTAGGAAACCTGTGGGCGATGGTATGACTGGATGATGTTTTGACAGTCTGATGTGCAGCAAACCATCCATTGATAACTACCAACTTTATCATTGATAATTCGCGCCACTTGATAATTACTCAATTGATACTTGATAATTTCTCTTCTAAAGCCCTTCCTGTCCCTTTAATTTTTCCGCATTCTCCGCCAATTTCAATGAGTCAATCATTTCCTGGATATCACCGTTCATGAAGGCAGATAAATTGTAAATCGTTTTATTGATGCGGTGGTCTGTGATTCTTCCCTGCGGATAGTTATACGTTCTGATTTTTGCAGACCGGTCTCCTGTCGATACCAACGTTTTCCGTTGTTCTGCACGTTCATTCTGCACCCTGTCCAATTCAATTTGATACAAGCGTGAACGCAACATGGAAATTGCCTTCTCCAGGTTTTTATGTTGTGAACGCCCGTCCTGACATTCAGCTACAACTCCTGTCGGTATGTGTGTCAGACGGATCGCCGATTCTGTTTTATTGACGTGCTGTCCACCTGCTCCGGAGGCTCTGAATGTATCTTTTCGGACATCTCCCATGTTCAGTTCAAAATCAACTTCTTCTGCTTCCGGTAACACAGCTACGGTGATTGCAGAGGTATGTACACGTCCTTGTGATTCTGTTTCAGGAACACGCTGTACACGGTGAACACCTGATTCGAATTTCAAGGTTCCGTAGACACCGGCACCGGTGATACTCATAGAGATTTCTTTGTATCCCTTTACCGTTCCTTCGGAAGAGTTAATGACCTCATATTGGATCCCTGCTTCTTTGAAGAACATGGTATACATACGAAAACAATCTTCAACAAAGATACATGCTTCGTCTCCTCCAGTTCCTGCGCGCAATTCCATGATGGCATTTTTATCGTCTTCCGGGTCTTTTGGGATCAGCATGAACTTGATTTCTTCTTCCATCTCCGGTTTTCGCGATTCCAGTTCTTCGATTTCCGTTTTTGCCATTTCCCGCATTTCCGGATCGGTTTCAACTGCCAGTAATTCACGTGAAGAACGGATGTTTTCAAGTAAGTTTTTATAGGTGTGGTATGTCTGGTCGATTTCTTCCAGATCTTTGTATTCCTTGTTCAATTTAACATAGCGATCCATATCGGCAATGATGTCCGGGTCGACAATCATTTTCCCAACTTCAACAAATCTGTAGTGAATTGCTTCCAACTTCTGCAATAAATCGCTCATAGTAAATTTTTAGGGTGCAAATATAGTGAATTCAACAGAAAATAATTCACTTGAAGAGGGAGAAGTGGAAAACAAAAAAGGGAATCATTTCGATTCCCTTCTCATGTTGTTTGAAAACGTTAATTAGTTAACGTTTCCAGAAAGTTCTGCACCTGCCTTGAAACGTACTACGTTTTTCGCAGCAATTTTAATTTCTTTACCAGTTTGTGGGTTACGTCCTGTTCTTGCAGCTCTTTTAGAAACTGAGAAAGAACCGAAACCTACCAAAGAAACTCTGTCGCCTTTTTTCAAGTCTGTAGCAACATTAGATAAGAAAGAATCCAATGCTTTTTTCGCTGCAGCCTTAGAAATTCCTGCGTCAGCAGCAATTGAATCAATAAATCTAGACTTACTCATAGATAATAGTTTTTATGTTATTACTAAATTTTAACCAAAGCAAATATATTCAATATCCTTTACTACCAACAGATTCCCGTTAAAAAAGTGGGGTTTTGTTGAAAAAAGTACCGTTTTGTTGATAACGTAAGGGGAAAACCCCGTGTTTATACGGGTAACTGTATGGTTTTATATATGTTAGTATGGTCTTTTTGGGAAAAAGAACAGGAGGTATAGCCTCCGGTTTTTAATCATTTTTACAGGAAATAAAAAGCGGGACCTTCAATTCTGAATTACGGTCGTTTTTCTCTGGAATTGACTATTTTAGATAATGGGTAACAGGTAGAGTATCGAAATGTCTTGTTAGTGGGATGTGTTCAAGAGAGATAAAAGCAGTGAATTGATGAAAACAAATTAGTAATCAGCATGCGATTCTATTGTTTTGCCGTTAAAAAGTATTCGATTTCCCGGTTTATTTCCGCTTTTTGTTCATCTGTTGCTTTATCGTTCATATCGCTGTGATTGGTATTGGCCAGGTAAACGATTTTCATTTTGTACTTTTTTTGATCCTCACTGTTGGGTAATACTCCCGGATCTGCTTCTGTATCAGAAGCGCGTAACGACATCACCGCAACAGAATTGAATTTCGGAAGCGGCATACGTAAATTGTCCAGTGTAATGAGCTTTTTGACAGAATCAGGGTGAGAAAATGCATAGTTGGAAGCAATATCGCCACCATTGGAATGTCCGATTAATGTCAATTTCTTAAAATTGAATTGCGGACGTAACGAATCCAGCTCACGAATCACAAATCGCATGTTTTCAACACCTCTGTCCCAGATCGGTTTTCTTAATTCCTGCAAATTACCTTCCATCGGAAGTTTTTCATCCGTCTTGACTTCGTGCTGAATACTAATGACACAGTATCCCTTTGATGCGAGGAATTCATTGAGGTAAGAATAAGTCAGGTAACTGTCTCCCTGATTTTTCCCATATCCGTGATTGAATAAAATAACCGGTAAATTTTGTTTGGCACTGTCAGCGTAACTGGTGTAAATGGCAACGGGAACCAATCTGGAACGCTCAGAATCATTGAGCATAACTGTTTCCAACTTGATCCCTTCCATCAGGTCGGCTTCGCTGATTCCAAAGAAATAGGTAGAACGGGAGTGCGCAAATAATGCCCCCAATAATACAAATATGAAGATATACCGTAACAATCCGTTCTTTTTTAGTTGGTTGTGTTTTACTCTACTGGTTGTTTTCGCATGTAAAGTTAAAGGATTTTTAACGTAATTTTACAGTTGTCGTGTTAACTTTTTGTAATTTCTTCCGCCAGAAGGTCGTAATCTATTCCGTCAAAATTCCCGGAAGACATTAATAACAGAACTTTATTGTTCCAGTCTTTTCCTTTGATGAACTCCAATACATCTGCTGTTGTTGTCATTACTTTGACCCCTCCGTTAAATCCCTCGAAGACTTGCTGCTCTGTAATTGGTTCCAGTTTTTTGTGTTGTACTACATCGTGATTGAAGTAAACAACCGCTTCGTCTGCCGCTTTCATTGCATCTTTGTAATGCGGGAGGAATTCTTTTTTCAAAGAAGAAAAAGTGTGTAATTCCATACAAGCAACAACCGTTCTGTCAGGATATTGATCCTTCACAGCCTTTGTTGTCGCTTTTAGTTTAGAAGGAGAATGTGCGAAGTCTTTGAATAACACAAATGAATCCGTTTCCTTGATTTTCTGCAAGCGTTTCCCTGCACCTGTAAACGATTGAATTGCGGTCAGGAAATCATGAGCGGTAATCCCCATCCGGATTCCTACATGCATAGCTCCCATCAGATTTTGCATATTGTGCTGACCGAAAATCTGTAGTTGGTAATCGTTTCCTTCAAATGACAATAGTGTTCCTTGTTGATTGACTTTATATACCGGAGTCGAGTAAGGAATGGTTGTGATGTCGGAAGCATACTTTTCTCCCAATTTTTTCACTTCTTCATCTTCCTGGTTGTAGATGAGGCAATCGTTGATCAGTGAACAAAACACATCAAATTGTTCAACATAATTCTCAAACGTTGGAAACACATTGATGTGGTCCCAGGCAATTCCACTCAGAATCGCTACATCCGGATGGTACAGGTGAAACTTAGGGCGCCGGTCGATCGGAGAACTGAGGTATTCATCCCCTTCCAACAGCATCATGGGCGCATCTTCACTCAGTTTTACCATGCAGTCATAACCCTCCAGTTGCGCACCCACCATGTAATCTATGTTGATGTTCAATTGATTGGTCACATGAAGAATCATTGATGTAATGGTTGTTTTTCCGTGACTTCCTCCGATAACAATCCGCTTTTTATGCTTGCTTTGTTCATACAAATATTCCGGGTAGGAAAACAATTTCAGCCCCAATTCTTTTGCTTTTAACAGCTCCGGATTGTCTGCACGGGCATGCATTCCCAGGATTACTGCGTCCAGTTGGGAGTGGATGTTGTGCTCATTCCAACCGATTTGAGCCGGTAAAATACCTTCGCGTTCAAGTCGCGAACGGGAAGGTTCAAAAATTTCATCATCCGATCCGCTTACCGTGTAACCTTTTCGTTTCAAGGCGATCGCCAGATTGTGCATGGCGCTTCCTCCGATGGCAATAAAATGTACGTTCATGTGTGTAAAATATCCGCTTAAAAGTACAGCTAGAACAGATTTGAAAATCAGTTCCGGGCGATTGTTACTAACAACGATCTGTTTTTAAACTCATTTTTTAGTATCCAAGGTTTTACTTTCTTTTTAGTTCAAACAAATCTTTTCTTCTGTCCTTGAGATTTCTGACACTGCCGAATTCATGCAATTCCCGTAGCAATCCCAGATCAACATCAGCGATCAGGATCATTTCTGTATTGGGAGTTGCTTCTGCCTTAATTCCATTGGTTGGAAAGGCAAAGTCACATGGCGTGAAAACCATTGATTGGGCAAATTGAATATCCATGTTGTGCACATTTGGCAGGTTCCCCACGCTTCCGGCAATTGCTACATAACATTCATTCTCAATCGCTCTTGCCTGTGCACAGTGCCGTACGCGGGAATAGCCATTTTGTGTATCGGTCAGGAACGGAACAAACAAAATATCCATCCCTTCATCTGCCAGCATGCGGCTTAACTCCGGAAATTCAGAATCGTAGCAAATCAGGACGCCGATTTTTCCGCAATCTGTATCAAATACTTTAAACTTATTGCCTCCCTGCATTCCCCAGATTTTTTCTTCATCGGGAGTGACGTGGAGTTTTTCATAGCGTTCAACAGTTCCATCACGCTTACACAAATAGCCTACATTGTACAATTTTCCATTTCTGATTTCGGGCATACTCCCGGAGATGATATTGATGTTGTAGGAAATGGAAAAACCGGAAAATGTTTTGATAATTTCCTCTGTATGTTTAGCCAGTTCACGAATGGCTTCTGCTTCGGGAAGATGGTTGTTTTGAGCCATTAACGGAGCATTGAAAAATTCCGGAAATAAGGCAAAATCACAGCGATAACCGGACACGGCATCAATAAAATATTCCGCTTGCTGAATCAAGGATTGGAGATCATTGTACGGACGCATTTGCCACTGGATTAATCCAAGCCGGACCACCGTCTTTTGAGTAGAAGCCTTCTTGACGGGCTTTTCATAATAAATGTTGTGCCATTCCAGTAAAACAGCAAATTCATTCGATGCCTCATCACCTTCCAGGTAACCTTTAAGGATGCGGGTCGGATAAAAATCGTTGGACAATTGAAAATTCAGCACCGGGTCATAAATCTCTTTCCTTCGCACTTTTTCAATGTATTGTTTTGGACTTAATTTGTCGGCATATTTGTGATAATTCGGAATGCGTCCACCGAATGTAATTCCTTTCAGGTTGAGTTTTTCACACAATTCCTTCCGGTAATCATAGAGTCTCCTTCCCAGACGCAATCCTCTGTATTCAGGGTTGATGAAGATATCAATTCCATACAATGTATCACCATCGGAAGTGTGCGAGTCGAATGTGTAATCGGCTGTAATTTCTTTGTACGTATGGTTTTTGTTAAAGTCATCATGCGTTACAATAATGGCGAGTGCACATCCTGCTATTTTTCCGTTTACTTTGATTACCACCTGTCCCTCAGGGAATTTCTTCAACAATGATTTGATCTGATTTTCTTCCCAGTAGGCATTTTGAAGGGACGGGTATGCGGCAATCATTGTGTTTTTGATTTCCAGGTAGTCTCTGAATTGAAGGTATTTCAATTCTATTTTATTAATTTCTTCAAGATTCATATATGTCATGTATTGGAAGTGGCATTGATCTGATAACAGCGAATGGGCAGGCATTTTCTGCTATGTCACTCTCAAATATAATGAAAAAGAATGAATCAATTTGAACGAAATGAAATCGGATTGATCGTACACGATGAAGCCCTTTTATGGAAAATTACCGACTTTTGCATCTGTATTGAAAACAGTGCCATGAAAGTTATCTTCCTTTTCCTTTTTATCATCCTGCTCACTCCTGCTAAGGCACAGGATTCTTTGTACGTACATATTCAGTTGCTGGATAAAAAAACGGGTGATGTTGTTCCGAATGTAAATGTAACCGTTTTGAATGGCAGTGACCGGATGCGTATCCTGACATCCACACAGAAAGGAACGATCGGGTTCTATGCTCAAAAAGGAGGTTTCGTGAAAACCAGCTATTCTCACCCGATTTACCAGTCATCCGGGAAAGACATTTCAATTCCTTCTTCCGGAGATACATTGAGACAGGAAGTATTGTTAACGGCAGAGAAATTTACCAACCTGGGAGATGTTGTCATCAAACCTGTCGGGACTCCTTATACGGTGTATGGCTCACAGCGTTTGAGTGTTGCTGATTTTGAAATCCAGAAAGACGGAACTTTTATTTTATTAGCTTACCCGAAGCGCCTGACGAAAGGAAGTGAATTGTTGGTGTATAACGGACAGGATGTTATCAACTCCTTTCAGGTTCCCGGAATTGCGAAAGAACTAACACGTGATTTTCGGGGAAATGCACACATTGTCTGCGAAGAAAATGTGTTTGGTGTTCATGTAGATGAAGGAAGGGTTGAAATTGCCAATTTGCCCAAAGAATACTTTGCCAAATACGTGATGCCGATTGTCGATACAAATCAGTCCAATGTATATTTTTCCAATTTTAACCCCGATTATCCGGCATTTGATTACTTCAGCTTTGACCAGTTAGATTCGGCTTATTCAAAAATTGTAAGCATTGAAGACAAGCTGATGATGGAATTGTACCGTGCAGAGTATAAATGGGCAGACGTGCGGATAAAACTCTGGGCCAAGCAGAAAGAATTAGAAACCGGAGTTGATGCGGAAATCTGGGTAGGAGCCAACTATTTTACCCGCTCTATTTATTACAAAGAACTATACGCTCCGATGTTTCACCGCAATGATACGCTGTTTGTGTTTGATTATTACAAAGACAAGTTGCTGAAATTTGATCACCTGGGAAATGCCCTGGATTCAGTTGCTATTTTTCACCATTACCAACCGAAATCTACCGGGTGGAAAAAAGACCTGATGCAGGACCCGGTGACAGGTCAGATTTATGCCCGTTTTGAAAAGTCCGGGTTGACGTACATCGGGCTGATTGATACCAATACAGGAGAAATCAAAGAACGCATTCAACTGGAGTTTCAATGGGTGGATAAAGTTGCCGTTCACGATAATTTCGTGTACTACGTTTACCGTCCGTTGGAATCCATTCAAAAACGGTATTTATACAAAGAACAATTACCTTATAAGTTTTGATACAGTCAATTACCTTAAAATTTTTGAAATATTGGATTTGATCCGTTCCGACAGTTCATCTGTTGGCAAATCGTTGTCGTCCAATCCGAACGGATCTTCAATTTCCTCTGCCAGAATTTCCATGCTGACAAGTACATAGAAAACAAGCACAGTTACAGCTACTGAAAAATAACCCAGCAGCCCGACAAATGCAATGGGTAGCGTACCTGTATAGATAAAGATGAATTTCTTGATGAACAAACTGTAAGAATAGGGGATGGGGGTATTGCGAATCCGCTCACACGCTCCGATCATATCAATAAAACCATTGAGGTTTTTATCGAGTATTATGTATTCTTCCCAT
>DHNG01000033.1:7765-29035 GCA_002409405.1 Flavobacteriales bacterium UBA5422 | reverse complement strand
GTATGTATTCTTCCCATAGGATAACACCTGATTTCTTTAATTGATTCAGGCGTTCGTACATGAGTTCAACAATACTTACTGGAATGTGTTCCTCCTGGTTGAGTCGTGCTATTTCTTCTGTTGTAAGATCCAGATTGCTTAAAATAGCTTCCTTTTTCAGGTGATCCTTGGATGCAACTGCGAAATTAGAAATCATACGGGAAAAAAAGGATTGATCTTCCCGACTAAGATTCAGTGTTTTTATTTTTACAGCGAGGTTGCGGGAGTCATTGACCAATTCTCCCCATTTTTTGCGTCCTTCCCACCACCGATCATATGCCGTATTGGTTCGGAAGACAAGTAAAAGGGAAATGACAAATCCGACCAGGGAATAAACAATGTTCAGGTTGGTGAGTACCCTGTTGTCCGGGAAATAGGTAATTTCAACCCACGCGATTCCGGCACTTAACAATGCGATATAAATCAATTCTTTCCACAAAATCCGCAACGTATCGCTTTTGTGTAAAGCAAAGATCATCGTGAACCAGGACTTGGGATTGTATTTTATCATTTCATGAATTTTAACAGGCTCAAAAATAATAAAAAACACGTTTTCATTGCATTGTTCAAAATGATTTCAAAATGGTGGTAGCAGGATTCGAAAAAACAGGGAGAATATCCGATCTTTTTAATGGATTAATTATATTCGTGGCTGAAACAAAAAATAAGAGTTAGTCTTCCGAAAAAGCATGAAAAGAATACAGCAACAGCAAATCATTCAACAATTACAAACGAGTAAGATCTTACTGATTTCCGGTCCCCGGTTGGCAGGAAAAGAAGATATCATCCAGGAAGTACTTTCGGAACTGAATACCAATTCGCTGCAAATCAATGCCGGGAATAAAAAAGAACGACAAACGATTGAAGAATCAACAGAACAGGATTTGTCTGTTTCATTGTCCGCATATCCGTTAGTGGTCATTCACGAAGCACAATACTTGAGTAACCTGCAACACATCATTGAATTGGTACTGTCGGATGCGATTTCTTCGAGTATTTTACTGAACTGCTCGTTTGAGCCGATGATGGATGAATTGTTAAAAGAAGTACTGGATACCCAGAAATTACACATTCGGATTTATCCACCTTCGTTCTATGAACTGGCTTCTCATTTCGGACTTCCGGAAGAGGAGAAAATGCTGGAACAACGGTTGATCTACGGGAATTACCCGGCAGTTGTCCTGACCCCGGCAGTAGCAGAGGAAATTTTATCTCACCTGTTGGATACCGTGTTGATTACCGATCTCGGAGTTACCGATCGCATCAATAAAAAGAAACAATTGACGCGGGTATTGCAAACTTTGTCATTTCTGATCGGAGAACCTGTTTCGTACAATGAAGTGGCAGAACGATGCGACCTGGACAACGAAACAGTTGAGCGTTATGTCTTGTTACTGGAAAAAGCATATGTTTTGATTCGCATTCCATCGTATTCAACAGATAAACGATACGAGTTGAAAAAAAGCCAGCTGATCTATTTTGTAGATACAGGCTTGCGCAATATGCTTATCAATAACTTCAATCCTCCTGCTATCCGGATGGATCTGGATGCACTGTGGAAAAACTGGCTGATTTCAGAGCGGGTGAAGTGGAATGCAGTAAATAGTAAACAAACAACCTATTGGTTCTGGCGCACGCACACGAAACAAAGCATAGATCTCATTGAGGACAACGAAGGAAAAAAAATTGCGTACAAGTCAACCTGGGAAAAGAAAAAGAAATTGAAATTTCCAGCCATGTTTCAGGAATATTATGCTGAAATTCCAACACATACATTGAATCGGTCGACTTACTGGACGTTTCTGAGCAGAAAATGATCACCTTTACGGATAAAATAGCGACGTACATACATGACAATCAGTTGGATCATAAAAACCTGACGATTGTTCTTCCCTCCGAACGAGCGAAGAAATATGTTGCAGCATCTATTTTTGAAAAATACAGAAAACCGGTACCTGCTCCGAAGATGATTACGATGGATGCATGGATCCGGCAATATACGGAAAAGACGATTATTGACAAGACAAGGGCATTAATCCGGTTGTTTGAGATACAGCTGAAAACGGCTCAGAAAGACGAAGACCGGTCATTTGATGAGTTTTTGGAGTGGGGACCGATACTCTTGTCTGATTTTGATGAGTTGGATCGTTACCTGATTGAAGCAGAAACGATCTTCAAAGACCTCCATAATATAAAAGAATTGGAATACTGGCGAATCGATGCAGAAGAAGATTACCAGGTTTCGGATGCGCGAAAACGGTTCCTGGAATTCTGGGACAGATTGCCCTTTTATTACAAAGGACTCAATGAAAGTTTGAAAGGTATCGGAGCAACGTACATGGGGGCAGCCTATAAGGACCTGGCCGGAAATATCGCTGTTTTGTTCCGGGAGAATAAAAATGCACAGTTCCTCTTTGCCGGATTTAATGCGTTTTCACAGGCCGAAATGAGCATTGTGAAGCAACTACACCAGATGGGAAGGGGACATGTACTTGTCGATGCGGATGCTTTTTATCTCAATGACAAAAACCACGAAGCAGGAGAATTTATACGAAAACAAATAAAAGGACTGGGAGTAAAAGAGTTACCGGTTATTGAAAACCGCTTGCTGGAAAAAGAAATGCGCATTGAAGTCGTCGAATGTGCACAGCTGACGGGGCAAGTAAAAGTAGCGTCTTCGCGGTTACTGGAATTGTCCGAACATGAAATTGCACAAACGCTGGTATTGTTGGCTGATGAATCACTGATCGGACCATTTCTGAAAAACATACCTAAAAAAGTAGGTAAAACGAACATTACGCTCGGGATGCCAATGAAAGGAACGGCGGTAAAAAATTGGGTAGATATTCTTTTTTCTATACAGGAAACAAAAGCCCGGTTCAATTCATCTGCCTATTATCACAATGATCTGAAGCGCCTGCTGAACCATCCGTTTTTTATTGCCTGTTTGAATGCGGATGAAAAAGAATTGTTGCAGAAACTGGAGGAAACAATTATTCAGCGAAATTGGATTTTCATTACATCAAAAAACATTCTTCTCGGGAAAAAACTAGAGAAAATCATCGAAATAGCAGGTATTAACTGGAAAAAAGACTGGAAAGTTGCCATACATCAGATCCGTTCACTCAACCGGATTTTGTTTAGTGAATTTTCGGATGAAAATCAGTTTGAACGTGCATTGATCCATTCATTTGACAGTGCGTTGATTGAGTTTCAGAATATTGTTTCCGAAGGACTTCCGGAGATGAGTCTGCGCAGCTTCAGAGGTTTGTTCACCCAACACTGGAGTAACAAAGGAATTGCCTATCACGGAAACCCGGTAGACGGATTGCAGGTGATGGGGGTGTTGGAGACACGATTACTGGATTTTAAAAATATCATCTGCCTGGGGTTGAACGAAGGAATGATGCCTCCGACAAATCCCATTCAGTCGATGTTTCCGATGGACTTACGTCGTTATTCCGGATTGCCTGTTCCCCGCGATAAACAAGGGTTATTTGCCCATCATTTTTACCGCTTGCTACATGCATGTGATCATTTACTTGTTACTTATTCCGGAACAAAAGAATCAATCGGAAGCAATGAACGAAGCCGTTATTTGCAGCAAATTGAGAAAGAGTTGGTGCGAAGAAACCCGAAGATCAGCTGGGGATTTAGTTATTACAACATTCCGATGGAGGAAGACCGTCATGTTGACCTTCGTTCCGTACAGAAAGATGAACAGATTCTGGCAAAGATGGATGAACTCTTTGAGCGTTCTGCGTCCTTTTCCGCGCTGAATAAATACCACAAATGTCCGCTTGATTTCTATTACCGGTACGTATTGGAATTTGGGGAAGAAGATGCTGTTGAAGAAGAATTGGAGTCCAGTACATTCGGAACCATTCTTCATGCCGCGTTTGAAGCATTGTATACCAAACACGCAAAGTATACAAAAGATGGAGAATTAAATGCAGGTGGAGGGATACCACTTCGCATTTCAGATATAGATGAAATGCTCATCAGAGTTGAACCAATCATCCAGGAATTGTTTACAGACTATTTCAACGGGGATAAAGAAGCATTCTCATTCGGAAAAAATTACTTGTCCTATAAGATGGCCGTTGACATGGCACGTCAGTTCCTGAAAGAAGAACGTACATTTATTGCGGCACCGAATACCGTGATTATTCACAGTTTGGAAAAAAACATCCGGGTACCTATCCAGCTGACTATTCATGGAGTGGAAAAGAAGATCCGACTCAACGGAACCATTGACCGGGTAGATGAGGTAAATGGTAAAATTCGTCTGGTAGATTACAAAACAGGAGGTTGTAAAGATGAAGATGTACGACTGAAACAAGAGACGAGCAGAACCAAAAACTCAGAGTTAAAACTCAACCTCGATGTCAAGCACATTATGCAGTTGCTGATGTATTGTTACATGTATTACCGTGACACAAATACCTATCCGGATACCGCTGGAATCTTTTCAATGATTCGGTTAAAAAACGGCTTATGTACAATGGATTTACAGGATAGAACTGTTCCTGAAATGATGGAAAAGTTCCCGGAGTGGTTACAGGAATTATTTGAAGAAATATACGATGTGAATCTTCCGTTTGAACACAAGGATAGGGGAGAGTATAGTTATTGTACGTATTGCGGGTAAATTAAAGCGTTTATTTCTTTTATAAAATGAATTGAAATACTTCACAATCCTTCGGTTCTATGTGTTTTGGAGCCGTTTCAAAAATTCCAAATAGAGCAGATCCACTGCCAGACATACTAGCATAAAGAGCACCTGCTTCATATAATTTTGTCTTTATTTCTGAAAGTTCAGGATGTAACACGAACAGATGGTTCTCAAAGTCATTTTTAACGTGTTCTTTCCAGGCTTTTACTGGCTGTGAAAGTTGTTGTTCCAGTTTGCCGCAATCACCACTGATATGCACCCCTGAATAGGCCTGACGGGTATTAATATGAATAGTTGGTTTTACAACAAGAAGATGATGACCTGATAGGTTGATATGCACAGGACTTAATTGTTCCCCTCTTCCTGTGGCCAGTTGAACACTGTTACGAATAAAAAAAGGGCAGTCACTACCCAGTTGTGCCGCTAACTCTTCTTGTTGCTCAGTACTGATGTTCAATGAAAATAATTCATTTAACCCTTTAATAACATAGGCAGCATCAGCGGATCCACCACCTAAACCTGCTCCCATTGGAATCTGTTTGCGCAGATGCAGGTATACATTCCCGATTCCATATACAGACTGAATGAGACGAAATGCCTTTACACACAGGTTATCATCTGTGTTTCCATCCACCGGAATTCCCGATTGCTTCCATTCAAAATGGTTACTTTTAATGATTTCCAGCACATCGTACATAGGAATTGGTACCATCACTGTTTCCAGTTCATGGTATCCGTCTGTGCGTTTTTCAACGATGTTCAGACCGGTATTTATTTTGGCCGGAGGATATAAGATCACAGGATAAAGATAGACACATAAACCGGATTATCAACAAATGAAAACCAGGTGAAATAAATCTGAAAAACAACTAATCCGATTTAGTTAGTGTTTTTATAGTTATCCCCCATTTTTCTGTTAACAAACAACCGCAAACATGGCATTTTCTGTGAATAACTTTTGTTGGTAACTTGTTATTTTTTTATTAAAAATGGTTTATGTTTGTATCAAATTTAAAATTCATATTTATGAGAAAACCTTACAAAAGAGTCATCTACTCGCTGATGATGCTGCTCTCCCTTGGGCTGAGTTTAGCGTCATATGGGCAGTTGGGGACTATTCAGATTGGTAGTGGTACGTCTGTAACCAATGACATGCCATTAAGAGGTAACTGGGGGTATAACTATACCCAGCAGATTGTTACGGCTGCAGAATATTCTGCAAGTAACGGAGCGATCGGTCCGATCACAAAAATTCGTTATTATTACAGCGGGGGTGGTACACCTTCTTTGTGGAAAGATTGGGTTGTTTATTTGGGAAATACTTCCAAAACATCATTCTCCAGTACAACAGATTGGGTTCCTTTGGCTCAGTTAACGCAAGTTTATAATGGTGTAGTAACTCCTGTGGCCGGAAACTGGTTCGAAATTACTTTTACAGCTCCTTTTAATTACACAGGGGGAAATATTGTAGTTGCTATTGATGAAAACACGCCAAGTTATGATGTTGTATCTGATTTTAGATCCTATACATCAGCATCTAATACAGGTATTTATGGCAGAAGTGACAGTGTCAATCCTGATCCTGCATCTCCTCCAACTGCGAGCGGAAGAACAGGGACGCTAGCTCAGATTCAATTTGAAGGTACCTTGGTGTCATGTCCTAGACCTTCAGCATTGACATTGGGTTCTGTTTCTTCAGCATCTGCTAATATTACATGGACTGCAGGAGCAACTGAAACCAACTGGAATATTCAGTGGGGCGCACCAGGTTTTACTCCTGGAACAGGAACACAAATCGGAAGTGATGTTGCTACTGTTGCATCAGCTACAATTAATGGATTAACTCCATTGACGTCTTATGATATATATGTACAGGCAGATTGTGGGGCAGGAGGTGTAAGTTTATGGAGAGGTCCATTGAATATTACTACATACCAAACTCCTGTTACGCTTCCGTTTACAGATGATTTTTCTGCAAATAACTGGATTCTGAACAATGGTTCTCAAACGAATAAATGGTTTGTCGGTGCAGCGGATGGAAACCCTGCCAATAGTTTGTATATTTCAAATGATGCAGGAGGTGCGACAACAACATATGCACACACAACATCTGTGGTTCAAGCATCAAAAACAATTGCTTTTACAGCTGGCTCAAATCCATTTCAACTATCATTTGATTGGAAAGCAGGAGGGGAAACTGGAACTGACTATGTGCGTGTATGGATCGTTCCTGCAACAGCAACGCTCACGCCTGGAACCCAAATTAACACAACAAATACACCTGGAGCTATTCAATTGGGAGCAAATCACCATTTACAGGCAACATGGAAAACAAATAATTATATGATTCCTGTTTCTTATGCCGGAACAACTGCAAAATTGGTGTTTGAATGGAGAAATAATGGGAGTTTAGGCACAACGACACCATCGATTGTAGTGGATAATATCCATGTAAAATCAAGTACATGCCCACCACCTACAGCATTAGCATTGAGTTCTATTTCTTCTGCATCAGCTAACACTACATGGACTGCAGGTGCGACTGAAACTAACTGGAATATTCAATGGGGAGCACCAGGATTTACTCCTGGAACAGGAACACAAATTGGTAGTGGTACATCAACCGTTGCTTCTTATACCGTTAATGGGTTAACTCAGTTGACTTCTTATGATATATACGTACAGGCAGATTGTGGGGCAGGAGACGTGAGCTTCTGGGTAGGGCCGTTGAATATTACAACAATTCAAACACCGGTTACTCTTCCATATACAGATGATTTTTCTGCAAATAACTGGATTCTCAACAATGGTTCCCAAACGAACAAATGGTTTGTTGGTGCAGCAGATGGAAACCCAGCTAATAGTTTGTATATTTCAAATGATGCAGGAGGTGCGACAACGACATACGGACACACAACTTCTGTTGTTCGTGCGACAAAAACAATTGCATTTACAGCAGGATCTAATCCGTTTGAATTATCTTTTGACTGGAAAGCAGGAGGAGAAACTTCTACCGGGACTGCTTACGATTACATGCGTGTATGGATTGTTCCTGCAACAGCAACTCTTGCAGCAGGGACCCAGATTAATACAACAAACACACCAGGAGCCCTTCAATTAGTAGCAAATCTCAATTTGCAGGCAACTTGGAAAACAAATAATTATATGATTCCTGCTTCATATGCCGGAACGAATGCAAAATTGGTGTTTGAATGGGTTAATGATAGTGGTAGCGGTACAACGACACCTTCTGTTGTAGTTGATAATATTCATGTAAAATCAAGTACATGTCCTCCACCTACAGCATTAGCTGCCACTCCAACATCTGTTAACTCAATGAATGTGTCTTGGACTGCAGGGGGTACAGAAACCGCTTGGACGGTTGTTTGGGGAACTCCGGGATTCACACCAGGTGGTTCAGGACAACTTGGAACTCAAAATTTCACTTCAACTAGTGGACCGGTTTCAACACTTACTGCAAATACGAACTACGAAGTATACGTACGAGCAGATTGTGGTTCAGGGGACTTAAGTTTATGGACAGGACCTGTGAGTATTTATACAGGATATTGTACTCCTTCTTATACAAATACAAGTGACTATACTTCTTCATTTGTAACAACGGGAGCATATAGTAATGTGTCTTATTCGGCAACTACTCAACCAGCAACCGGGTATACAAATCAAACTGGAGGAACTCCAATTGTATCTTCTGCAGGGAGTACATTCAATTTTTCACATTCTTATGTTGGAGGAGAGAATACCGTTAGAATTTGGGTAGATTGGAATAACAATTTGGTATTTGAAGCTTCTGAGCAAGTTTATCAGCAATATAATGGAACTTCTCCGTATAATCAATCAGGTTCAATTGCTATTCCTGCAGGGACACCAAATGGAAATTACCGAATGAGAGTCCGTTCAAGATACTATACAACAGTGCCAGGAGCTTGTTCTTCAGAAACGTACGGTAGTGCGATTGATTTTACATTGGCAGTGATTACTCCACCATCAGCTCCTGCAATTACTCAGGCTGCAGGTACTCCTAACTGTACTGATGGAACTGATTTGACAGTTACAGGTACGCCGGCGGCAAATGAGACATGGTACTGGCAGACAACTGCAACAGGTACAAGTACTACAAACAATGCGACGACTCCATGGACAGTTTACCAAAACGGGACGTATTATGTGAGATCTTTGAACACGGTTTACAATATTTGGTCTACTGCAAATTCAGTTACGGTAACAAACGTTCCTACAGCACCAACACCACCGACACCGGTTGCAGCACAAAACCCTGCATGTACACCTGGAACGGATATCGTTGTACCTACGGCTACAGGAGGATTGGAATATTACTGGCAAGGTACAAGTAATACATCTTCTTCTATGGCAAATAATGCCTCTGCACCGTATGCAGTTACTGCGACAGGAACATATTATGTGAAAGCATTTGATCCTGCTACTGGATGCTGGTCTGCTCCGCAAGGGCTTTTGGTAACGGTTGATACATATATTCCGGCTGCGCCAACTGCTAACCCAGCAGTGTACACATTCTGTACTTCCGATTCTCCTATGAACATAGTAGCTCAGGTGCCTGTTGTAACAGGAACATGTACAGCTACAAACAATGCTGCTGGTTCTGATGGAAGTGGTGTAACAGCTACAGTAAATAATTTCTCATGTGCTCAGGGAACAATTACGGCAGCAACAATGAATGCTACAATTGTTTCTCCAAGCGGAACTTCATGGTGTTCAAGCGGATGGTATTCCTATAATATCATTGTGAATGGTACAACTGTTGCTACTGATCAATGTAACTTGACAGGATTCAATTTGACTCCATACCTTCCATTGACATCCGTATCAATCGTATCAAATGATGATGATAATGATCCGGGAGATCAGGTGACGTTGACTTTAACAGTTAATATTACCTATTCAAATCCTGCACCTTCAATTAACTGGTATGATGCTGCGACTGCAGGGAATAACCTTGGTTCAGGTGCTACGTTAAATACACTGGGTACAACTGTTATTCCAACAGCTACGGTAGGACAATATGAATTCTACGCCGGAACGATGTCAGGAGGATGTGCGAGTGCAACAAGAACATTGGTTACGGTAAATATCAGCGATGTGAATGTTGAATTGACAGCAATCGATGCATCTTGTAACAATGGAAATGACGGTTCATTCACGGTTTCAGATACATTGTGTGGAACAGCTCCGTTTACATATGCAATTGACGGTGGTGCGTTTGGAGCGCTTCCAACAGATTTGACTGCTGGAACGCATACAGTTACGGTACGTGATGCAAATGGAAATGAAAGTGCTGCATACACAATTACAATTGGAAGTGCTGCGGGACCAAGTGGTGTTGTCGTGAATTCATATGATAACGACCAGGCGAGCATTTCATGGAATGCAGGTGGTTCAGAAACACAATGGAACATTGAGTGGGGAGCACCTGGATTTACACCTGGAACAGGTACAGCAGCAGGTACGGCAACAGCAACAGATACAACGTATACAATTACTGGTTTAGACGGTGATACAGAATACGATATTTATGTATCTGCTAACTGTGGTACAGGAACAACAGCAGGTGACTGGGCAGCAACAGATGTACAGACAGACTGTGACCCAATGCCGGCAGTAGGTTATTGTGAAGATTTCGAAGACATTGCTGCATTAGGATGTTGGAGAGTTCTAAATGAAAACGGAGACGGTGATGTTTGGGGGATCTACACAGGTTATGCAAACTCAGGAACACAATCGGCAGGTATCTATACAGATTACAATGCTGGAAATAACAACGATTATTTGGTACTTCCTAGGTTGACATTAACAGGAAACGAAGTAATGACGTTCCATTACCGTGCAAGAAGCTCTTCAGAACCGAATGATTACCGTGTCGTATTGTCTACAACAGGATACGAAGCAGCAGACTTCACAAATGTATTGTTGACAGATACAGTAAATAATACGGTATACAACGACACAATGATCAACCTGAGTGCATACACAGGTGATGTATACATCGCATTCCACGTTCCTCAGGGAGGATTGGACGGATACTATCTTTATATTGATGATGTTTGTTTTGATGTATGTATTCCTAATGCAGGAACAGATGGAACAGCAGATGTATGTCGTACAGAAGGTACAGTTGATTTGGATGGTGTGATCACTTCTGAGTACTCAACCGGATCATGGATTCACCCGGCAAATCAAAGTATCATCAACGGATCTACAATGAATGTATCTACATTGGCAAATGGTTCTTATGATGTTATGTATGTTGTTACAACAGCATGTACATCTGATACGACTATTGCAACAATCAATGTGGTAAATCCTTCTTCTGCAGGTAATGACGGTATACTCAGCCCATGTAAAAACCAGCAAATTGATTTGTATGGTGCATTGAGCGGAACAGTTGACTTTGGAGGTACATGGTACAGACCTAACGGAACAGCAATGACAAGTTCATACTTCCAGACAGGTAATATCCAAGGGCAATCAACGTATACATACATCGTTAGCAATGGTCCTTGTGGACCGGATACTGCACATGTAGTTGTAAATATCCAAAACTGTGATTTCTTAGGATTGGAAGATGTTTCATTGTTGGAGAATGTGAGCGTAGCTCCAAACCCTAACAGCGGTCAGTTCCAAATCATCGGAATCCCTGGTACGGACTATGTGTTTGAAGTACTTGATTTGAATGGACGTGTAATTCGTTCTTCTAAGAAGATCATTTCTTCTGTAACAGATGTTAACTTAACAGATGTAGAAGACGGAGTATACATGATTCGTATCTCAGGAAACAATTCTGAGCGAATGATGAGAGTGGTTAAACAACACTAAGATTTAAACTAAATTAAATGAGAAGAGGCTGTTCGAAAGAGCAGCCTCTTTTTTATTTGTAAAACAATAACATTGTCCCTCTGCGGTGTATTTCTGCTTGTTACAGATGTTTTAATGAACGTTTCATAATTCTTTATTCGAAATTGCTTTTCTGCTGTCAGGTGTAATCTTACAACTAAAAAACAGAGATAAACTACATTATGAATAAATATAACAGTAGTAATCAAATCAGTTAACAGGGTTAATGCTATGTGTCACTATAAGTATTACATTCAACATCTATGTTTCTATGCGTACTATGTGGTTTAATATCCTTTTAAATACATAGAGTATATAGTTAAGAGAAGATTACAGAATAAGATTAGGTAACGGCATTAGCTCCATGAGTTACTATGATGACCTCTCTATACCTTAAAAGTGGCCTATACATCCTTCAAAGCTATCAGCAAGAGTATTTAACGGATTACGATCAGTATTGGAAACAATGGGACATAAAAAAAGGAGGACAATTGCCCTCCCTTGATATCGTGTATCGAAGTTCGATTACTTTGCAGGTTCCTGTAACTGATCTGCAATTGTTTGAGCGATTGCAGACTTTTCAAAACGCAATTTTGTTCCTTCACTGCTGATCAATACAGTCGTATCTGAAACTTCAAGGATTTTTCCGTGAATTCCACCAATTGTAACTACTTTGTCACCTTGTGAAAGGTTTTCTCTGAATTTCTTCAAATCTTTTTGTTTTTTCATTTGAGGACGGATCATAAAAAAGTAAAATACTCCGACCATCAATAAGATCATGATTAACTGTTGTTCCATTTTCTATTATTTATTTGATTAAAAATTATTGAATATCTCCCTGAATTGAT
The DNA here is from genome assembly GCA_002409405.1 of Flavobacteriales bacterium UBA5422. Taxonomy (GTDB): domain Bacteria; phylum Bacteroidota; class Bacteroidia; order Flavobacteriales_D; family Crocinitomicaceae; genus Taishania. The sequence goes on along the minus strand of DHNG01000033.1, from coordinate 16,582 downwards.
ACGACCAAAACAGAAGGCGTTGTATTTGCGATGATACGGATATCACGACTGAATTTACCCATTCCTACTTTATCTGTATCAACAGAAGCTTCAATCACACCTGTTTCACCCGGTTTGATTGGTTCTTCCGGTTTACTTGCTAATGTACAGCTGCATGCTACTTCAACATCACCAACTACAAGGGGATAATCACCTGTGTTTTTTACCTTGATTTTTGCTTTGATAATTTCGCCCTTTGCTACTTTTCCTGCATTGTAAACATTCTCAAACTCTGCAGTTGTTCTGTTGCCGATTACAGCCTCATCACCTCCGCAAGCTGAAAAAAGAAACAATGCACCGATAAAAAATAATGCTTTCATATTTTCTTATTTTAGTTTAACAAACCTCTCCCGATCTTTACAATCTTATTCTCTGCCTGTAAGCGAATAATCGCTTTGTCAAGGACCCCGTTAATAAAGCCGTTACTTTTCGGAGTTGAATAAAACTTGGAAATTTCAATGTATTCATTCAACGTTACTTTGGTTGGGATTGTCTTGAAAATCTGGAATTCTGTGATGGCCATTTTCATCAAAATCACATCCATTTTTGCGATACGATCCAATTCCCAGTTCTTTGTTAACTCATCAATCAACAATTCATTCTCCTTGTCCATGGAAATCGTCTTACGAAGTAACTCACGGGTGAACTCCTTCTCATCTTCTTCATCTTTGTACAAGTCCATTACAAGCAACGGATCTGTTTCAGCATCCATTGTCTTCAGAGATTTCAATACCATGGTACACGCCAGATCAATATCATCCAGCCAATGAATACTTAATTCCTCGAAGTAATTGTATAAAAGCGGGAAATTAGCAATTTCGATCTTAAACAAGTCGATCAAAAACTGCTTGTCAGCTTCAAAACCTGTATTGTCATTGTTCATGTATTCAAAATATGTTTCACTTTCACGAATGTGAAGGAACATTTTTCTGAAAATTTCCTGTTTTTCATCACCAATCCAGTTAACCTTATTCAATTCCGAAATCTCACGCAGTTTTTTATCGGATTCAATTTTCTGGATAATTGAATTGTTAACAAACTTCATGTTCGGATACAGATCCTCTTCTGTCGGACGAATCTTTTTCTTGTTTTCGTCGATTCTGCGCTCTGCAAAAACTTTTACCTCCGGAATGGAAAGTAACAGGTAAATGTATAGATCATAAATACGGTCGATCGCATCAAATAACTCATTTTCAGTGCGTCGGTAATTTTCTTCGTCGGATTGAAAATAAGCATACAATGCTTGAAGTACTTTGATCCTTAGATGTCGTCTGTTTAACATTCTTTATTTTGTTTTTCTTATCTCGGCAATTTAACTTTCCCTACTTTTTCAATACGCTCTTCAGCCATTCTGTTGGCAATCTGGTAAGTTGGGATGTGCTCTTCTTTTGAACGTTTAACAATTTCTGAAATGGTAGAATAAATGTCATCCGCTTTACGCAATGCCCATTCAGGAGATAGTCCGGCTACTTCAGAATAACAATTAATGACACCACCTGCATTCAATGCAAAGTCAGGAGCGTAAATAATTCCTCTTTCCATTACTGCCTGTCCATGAATTCCTTCCACTTTCAACTGATTGTTGGCAGCTCCTGCAATGATTGAACACTTTAGTCTGCTCAATGTTTCATCGTTAATCGTTGCACCTAACGCACATGGAGCGTAAATGTCCACATCCAGGTCATAAATTTCTTCCAACCCGACAACTTTTGCACCGTATGTTTCAGAAACACGCTTTAATGTTGGCTCATATACATCTGTGATGTACACTTCGGCACCTTCTTTCGTCAGGGATGCTACCAGGTATTCACCCACATGTCCGACTCCCTGAACGGCGATCTTTCTACCAGCCAGTGAATCCGTACCAAATTGCTCTTTTGCACATGCCTTCATTCCAACATACACACCTCTTGCGGTTACAGGAGAAGGATCTCCCGATTTCCCCGGCAATCCGACAACATGATTTGTTTCCATGTTTACATATACCATATCCGCAGGAGAAATTCCCACGTCCTCAGCTGTAATGTAATTTCCTCCAAGACTGTTGACGAATTTTCCGAAACGACGCATAAGCGCTTCTGATTTAATCTGTCTGGAATCGCCGATAATGACTGCTTTTCCTCCTCCTAAGTTCAAACCTGCAAGTGAATTTTTGTAGGTCATACCTCTGGAAAGACGCAATACGTCATTCAATGCTTCCATTTCATTGTTGTATGCCCAGATTCTGGTTCCGCCAAGAGCAGGACCTAAAACCGTATTATGAACAGCGATAATCGCTTTTAAACCGGTGTCGTTATCGTTACAGAAAAGTAATTCTTCGTGATTGTATTGGCTCATTTGAGCAATAACAGGATTCTCGGTCAGGTCGACGTCCGAGATATTTTTTATTTCAAACATACGTTAATTATTATTTAAAACACACATCCGTTTAAGGTCGAATGACTACTTTTGCAATCATCCGAATATTAGGGATGTGCAAATTTAGGAATTTTATAGCATGAAATCACTTCGATACCTCAACAAATATTTTTTAAAATACAAATGGTTGCTGTTGTTGGGGACCTTATTTGTTGTTGCTTCCAACTATTTTTACATTAAAATGCCTGTTTTCCTGAAAGATGTGATCGATTCCATTATTTCCGGAAACAATGATGTGGAAGTAATCGGGTTGCACATAGACATGGAAACCAATAATGTTGTCAAGACGGCACTCTACATTGGGGTGATTTACCTGGCATTGGCAGTGATAAAAGGGGTATTCGTATTTTTCATGCGGCAGACGATTATCAAGGTTTCACGTTTTATCGAATTCGATTTAAAGAATGAGATTTATGAGCATTATCAGGTATTGGGCTATAAATTCTACAAGAAAAACAGCACTGGTGACCTGATGAACAGGATTGCGGAAGATGTATCTCATGTCAGAATGTACCTGGGTCCCGGTATTATGTACAACATCAACCTTGTTGCCTTGTTTGCGATGACCGTTTACCAGATGATCAACATCAATGCATGGTTGACCCTGATTGTATTGATTCCGTTGCCCATTATGTCTTACCTGATTTACAAGGTTTCTGAACGGATCAATGAAGTAAGTTTGCAGGCACAGAAAGAACAGTCCGGTTTGTCAACGATCGTTCAGGAAACATTCTCCGGAATTCGGGTGGTAAAAGCCTACGGAAGAGAAAGTGAAGTGAATGAACGCTTTGTGAGTTCTACCAAAAAATACAAAGGAAAATTAATGAAACTGGTGTTTATTAATTCGCTGTTTCAACCGACCATTATGTGCTTGATCGGACTTTCTACCATTCTTGCTATTTATGTTGGAGGACTTTTCTCCTTTACCGGGGAAGTGTCATTTGGTGGGATTGTCGCATTTGTTTCGTTTGTAAACTCCCTTACCTGGCCCTTTGCCAGTCTGGGCTGGTTGACATCCATTATACAGCGTGCGGAAGCATCACAGACCAGAATCAACGAGTTTTTGCACGAACAACCTGAAATTATCAACGAAAACCACCAGGATTTTAATTTCCGTGGGAAGATCGAATTTAGAAATGTGACCTTTACTTACGAAGGTGCGAATGAGCCGGCAATCAATAACCTCAGTTTTACAATTCTTCCGGGAGAAACCGTTGCGTTTGTAGGACGAACAGCAAGTGGTAAAAGTACGATTCTCAAATTGCTGATGCGACAGGTTGAGCCACAACAAGGAGAAATATTAATTGACGATCAACCGTTGAATTCAATTAACCTGGATCTTTTCAGGGATCAGGCAGGTATTGTTCCTCAGGAAGTATTTTTATTCAGCGACACCATTGCAAATAATATCCGTTTCGGGACGAATCATCCCGTTTCAGATGAAGAAGTATTCAAAGCGACCGAATATGCATATGTCCGGCACAATATTGAAGCATTTGATGATGGATTTAATACTGTCCTGGGAGAGCGGGGCGTCAATCTGAGTGGTGGACAAAAACAACGGGTGAGCATTGCCCGCGCATTGATCCGAAAACCGAAATTACTCTTGTTGGATGATTGCCTTTCCGCTGTAGATACAGAAACGGAAGAAATAATTCTGAAGCATCTAAAAGAAGATCAACATGTCATTGATACGATCATTGTGTCCCATCGTATTTCATCTCTTCGCAATGCACAAAAGATCATTGTTCTGGATAATGGAGAGAAGGTAGAGGAAGGAAGCCATGAAAATCTGATCAGTATCGACGGGGTGTATAATGACATGTACACCAAGCAGCTTGCAGAGGAAAATATTTGACGATTTTCTTGCATATTTCAAAAAAAAATGCAAATTTGTTCTCCTATTTATGCTAAAATAACATATAACCATGGAAAACGAGAGTGGAGGAGAAGTGTTTTCAAAATCTGTGAGAGCGGGAAAAAGAACGTATTTTTTTGATGTAAAATCAACCAAGGGAAACGATTTGTATTTGACAGTCACTGAAAGTAAAAAAGTGCTTAACAACGGCCGCGAAACCTTTCAGAAACATAAGATTTTTCTATACAAAGAAGATTTTGACAAATTTAAAGAGGGGTTTGAAGAAGCATTAGCAAGAATAGAAGAATTGCGAGGAAACGTATCCGTAGAGGATTCATCTTTTTCCAAAGTAGATTTTGAAGATTTATAGTTAATCGGATTTTTAATTTAAATTGCGCATGAAACAATTACTGTTGGGATTCACATGTTGTGTATGCCTGTTTGCTTCTGCACAATCATCTGTCACTGAAATTAAAACAGATTCCGGAGTGCTGACTGTAGATAAGTCTGATAATGCTCTTTCCATCTATGGAACACTTTCTGTTTCTGCCGCAACAACTGCAGAGTTGACTAAGTTCGGAGCGCAGGGACAAAAAGGAAAACTCAGATTTGTACTCAGTAAAAATTGCCAGTTAACAGAAGTTATTGTCGTTGGACAATCACCTGTGACATCTCTTGATCGTGAACTGAAACAATTTGCTTCCGAATTGCATCAACGTGTAAGGCAACAGGACTTAGATCACTTGTTTCAATTTGATAATGAATTGGGGTTTGTCAATGAAGACAGTTGCTCAGATAATCTGAATGTCATCATTAATCTGGTGTTGAAATAAATCAATCTCCCAGTGTGATTGTCAGTTTTTTCTTCATTTTAGTAGTAAAACCACGTCGTACTTCTCTGAATAAAAACCATTCAAGATTGGAATTATCCTCTTTGGTAATGTTCAAAATGGCATTTTTTACAATGAAATCTTTAGCAGGATCAACCAGAATTTTTTTATTGCCTCCGATTGTATCATTTTCGGAAATCGCAATGTAATAGATGTACTTTTCCCTTGGATTGGTATAAAACATTTCTTTTTCTTCTCCAGCAGGAACTTCCAGCCATCCTTTGGAGACCCATCCGCTGAATGTAAAGCCCGTATCATAAAATGCAACAGCGACTTTGTATGATTTCGGAAAGTTGTTTTTAATAATTAATTGGCTGTTACTAACAGTACAAAACAATGACAGACACACCGTGAGAACTATTCCCCTCATATCGTTTACTAGTTAAAATCAAGGCTAAAATACATCTAATTGCGGAATTAAAATTCATCTGGTCGAATATTGTTGTCAAATCCGCTTTTTTCAATCAGAATACAACTGTCTTTGATTATATTTGTTGCTCAAAAGGAAATTACAATCAAATTCAATGCATTTCAAACAAGTAGATACATCCGTTGAACTACCGGTAATGGAGCATTTTTATACAATTCAGGGAGAAGGATTCCACTCTGGAAGAGCTGCCTATTTTGTGCGTTTAGCCGGATGTGATGTAGGATGTGTGTGGTGTGATGTAAAAGAAAGTTGGGATGCAGATAGTCATCCGGTTGTGAATCTGGAAGCATTGCTGCAGGAAATTATTGCAACCAAAACAGATTTTTGCGTTATCACAGGAGGTGAACCTGCATTGTATGACCTGACGGGAATCAGTACTTTGTTAAAGCAAAATGGAATTGAAACAGCGATTGAAACATCAGGAACAGCTCCGTTGGTTGGCCCGATTGATTGGTACTGTTTTTCTCCGAAGAAATTCAAACCTCCGGTTGAAGAAGCCTATCACAAGGCAAACGAGTTGAAGGTTGTGATTAATCATCCGTCAGATTTCGCTTGGGCGGAAGGACATGCAGCCAAAGTAAATGAATCCTGCCGGTTGTATTTGCAACCCGAATGGTCAAAACAGGAACGGTTTTTGCCTCAGATAATCACGTATGTAAAGGACAATCCGAAATGGAGTTTATCTTTACAGACACACAAGTTCATGAATATACCTTAAACTATGAAGTATTTATTTTTTATTGCCTCCGTATTTTTTGTAGCAAGCTGTAGTATCTCACAGACCTATTCAACAACAAATAAAAAAGCAATCAAGTTATTTGAGGATGCATTACAGGCTCCGAATCTGACAATTGATCCCGTGCGTCGGACTCCTAATTTCAGAGCAGGAATTGAACTGACAGAAAAAGCATTGGAAAAAGATCCGCGATTTGTCGAAGCACATTTACTGGCGGCAGAATACTACGAGAATTACAGAGAATTTGATCAGGCAATTAAACATTACGAGGCTGCATTAGGAATCAATCCCAATCACTCTTCTACAGGAAGTACATACTTCTATCTGGGGAACAGCCAGTTTCTGGTAGGAGATTACAAAGGGGCATTGAAAAACATGGAGATCTATGCTGCCAATCGGAATGCCAATCCGCAAATGCTACGCGAGGCAAATAACATTATGAACAAAGCCGATTTTGCCATTCAATCCATCGCCAATCCGAGTAAATTCAATCCGATCAATGTCGGACCCGGAATCAATACAAAGGACCCGGAATACTTCCCGACTATTACTGTGGATGGAAAGACGATCCTGTTTACCCGTCGATTGAAAGATCCGAATGCAATGATGGGAATGCAGGAGGATTTTTATGTTTCAAAATCCAAAGACGGAAAGACATGGGAAACAGCTGTACCAATGCCCGGAAATATTAATACAACGAACAACGAAGGAGCACCGACGATATCCGCTGACGGACGCTCACTCATCTTTGTTGCCTGCTCGGATGAAACAGGAAAAGAGTATGGTCCCGGAAGAGAAGGAAGGGGAAGTTGTGATTTGTTTTATACCAAAAGATTGGGCACAAAATGGTTGGATCCGATTAACTTGCCGGGTCGGGTAAATACGTTCTCATGGGAATCTCAACCGTCTCTGTCAGCAGACGGGAAAACGTTGTATTTTGTCAGACGTGTCAGCAAACCGGGTGAGTTACCGAATAGTGATATTTTCGTGAGTCAATTACAGGAAGACGGAACATGGGGAGTCGCAAAACCACTTCCCAATACGATTAATACACCTTACCTGGAAGAATCCGTATTGATTCACCCGGATGGAAAAACGCTTTATTTTGCTTCGCAGGGACATGTGGGGTTGGGAGGATCCGATCTGTTTGTGTCCCGGATGGATAAAAATGGAAACTGGGGGAAAGCAGTTAATCTGGGATACCCGATCAACACGCAATACGATGAAAACTCACTAATGGTGTCTCCGACGGGAGAAATCGCTTTTTTTGCGTCGGATAGAGAAGGAGGATACGGAGATCTGGACATTTATTATTTTGAATTGCCGGAATCACTGAGACCTACCCGAACGGTTTATTTTGATGGAATCGTTTACGATGCAACCAATAGACTGCCATTGGCAGGGAAATTTGAATTACTGGATCTCGAAACGGGAGAACAGGTGATTGTTTCAGAAGCGGATAAAGTAACAGGGCAATTCATGGTTTCGTTGCCGGTCAACAGAGAATATGCGCTGAATGTGAATTACCCGGGGTATTTATTCTTTTCCCAAAATTTCAATATGACGCTGGCAGATAATCAGGATGCATTCCACATGGATGTTCCGCTTGTGCCAATAAACGAAGATATACCTGTTTCCCTGAACAATGTGTTTTTTGACTTGGCAAAAGCCACGTTGCGACCGGAATCACACGTTGAGTTGAATAAACTGGTTGATTTCCTTGTGAAGAATCCGGCGTTGAAAATTGAAATCGGCGGACATACGGATACACGTGGAGATGACAAGGCAAATTTAGTCTTGTCACAAGATCGTGCCAATTCCGTTGTTCAATACCTCATTGCGAAGGGAATTGATGCCAAACGATTGACAGCAAAAGGGTATGGCGAAACCAAAACGAAAATCTCTGATGCGGATATCAATAACCTTGCTAGCGACAAAGAAAAAGAGGCAGCACACCAGCAAAACAGAAGGACAGAATACAAAATTATCAAGTAATCATGCATTTTATACGTCTCATCCGACCGGTTAACCTGTTGATCATTGTGCTCACAATGATCGGGGTGAGGCAATACATGCTGCAGTTCGGAGAAGTAACAAATGCTTCCCTGTTTAATTTTACGTTATTGGTACTTTCCACGGTTATAATTGCCGCTGCCGGAAATATGATCAATGACTATTTTGATATGCGTGCTGACCGTGTAAACCGTCCTGAAAGTGTTATTGTTGGTAAGTATATCAAACCCCGATGGGCAATTGTGTTACATTGGATGTTTAATATACTTGCATTTTGTGTGGGACTTTACCTGGGATGGTATTACCAGTCCTTTATATTTCTGATCATTCATTTTAGTTCCATTACATGTTTGTGGTGGTATAGTGTTTCCCTGAAGAAGAAACCTGTAATCGGAAACCTGGTTGTATCGTCTCTCACCGTTTTAGTGATTTT
>DHNG01000033.1:5598-7631 GCA_002409405.1 Flavobacteriales bacterium UBA5422 | reverse complement strand
CACCGTTTTAGTGATTTTTCTCACTCAAAAATTTACGGCAATGGATTCGCTGGTGGGGGAGCAGACCATGTACCTGTCCCATGACCGGGTGTTTGACATTCCTTCCATTTGCATTATATGGATTTTTATGGGGATGGCATTTGTGCAGAATTTTGCAAGAGAAATTATAAAAGATGCAGAAGATGTCGACGGAGATTTGGTAATCGGAGCACGAACTATTCCCATGATTATCGGTCGGACAGCAACAATTCGGTTGATTGGAGTTTTACTTGTGTTATTCCCATTGATCTACTTCACAGGAGTTTTCTTCTTTTTTACTCATTTTAACTGGATTCAGGCACTACCGATTACACTGGCGGCATTGACAAATGTGTTGGCTTTCGTAGTTGCATTGTTCTCAAAACAGGAAAATGCAATTGTTTTTATTAAGGGATTACTGAAACTATCCATGATTTTTGGAATCATTTACCTTTTTCTGCCACAATGAAATTAATACTCGGATCCAAATCGCCAAGAAGACAACAGTTGCTTCAGGAAATGGGATTTTCATTTGAAGTACGTGTAAAAGATACGGATGAATCTTATCCTGACGATCTGCAACCGGAAGAAATTGCCATGTATATTTCCACACAGAAAGCAAAAGCTTTACAAGGGGAGTTACAATCAAATGAACTACTGTTAACTGCCGATACGATTGTGTGTGTAGATACACATATTTTAGGAAAACCTAAAGATGAGAACGAGGCAATGAAAATGTTGCAGCAACTTTCAGGGAAAAAGCACAAGGTTATCACAGGAGTTTCAATTACTGACAGCGAAAAAATAACAACTGATTATTGTGTGACCACCGTTTATGTAAAACAGTTGACACTAGAAGAAATCACTACGTATATTAAAAATTGCCAACCGTTTGATAAAGCCGGTTCCTACGGAATTCAGGAATGGTTTGGTGCTGTAGCGGTGGAAAAAATAGAAGGTTCCTACAATAATGTAGTCGGGTTGCCGACCCACCTGGTCTACAAATTATTGAAGCCCTGAATTTATTCTATTTTTAATCCATTGTTTATGAAATAACTAAGATTTTTTTGAAATTTTATAAAAGATTAATAGCAACCTAATGCTCGAAAAGGTCGTCTATACTGAAACTACGTTGAATTATGAAATTTCGAATAATCGACAAGCTCTTCATTTTTGGTGCTTTTCTGCTAATTATATGCTCGAACGGATACTCCCAGACAGAAACCATTGAAGAGTTAAGGATTGCAACCATTTCCATTAAATATAAAAACGATGCTGCGATCTATTCCTTGGAACCACTGACGGAATATGATGAATTTAAGACGACTCAGCGACTTCAACGAATTAATGAACTAACGGGAGATAGTGCAACTGTTGTTTTTAAGCAGAATAAAATCATTCTGAAATTAAATCCTGAAAAGATAAAAGATGAAATGCTCATAAAGTTGCTCAGATCAATGGCACAAAGCCACGGCTATGATGATTTTATCGTTCAACAATAAACCGCTACAGATCATGAAAAAAATAATCGCATTATCTTGTTTTTTATTGTTATTGTTTCCGTTCTATAATCTTTCTCAGTGCAATACGAATACGACAATTTGCACATTGAACGGAACTTCTCAAACATTTAACTTTCAAACTCCTTCAGGAAATCCGTCATCTTGCCTCGATTTTTTTAACGGGAACTCCGCTAATTATGGATACATCGTTTTGTATATCACACAGACAGGAAGTTTAGATTTGTTAATTCAAGGAAACAATGCAGGGACCGGATGTCTTGACGTTGCAATTTTTGACATCACAGGACAGACCAATCCGTGTGGAAGTATGTCTACGGCAACTGAAATTGCTTGTAATTACGTTTCTCCCTGTGAAGGATGTGCCGAATTTGGAAACGGTAATCTGGGATGTAATGCCGTTATTAATACAGGAACTGTTTCTGCCGGAGATGTTATTATGATCCTGGTCGAAGACTGGAGTGATACTCAAAGCTCATTTACGTTGGAATTGGG
>DHNG01000033.1:397-5465 GCA_002409405.1 Flavobacteriales bacterium UBA5422 | reverse complement strand
GGAATTGGGAAATAATCCGAACAGTGCTCAGACAGGACTTCCGGATGCTACAATCGATGTAAACTCAATCGGACCTTTCTGTACAACGGATGGCTTACAGCAAATTCTAGCTGGAAATATGGGAGGAACCTGGTCTGGTCCGGGAATGTCTGCAAATGGAATGTTTAATCCGGCAGTAGCAGGAGTTGGAACACATACCATCAATTATTCGATTGGTATCGCTCCGTGTAATTCATCTTCCTCAGTTCAGATTACGGTTGGTTCAATTGCTATGTCAGGGCTGAGTGTTGGCGCATGTCAGCCGGGAGGTGTTTATGGAGTAACAGGAAATATTCAGATATCCAATCCACCACCTACAGGACAGTTAATTGTTGAAAATTGTGAAGGGTTACAAACGGTTGTTGCTACTGCACCATTTAGTGTGGGGTCTTATCCGTTTAATTTATCCGGGTTAACTGCAAATGGTGCAGCTTGTGATGTACATGCTTATTTTACGGATTCAGATTGTTCACATATTCTTACATACACAGCACCTTCATGTCCTGCATCGTGCGGCTTTACAAACTTGACAACTGTGCCAGGAAATTGCCAGCCAGGAAATACATATAACTTAACCGGGACCTTGAATTTCAATAATCCGCCTGCGACAGGACAATTAATTGTTCAGGATTGTAGCGGAAATACAGCAACATTTAATGCGCCTTTTACGAGTCCGCTGAACTATTCAATCAACACTTTAACACCTACTGGACAATCATGTGCTGTCACTGCTCATTTCACGGCAGAACCGGCTTGTACAATAACAACCAATTATACCCGACCGGCCATTCCTGTTGTCAATGCCGGAGCAGATGTGTCGGTATGTCAGGGAATTGCTGCTACCTTGAATGCTTCCGGTGCAACATCTTACTCCTGGGACAATGGAGGAGGTATAAATGCTTCGGCAACAGTCAGTCCATCTGTAACAACAACATATACCGTTACAGGTACAACCAATGGCTGTACAGCAACAGATCAGGTTGTTGTGACCGTGAATACTGCTGCTCAACCTACAGTGTCACCAAATGCAACTGTTTGTTCTGGTCAGCCAACTGTGCTTACTGCCGGAGGCGGAGGTACGTATTCCTGGAACAATGGCTTGGGAGCAGGTGCTTCGCACACCGTTTCTCCGACAACAACAACAACATATACTGTGACCGTTACAGATGCGAATAATTGCCTGGCGACAAATCAAACAACAGTTACCGTAAATTCCTTGCCTGTTATTTATGCTGCAAATATCACTGTTTGTGAATCCGGAACCGAGGACATAACGGCAAGCGGAGCTGTAACTTATACATGGTCTCCTTCAAACTACCTGAGTGCAACGGCAGGAGAAACTGTAACATTTACTCCGGGAACATCAACAACGTATACGGTCACCGGTACAGATGCTAATGGATGTGTAGGAACGACCACTGTTTCTGCAATTGTGGGCAATAATCCTTCAATTAATGCCGGATCAGATGTCTATGAATGTGAAGGAAATCAGATTACTCTGACTGGTACAGGTGCCGGAGCAGGAGGTACATATCAATGGGCAAGCAGTGTTGGAAATACAGCTATTACGAACGGATTTCCTTTTGTTCCCCCTGTAGGAACAACAACTTATACAGTTACCGGAACGACTTCTACAGGTTGTGTCGGAACAGATGCCGTTACTGTAAACATTGATGAACTTCCTGAAGTTAGCTTCACTGTAACACAAGATCAGGCATGTGTGCCGGTTGTTGCGGTTTTTCAAAATACATCCCTTTATGGAAATAATTGTGTTTGGACATTTGATAATGGGCAAACAGTAAGTGGCTGTGGCCCTGTAACACAAACATTCGGAAGCCCGGGAGTTTTTGGCGCTTCCCTGCAATTGTCATCTCCGAATGGATGTATTTCAATGGTTTACCAGGATTCAATGGTGATGGTAGATGCGACCCCGGTAGCTTCGTTCATTCCAAAACCTGCTGTTTTTCCAATTTCCAACCCGATTGTAAGTTTTGAGAATCATTCGACAGGAGCAACATCCTACCGATGGAATTTCGGACATGGAAATGCAGAGTCAACAGAACATTCTCCGAGTTATACCTATCCTGAAGAAGTGGCCGGATATGAAGTCACGTTGATTGCTTATTCGGAAGGAGGATGTATGGACACTGTTCGATATACGGTTAATTCACAGGAAGATCTGATTTTCTATATTCCAAATACATTTACTCCGGACGGAGATGAGTACAATCAATCATTTCAACCAGTATTCACATCCGGGTTTGATCCGTATGATTATTCCCTGTTTATTTTCAACCGATGGGGAGAGATGGTTTTTGAATCACACGATACAAACGTTGGATGGAAAGGTACATATGGAAAGGATGGAAATGAATGTCAACAAGGTACCTATACCTGGAAGATCGAATTCAAAACATTGGTAACTGATGAACGCAAGATGTACGTAGGAAATGTAAACATTTTGAGATAATACTTTTTGTTGGTTTAAATCCCTGTTTTTTTCAATGAAGGCAGGGATTTTTTATTGAGTTAATCGTTTTTTATACAGAATTAATGAAAATTTAACACGCAATATTTGTTCAAACTACCCGAATGAAAGGTCAGAAGCCGTGTATGAAAAATCGATCGAATTTTGACTTTTTATTGGGAAAAAATCTACATCTTTATATCATTAATACGGCTAATTTATGAGTAATTTCTACATGTCTCTGATATTCATCAGTTTCTTTCAAATCCTCAATGGACAAATTCCAAACACTTCATTAGAAAATTTAACAGTTGGCGTGCATGAAGGACACGAATATGCGCAAATAAAACTGGTGCATTCGGATGACCTCAATGTTAAGAAATTTCAACTACAGATGAAAAATACTCCTGATCCGGAGTTTAAAAATGCACAGCTTCAACGTTACCATGAAATTCCGGGTTTTCTTTCCTTAAAAGAAGAACCGAATGAGTTAGCTATTATCACTACCCGTTCGGAAGTTGAACTGGACCACTTACAACATATCTTACTACACGTTTCCAGATTGTACGGTTACGTCGGATTCAAACTCACATTAGTAGATTAATCTCCCAAAAACACAATTATGAAATTAAAACTACCCATACTAATTTGCTTAGTGTTGCTGATGGGGAGAAATTCAATTGCACAGATTGTTTTAAACCAAACGTCAGTAAACGATTATGTCACCAGAATCTGTGGTCCGGGAATTACCTTCTCGAATGCTACACTGACAGGTGACCTTGGAGCCATTGCCAATTTTACAGGAGGTGTTTCCGGAGGACTCGGAGCAACAATGAATTCTGGAATTGTGATGAGCACCGGTTTTGTGAGCGCAGCAAACACCTTGCAGGGGCTGAGAAGTGTTCATAGATCAGATAATAATGCTGGACCGTCAATACCCGCTCTGAATGCAATTGCAGGAGCAGGAACGAATGACGGAATCATTCTGGAATTTGACTTCATACCGATCACCAACCAGATCAATGTAAACTTTCAGTTCGGATCGGAGGAGTACAATGAATACGTGAACGGTGGATATAACGATGCATTTGCATTTTTCATCAGTGGACCTGGAATTGTCGGAACACCTAATATTGCAGTCGTTCCGGGAGTCGGTACACCTGTAACAATTGACAATATTAACAGGGGATACGCAGCCAACCCTAACTGTGGAGGGGGATGTACCAATTGTGCTTATTACCATGATAATTGTAACAGTACATTTAATAATTGTATGGATGGTTTTACAACCATGCTAACCGCTTCACAAGCAGTAATTCCGTGTTCAACGTATCACATACGTCTGATGATTGCAGATGGAGGAGACTCCATTTATGATTCATGGGTATTTGTGCAGGAAAATGGATTGTTTGCCGTAGGAAATCCACCGGTTGCATTGAATGCCTCGAGTGGAGGAGGAGTAGGGGTCTTTCCGGAAGCTTGTTCTAACGCATTGGTATCGTTTACCATACCGACCGCTCAACCTGCTGATTATACATTTAATGTAACCTATACAGGGACAGCTACCTATGGAGTCGATTATTCATCACTACCCACCACTATAACCATACCGGCCGGATCTACATCTGTATCTATTCCGGTTGTGATCTACGCGGATGGAATTACAGAAGGAAACGAAACAATTATTATTACATACCCTGCAACAATTTGTGAAACAGGTGTATCAACTATCACGATTGTAGATGCTGACCCGCTTACGGTCACAGCGAGTAATGATACTTATATCTGTGCATCGGGTGGAAGTGTACCGATATCTGCAACCACTGCAGGTGGTACAGGTACAGTGAGTTATTCTTGGAATAATGGCGCAGGAACAGGCAGTCCTGTAACTGTTGCTCCTGGTACAACAACAACGTATACGGTAACTGCAACAGACCAGTGTGCAAATGTTGCGACAGATCAGGTTGTAGTAAATGTCACGAACCTGACAGGACTGACAGCAACTCCTTCGAATTGTACAACAGGAAATCAATATAGCGTTGCCGGACAGGTATCGTTTACTGCAGCTCCTCCTACAGGCACGCTTACAGTGACAAGTTCATGTGGAGGAACGCAAACATTTAATGCCCCGTTTACCTCTCCGTTATCTTATAATTTAACAGGATTAACTGCTAATGGAGCAAATTGTACCGTAACAGCTGCATTTTCTGCTGTGCCGTGTTCCATTACACAAAATTATACCGCTCCTGCATTACCTGCGATTGTTGCAAGTAATGACATTACTTTTTGTATAGGCGGATCCACAGCGATTTCAGCCACGGGCGGATCCACATATACATGGAACAATGGATTGGGAGCGGGCGCTTCTCATACTGTTTCACCAACCACAACGACAACGTATACGGTAACCGGAACGGGGGCAAATAGCTGTACAAATACGGATCAGGTAGTTGTTACCGTGAATCCACTACCAACGATTGTCGCAAGTAACGATGTTGCAATTTGTATCGGTGGATCAACAACGATTTCAGCTACAGGTGGCTCCACATATGCATGGAACAA
>DHNG01000033.1:0-178 GCA_002409405.1 Flavobacteriales bacterium UBA5422 | reverse complement strand
GCTTCTCATACTGTTTCACCAACTGCAACGACAACATACACCGTAACCGGAACAGATGCGAATGGCTGTGTGAATACAGATCAGGTAGTTGTTACCGTGAATCCATTACCAACGATTGTCGCAAGTAATGATGTTGCAATTTGTATCGGGGATTCCACGACAATTTCAGCTACAGGCG
>DHNG01000042.1 GCA_002409405.1 Flavobacteriales bacterium UBA5422 | reverse complement strand
GACACATTGGTATTCTGAATCCATCCGACGGAGGTGGGGCATTGAGAGGAAATGCAGTTCCGACGGTTGGAACAGGATCAATCCTCTATGGACAATTGGGATATTTAGTGCCTAATTTCTCTGATAAGCTCCGCCTGCAACCATATGTTGCTTATTCACATGCACGGTTCAAAGGATTGAGAAATGCGAACAATGAGATTGTTCCGGTGAATTTACTGGATGCGGGGTTAAACCTTTATATGGCGGGACATCATGCAAAATGGACCGTAAATTACCGACTCCGACCTGACTTTACGGATGTCAATAACCTGAGAAACAGAAATGAATTGACCTTGCAACTGATGGTCTATCTATAAAATCAAATACAAACAAAAACTCAAAGTATGAACACAGAAAACAAAAACAGTGTTGTCAAGGTAATTGGAGCCTCGTCGTTGGGGACACTCATTGAGTGGTATGACTTTTACATCTTCGGAAGTTTGGCAACCATTATCGGATCAAAATTATTTCCATCGGATGCAGGTGCTTCCGCGTTGATCAATACCCTGGCAATTTTTGCTGCCGGATTCATTGTGCGCCCGTTCGGAGCATTGGTATTTGGACGACTGGGAGACTTGATCGGACGTAAATATACATTCTTACTGACATTGGTTCTCATGGGAGGATCAACCTTCTTAATCGGTTTGATTCCATCGTATGAAACAATTGGTTATGCCGCTCCGATCCTGGTGCTCATTCTCCGGTTGGTTCAGGGATTGGCACTCGGAGGTGAATATGGAGGGGCTGCAACCTATGTGGCCGAGCATGCACCTAAAGGAAGGCGCGGATTTTTTACCAGCTGGATTCAGACAACTGCAACACTTGGTTTGTTTATTTCTCTCGGTGTTATTGTAATGACAAAAAACATGCTTGGGAACGAAGCTTTTGCAGATTGGGGATGGCGTGTTCCGTTCTTATTGTCAATCCTGCTGGTAGTGGTTTCGATTTACATCCGGATGAAAATGCACGAATCACCGGAATTTTCACGCTTGAAATCGGAAGGAAAAGTATCCAAAAATCCATTGAAAGAAAGTTTCAGCAAGAAAGAGAACTTTAAGATGGTGTTGTTAGCATTGTTCGGAGCAGCAATGGGGCAGGGAGTTATCTGGTACACGGGACAGTTTTACGCCCAGTCGTTCATTGAGAATACCTGTATGGTCGACTTTAACGATTCGCGTTACATCTTGTTGTGGGCAATTGCTTTCGGAACACCGTTCTTCGTTGTCTTCGGTGCATTGAGTGACCGCATCGGACGAAAATGGATCATGTTGACAGGGATGTTGCTGGGAATTTTATTCTACCGACCGATCTATCAAAACTTCCTGGACAGCACGGATTATGCAACATTTGAAAAAACTGAATTGAAATCAGCGGGGACACCTGTAGTAGTGAGTCAATTAGCAGATAATGGAAAAGATTCAACCATTACGACTACTACATTAAAAACGCTTAACAGCGGTGCCACGTACAAAGAGATAAAAACACAAACAATCTTCGCTGATTCTTCTCCTGCCGTTGAAAAAGTTGTTTTAAAAGAGAAAACACTGGACAACGGAACATTCTGGAAATTCGTCATGATGGTGTTCTTCCAGGTGTTATTGGTAACAATGGTATACGGACCGATCGCAGCATTCCTCGTTGAATTGTTCCCGACAAAAATCCGTTACACATCCATGTCATTGCCGTACCACATCGGAAACGGGGTCTTCGGAGGATTGGTGCCATTCATTGCAACGCTGATCATCAGTTACCCGGGATCCACTCCGCTGTCCGGATTGTGGTATCCGATAGGAATTGCAGCAATCTGTCTGGTCATCGGAACAATCTATTTGAGTAATAACACACATAAACGTTAATATTAAAAACAACAGATATGAAAGCATTAAAGAGATTATTAGGAATCATTTGGATTGTATTGGCTCCGACATCACTTGTCTTTATGATCATACAAATGGTTGAAAAGATATCACTGGCAGGATCGGGAATCGAGCGACTGAATACATCACTGCAATGGGGAATCATCCTGTTTATCTTCATCCCGGTAGCAATCGGATTACTGATCTTCGGCTTGTATTCGCTGAAGGGAGAATACGATGATGTCGACTCATTTGAAGACAACGATTAAATAGGCTATTTTCAACCGCTTCCGGTTATGTAGTGTAGTTTTTAAATTTAGAATGCACAGTGGTTTCCCCGGTAAAAGGGGAAACCGTGCTTCTGACGAAAGTGTTCGAATCGTTAAAAACAAACAGGCAGATAGGTTGCGGGACAGCAAATAATAAATTTTGTACATTTGGGAAACCTGCGGCAGATGATGCTGCGGGTTTTTGCTCGCAATAGAAATGAATAAACGAAAACTACAATCATTTTATATTTTTATCGGTTTTCTGACCCTTGTATTGGTCAATTACCCGATTGTGTATCACATCCTGGATATGAAAACGGGACAAATTCCTGCTATTTTAGTTTACCTGTTGATCGTTGGAATGGTTGTTAGTATAATTGGTTTTATCCTGGAAAAAAAGAATCGGTAAATGGTTGGAAGCTCCATCTTTTTGACATTGATACTGTACCTGGTACTGCTGTTTGGCATCGCCTACAGAATTGATTTGTCGAAGAAGTGGCGGAAGCGAATTGCAGGAAATCCGACAGTGTATGCCTTGACCCTGGCTGTTTACTGCTCCGCCTGGACTTTCTTTGGAAGTGTTGGTGCAGCTTCAACGTACAGCATCGAATTTTTAACGATTTACATCGGACCGCTCATTGTCGCTCCGCTTATGTGGATTATCTACCGGAAGTTTATCCGGATCTCCAAAGCGCAGGGAATTACCTCGATGTCGGATTTTATTTCATCGCGCTACAATAAAAGCATTGCGCTGAATCGCCTGGTGACGGTTTTACTTGGGGTGGGAATCATCCCTTATATTGCCTTACAAATCACAGGAATCGAACGGGGATTGGAAACGGTCATTTCCTGGGGGGATAAGTCGCAGGCTAACTTCTCATTTTTCGGATTCATCGATATGGCCTTTGTTGTAACCGTAGGATTGGGACTCTTTCTAATTGCTTTTACAACGCGGAAACTCCAGGATAAATCACAGAACCATGGAATGATGGGGGCCATTGCATTTGAATCCATTGTGAAACTGGTTGTTTTCATCGTATTCGGAATCTACGTTTGCTACTACATTTTTGATGATCAAAGTCAGGTGTACGCACTGATTCCGGATGGAGAACTGAAGTTGAATACATCCAATAATTTTTCGCAATGGTTTGGAATGATTATTTTATCAGGATTGGCGTTTTTGTTTCTCCCCCGCCAGTTTGAAGTAGGAGTATTTGCAGCCAGCAATGAAACACAATTGAAGAAAGCCATCTGGATGTTCCCGATTTACCTTATTTTAATCAATTTGTTTGTGGTGCCGATAGCAGTAGCCGGGAATCATTTTTTCTCCGAAACAGATGTCGACAAAGATACCTATATGCTGGCATTACCTTTACTGAACGGACACAAATGGATGGCTATTTTTGTGTTGTTAGGTGGTTTTTCTGCTGCGAGTGGAATGATCATTGTAGCAACGCATGCCATCAGTAAAATGGTTGCCAACTCGATTCTCTTACCATCTTTTATTGATCGCCCGTTTTTTATCAACCGGTTTAAAGGGAAAGACCATAAAATTCCGGTACTGTTCCGTCGGATCAGTATCCTGATTGTATTGCTGCTGGCTTATTTCTATTACAAACTGGTAGCCGTCGAATATTCCCTCATTTCCATCGGATTGGTTTCGTTCATTGCCGTTTCACAGTTTGCACCTGCCATTTTAGGAGGAATTTTCTGGAAACATGGCAATGTCAAAGGAGCTTTTGCAGGAATCGTCAGTGGTTTTGTCATTTGGTTTCTTTTCCTGGTAATTCCGACCTTGTTCGGAGGAACGGTCAATAAAAATTACATCATGTTGGTAACGGAGTCCATTGAGAATAACCACGGAGCGATTATTACTACCGTTTTCTTCTGGTCGATGTTCGTCAATGCGAGCCTGTATGTATTTGTCTCGTTGATTTCCAAGCAGAGTAACCTGGAACGGAATCAGGCTGAATTGTTTGTGAACATTTATAATTATTCAGAATCGGTTGAATCGTCTGTTGTCTGGAAAGGGAAGGCTTTTTTCCCGGATGTGCAATCGCTTTTGTCCCGTTTTCTGGGCGAGCAGCGTGCCAATTATGAACTTAGAACGTTCACAGAAAAAAATAACATTCAACTGGACGAAAAAGAAGAACTCGATTCCAGGGTGGTGCGCCATGTTGAGAAATTACTCAGTAACATGATCGGATCTTCGTCAGCACGGATTCTTGTAGCTTCCGTGACAAAAGAAGACCAGATTTCGATGGAAGACGTGGTGGATATCCTCGAAGAATCGCAGAAGCTGATGGTGCTCAATAAAGAATTAAACCAGACTTCACAAGAATTGAAACGTCTGTCGGATGCATTGAAACTGACGAATCAAAAGCTGAAGAAAAATGACTTGTTGAAAGACGAGTTCTTATATACCGTTACACACGAATTGCGTACTCCGTTGACGAGTATCAAAGCATTGAGCGAATTGCTGACAGATGATGAGCGAATGCCGGAAGAAATCCGGAAAGAATTTTTGCAGACCATTCTCAAAGAAACCAACCGGATGACACGACTTATTTCTCAGGTACTCGATCTTGAAAATTTTGAATCCGGGAAACATCAGTTACGGATTTCACATGCTGATATCAACGAATTGATTGTCTATTGTACCAACACGATGGACGAAACCTTTAAAAAGAAAAATATTTCCCTGCACATCGCATTGGATGATACACTTCCTGTTATGGAACTGGACTATGACCGGATCACACAAGTTGTCATCAACTTGTTGACAAATGCGTCCAATCACTGCAATACAACCAAAGGAGAAATCTGGGTTGGAACGCGAAAATCGAACAACACAGTCATTGTAGAAATCACTGACAATGGAGAAGGAGTGGAGCGGGGCATGGAGCAGGTTATTTTTGAGAAATTCTTTCAGGCAGATAACAAAGGCACGAAAAAAAGCAAAGGAAGTGGTCTGGGATTAGCTATTTCTAAGAAGATTATACAATTGCACGAAGGAAAAATCTGGGTAGAAAAGGATGAAACTTTCGGGGCAAAGTTTATATTTACGTTACCGTTTGAACAAAATAAATTCATTGTGGCATGAGTGAGAAGAAGATTTTAATAGTGGATGATGAGCCAAGTATCGTACTTTCCCTGGATTACCTGATGCGAAAAAATGGGTTCCAGCCATTCATCGCACGAAATGGAGAAGAAGCGTTGGAAATTGCTAAAAATGAGATCCCTGCATTGGTGATTCTGGATATCATGATGCCGGGAATGGACGGTTATGAAGTGTGTGAAAAATTGAAGTCAAATCCACTGACAAATTCAATAAAAATTATATTTTTATCTGCTAAATCGGGCAAAGAAGCAATCGAAAAAGGAATGAGTGTAGGTGCGGATAAGTACCTCACAAAACCTTTCAATACCAAACAAATCATGCAAGAAGTCATGAATTTATTGCAATAACTAGTATTAACTCAAAAACAAACAAGATGACAAACAAATTGCAAATTAAATCGTTCGAAGAGTACAAAGAGAAGTATGCATTAAGCATTGAGAATCCTGAAAAATTTTGGGGAGATGTCGCTGAAGAATTTCAGTGGATGGAGAAATGGGACAAAGTTCTGGAGTGGAACTTTCAGGAACCGAAAGTAGAATGGTTCAAGGGAGCAAAATTAAATATTACTGAAAACGCGTTGGACAGACACCTGGAAACGCGTGGAAATAAACTGGCAATTATTTGGGAACCGAATGATCCGAAACAGCGATTTGTGCGTTATACCTATCGTGAGCTGTACGAGCACGTTTGCCAGTTTGCCAATGCATTGAAAGAAAAAGGAATTAAAAAAGGAGACCGGGTGTGTATCTACATGCCAATGATCCCGGAACTGGCTGTTGCCGTGTTGGCGTGTGCCCGAATCGGAGCAATTCACTCTGTTGTATTTGCCGGATTTTCTTCTTCTGCATTAGCTGACCGGATCAATGATGCGGAGGCAAAAGCAGTGATCACTTCCGACGGCTTGAACCGCGGAGCAAAGCAAATACCTGTAAAACGAGTAGTGGATGAAGCGTTAGAGGCATGTACATCTGTTGAAACAGTTATTGTATACGATTGTTTGGGATGGGGACCAAATATGGAAGAAGGACGTGATTACTGGTGGCATGAGGTGGTTTCCGGGCAACCAAAATCATGTGCACCGGAACCGATGGATGCCGAAGATGTGTTATTTATTCTCTATACATCCGGATCTACCGGAAAACCGAAAGGAGTGGTACATACATGCGGAGGTTACATGGTCGGAGCGGCCTATACGTTTCAGAATGTCTACCAATGTGATGAATCTGATATTTACTGGTGTACGGCTGATGTAGGCTGGATCACAGGACATACATACATCGTTTACGGACCATTAATCTCAGGAACGACAAGTGTCATGTTTGAAGGGATTCCAACGTATCCGGATCCGGGACGTTTCTGGCAGGTAATCGACAAACACAGTGTCAACCAGTTCCTGACGGCACCAACAGCAATTCGTTCCTTGATGGCACATGGAGAAGATCACGTGCTATCTTATAGCCTGGATTCGTTAAAAGTTTTGGGATCTGTCGGAGAACCAATCAATGACGAAGCATGGAAATGGTACCATTTGCACGTCGGAAAAGAACGGTGTCCGATTGTTGACAACTGGTGGCAGACAGAAACCGGAGCAATTATGATCTCGGGAATCGGGAACATTTCACCGATGAAACCAACCTTTGCAGGATACCCGCTTCCGGGCGTAAATCCGGTACTATTAGACCAGGAAGGAAAAGAAATCCAGGAAGCAGACGTAGAAGGATATTTGTGCATTAAATCACCGTGGCCTTCGATGTTGCGAACAACATACGGAGACCATGAACGTTGTCGTGTCACTTATTTTTCAACGTACGATGGCTATTATTTTACCGGAGATGGTGCAAAACGTGATCAGAATGGAATGTATCGCATTATTGGACGTGTCGACGATGTAATCAACGTTTCCGGACACCGCTTTGGTACTGCAGAAATCGAAAATGCAATCAATACCAATGACAATGTGGTAGAATCTGCTGTTGTCGGTTTCCCACACCCGGTGAAAGGACAATCGATTTATGCATTCGTTGTATGTGAAAAAGCACCGGAAGATGAAATCCATGCACGTGGTGAAATTGTAGAATCAGTTGTGGCAGAAATCGGAAAGATTGCCATCCCGGAAAAAATTCAATTCGTAAGCGGACTGCCGAAAACACGTTCCGGAAAAATCATGCGGCGTATTCTACGCAAAATTGCCGAAGGCGAAATTTCCAATCTGGGAGATACCAGTACGTTATTGGATCCGAATGTGGTAGATGAATTGATCGAAGGGAAGTTATAATCACCCTGCGACTATAAATATCGGAGAGGTTGTCATTTTGGCAACCTCTTTTTTATTCTCCTGGTGGAAAATGTATAGATGAGGTATGTTCTTTCATTTATGTTGTTATCCTCCCCCTTAATCCCCCTCCAAAGGGGGAAACGAAATACACTCTGAATAATAAATACATAGAGAAGAAACAATTAGTATTAAAAACCAATACACAATCAGATGTGCGGATATTTCCCCCTTTGGAGGGGGAAGATAACAACTGCTTAATTTCATACACAGTAGCATTCATCCACCACAATCTCTTTTGTTAATTTTTCCCAATAGTATTTCTGTAATTCAAAAAGATTTATTTACTTTGTTTTTCAAAGTGCTTTTTATGAGTCAGGAAAAAGATTATTTACAGGATTTGACAGATATCCGTTCCATGATGGAGCGATCCACACGTTTTATTTCACTAAGCGGATTGTCAGGTGTTTTTATTGGTGTTGTTGCATTGATAGGAGCAGGAATCGCCCATTGGAAGGTAAAGCAATTTTTTCACGAACTAGATACTTCCTATGTTGATCAAGGGTATCCTGATTACAATATGTTATTTATCCACCTGACGATAATTGCACTGTCTGTTTTGGTAATTGCATTACTGGGAGGATGGTATTTTACTGCTAGAAAAGCAAAGAAACAGGGACAAAAAGTCTGGACAAAAGCTTCCCGGCAACTGCTTGTGAACTTGTTTATTCCCTTATCTGTAGGAGGCGTGTTCTGCATTGCTATGTATTACCACCGATTAGTGGGGTTAATTGCACCCGGAATGTTGATCTTTTATGGATTGGCACTTGTCAATAGCAGTAAATATACCTTGAATGATATCCGCTATCTGGGACTGCTTGAAATCATACTGGGATTAGCAGCTTTGTTCTTTTACGGATATGGTTTGTATTTTTGGCTGATTGGTTTTGGAGTACTGCACATATTTTATGGGATTTCCATGTATTATAAATACGACCGGAAGAAATGAAATCGTTTATAACACAGTTAAATAAAGCATTTGAAAGTCGGATCCGGCTTGGAATCATGTCCATGTTGATGGTCAATGATGCAGTCGATTTTCTGACCTTGAAGGAAATGCTGGATGCTAGTGACGGTAACATTGCCAGTCACATTGCTGCGTTGGAAAAAGCAGGATACCTGACAGTGGAAAAGAAATTTGTAGGAAAAAAAACCAATACCAGCTATTCTGTGACTGCAGAGGGGAGGCGTGCTTTTGATGAGCATTTGAATGCGTTAGAACAGCTCCTGAAACGATAAACTATTTTTTTAATTTTTTACTTTGAAATTCAAAGTGCTTTTTAAATTTAAACTCAAATAATATGAAAAAGAAAACTGTTTTTTTGCTGATCAGTCTGATTGTTTACTGTTACCTGTTTTTTCAGCAGTCGATAGGAATAAATGTGCTTATTTTTAATGGGATTGTAATCACATGTTTAGGAGTGCTGGATCCTTCATTGCTGAGACAAAAGAATTGGTGTCTGGTAGCTGTGGGTGCTTTGATGACAGCAACCGGAGCATTTTTGTATGGAAGTGTATTGTCGTGTATCGGGAATGTCATTGCATTGTTGTTGTTGGCGAATCTGAGCAGGGAGAAGGAAGCGTCGTTATTCTTTGCATTGATTCAGACGGGTTTCAATTACATTGTTTCTCCATTGATTCGCTTGGTGAACGGAATTGACAAGCTGACAGATGCAACGGATAAAGAATCCAGGGTCTTTAATATGACCGTTGGGACTCTTTTGAAATTCTTGATTCCTTCAGTAATTCTTCTGTTTTTCTTTTTTGTGTACAAAGATTCGAACCCGGTGTTTTCCAATTTTGTGAACCAGTTTGCATTTGACATTTCATGGGATTTCATTCAATTTTTGCTCTTCGGAACCTTTCTGTTGTACTTTTTTTTCAATCAGTATTCATATTTCCCATTAGTGAATAAAGATCGAACGTCCGTCAATTATTTAAGTGGAATCAATGAAAAAGAAATTTCGTTGTTCCGGTCCATTGATACCGAATACGGTTCCGGAATATTGATGTTTGGGTTACTCAACAGTTTATTACTGCTTGTCAATTACCTGGATATTCAGTACATTCTGTTTGCAAAAAAGGACATTTCTCTGTACTCCGATTACATTCACCAGGGAGTGAACAGTTCTATTTTCTCAGTCATTGTCGCTATTCTTGTAACACTTTTCTTTTTTCGAGGAAATCTCAATTTTTATTCAAAGAACAGAAAAATAAAAACAGTTGCATTGATCTGGATTGCGCAAAACATCATTTTGCTATTCACATGCATTCACAAAAACTACAGTTACATTGATGCATTTGGACTGACACACAAACGAATCGGCGTGTATATTTACCTGTTGGTAACGTTGGTCGGTCTGATATTGACATGGATCAAAATTACCCGTGTAAAAAGTAATACCTACCTGCTGAGAACAAATACATGGTCTGTTTTTAGCATATTAGTTGTCAGTTCGCTGTTCAACTGGAACCAGATTGTTTTTCACCACAATACAACCTGTCAACCTTCAATTGAACGAGATTATTACCTTGAAAATTTACCCGAAACGAGTCTTCCTTTTTTATTAAAGAACTGGGGAGAACTACCAGTAGACAGGTATGGTTGGGCAAGTAGACCATTTAAAGAGAAATTAATGTGTAAAAAGAAGGATTTTTTAAAGAGGTATCATCAGAAAAAATGGCAGTCATGGAACCTGAAAGACGATCGGATATACAGAGAGATAAAGCAAACCGAAATAAACTAAAAAGAGAAGGATGATACCACACCGATTTTCACTCGTTAGTCGAATCAAAAGCTTTCGATATGCATTTAACGGATTGCGGATATTGTTGAAAGAAGAACACAATTTCAGAATTCATTTGTTTGCACTAATTGTTGTACTTGTGACAGGATATTGTGTCAATCTTTCCACTTTGGAATGGGGTGCTCTCGTATTGGCAATGGGATTGGTCATAACTGCCGAGATTATTAACACAGTACTTGAAAATATGTCCGATTTGATTGCTCCGGAAAAAAATCCTGTAATCAAAAAAATAAAAGACATCGCAGCCGCCGGAGTTCTTGTTAGTGCAATCACAGCATTACTTGTTGGAATCCTTATTTTTTTACCAAAATTGACTGAATCATGTTAAAACTACTTAAGCAGACAAACCGGCTTGAAGAAAGCCTATTCCTGGGAATTCTTACGCTTTTATGTGTCAGCCTTTCTATTTTCAGATATACCTATACGGAAACCCTCCATTTTCTTTTTCTGAATTGGAACCTGTTTCTGGCATTTATTCCGTGGTTGTTGACTAGCCTCATCAGCATTCATCCTGCGTTGAGACAATCAACTATCATTGTGATTCCATTGATTGCATGCTGGTTATTGTTCTTTCCGAACGCACCATATATTTTGACAGATTTATACCACCTGACAGATAGATCTTCGATGCCTGTCTGGTTCGATTTGATGTTAATTCTTACATATGCGTGGACAGGATTACTAGCCGGTTTTATGAGCTTGTGGGAGTTGGAACGGATGGTATCCGGGGTTATCAAACAACAGTACAGAACAGTTTTGATCATCTTCCTGTTTTTTCTCTCAGGTTTTGGTATCTACATCGGAAGATTTCTTCGCTGGAATAGCTGGGACGTAATTCATAAACCTTTTCACATCATTGAAGATATCGCTGAACGGTTAGTTGATCCGCTGGGGCATCCCGGAACCTGGGGAGTTACCATTTTCATGGGACTGTTTCTTTGTGTGCTGTATTGGTCCTTTAAAATTGTGACAACACGAAGTGAAAGTGAGAAGAGCATACATAAAACAACATGAATATGCAGAGGATAGGGTTGAATAACAGAAACGTTATAAATTATACACTTCTTTTCCTTTCGGGACTGATATGTCTGCTGATCTACTTGTTTTACAGATCTGGCGAAATCATGCTGAATCACTACTTGTTTTCAGTGTTTCCGAACCTGAAACTTGTAAAAGAATCTGTTAAGCAGTGGCTTCCCCTGAACGATTTTTTAGTGTATAATCTTCCGGCTGGCTTATGGGTGTTTTCATTAACTATTTTATTAAAAGATGTATCCCTTCATTGGTTATCCTGTCGTTTTTCTTTACATACCGTCCCGCTCGGACTCGGATTGTCAATTGAGTTGCTACAATTCCTGCAATTAACAGACGGTACCTGTGATTTGCTGGATGTCTACACGATGTTGATTTTCTTTTTGGTTGCACAGTTATTTCGGGCGAACAGACCGATTGAAGTAGAACCTCGAAATCTACAATCAATTCTGGCTTCCATGGGTATTGTGATTCTCTTTTTAGGAAATCGTTGGTGATGGAGTTACAGATTCGAACAGAAATAGTGCGGCTGCGTGGCGGGCATGAACGGTTAAAAATTGTACACCTGAGTGATCTTCATTTTTTCTACCGTAAAAAAGTTGCAGCAGACATTATTGCTTATGTGGAAGAAAGTCCTCCTGATTTGATTGTGCTGACAGGTGATTATTTTGATTCTCCGATGGGATATTATATGGTGAGAGATTTATTCAGATCTGTCTCACAGATTGCCCCTGTAGTGTTTATTGCTGGAAACCACGATCTGTTGTATGGACGCAAGAGAATGGAACAACTCAATGAGATTGATAACTGTACATTGTTAAATGGGACAACATATTTGTTTGTTTCTCCAAAGGGGTATCGTTATGAATTGCATCCATGGGAGTTGGTTGAACAAATCAGAAGTGATCATTCAATACACATTGCATTGCTCCACAATCCTGAAAAAATAGAAAAGAAGAATATAGAACATCTGCAACTTGTTCTTGGAGGACATTTGCACGGAGGGCAATTTGTGTTCTGGAAATCTAAAGCTGGTCATTTATATCCAGGGAGTTTATTGTACAAGTATTGTGTCGACAGAAAACAGATCGGAACTACAACTCTGATCGTGAGTAAAGGATTAGGAGATACGTTTCCGATACGTTACAACTGTCCGAAAGAAATCGTTGAAATTTATATTGAATAAGTTATGAACTATTGATGTAGTTCGTGTCGTGCTATATCCTCCCCCTTTATCCCCCTCCAAAGGGGGAGACGAAATCCATCACGGGAAACAAATAATTTAATAGAAAGTAATTGCTCTCATTTTTGCAGAAAATAATAGTTGTTGAGTAAACACTTCCCCCTTTGGAGGGGGATAAAGGGGGAGGACTTATGCAATTAATCGTTAAAAAATGCATCCCATTCCGCCTGCTTTGCAGCAGTATATCCTCGTGCAGGAGTGATGAGGTAGTGAAAATGGATACCATGTCCTTGGCAATACGCTTCGATTTCCTCTAATCGCTTTCGGATGTGTGGGATTCCGGAGAAACTTTTCCGTGTGACACATACCTTTTGCAGATTCGGTAGCTCCTGAAGTTGCCCGATCACATCTGTCCATTCCGTTACTTCGGAATCAATATAGTCATCGCGGTAATCATCCGGTTTTTCTACATCAACGGCTGTAATTACATCTGTAAATTCAATGTGGTGCCGGTGCATGAATCGCACCTTTTCTTCTTTGCTCTTTTTTTTCAGGGATGGATGTCCGAATGCTTCCGGAAGTAAGGTCCACAAATGATTTTGTACCCTTCCATAAAAGAAATCCGCCATGTTTTCCGGCGTTTCAGGATTGAATGTCCCGACAATTACAATACGTGCTGTTTTAGAAAGCGAACGATTGGAGAAGCGGTGATGAATAAGCATACGATCAAGTATTATAAATCCTCTGTAAAATGCCTCCTGTCCTTGTCCTGTGAAAATTTCCGGTCGTTGTAATCGCTTGATTTATTGCGGGCAATGGACAACGTCTTCCAATGATCATTTTGCAACATCTTGGCAATGAATACCAACTGACCGATGTGATACGGATAATGTGCCAGTTGACGGTTAATGGCTTCTGCAACCGTATGTCCGTCATTGCGGATATAGACAATTTGTTCCAAATCTGCTGTTGTCAGCTGATTCAATGCACGCATCAGGCAATCCCATCCTGCGTTCCAGCGATCCATGAGTTCCGCTTTGTTGTGGAATGGATTGGTAAATTCCGCATCCCGGTTGCGCCAGGGTTTTTCTCCGTCTGTAGTTAAAAAATCCGTGAATCGGGAAAGCATATTTCCGGTAATGTGATTGACCAGAATCGCAATGCTGTTGCTTTCACCGTTGTATTGCCAGAATAATTGTTCTTCCTGCAGCTGATCGATGGCCTTTTCTCCCACCATTTTATAATACAGGAATTGTTTTTTTACGCTTTCGAGGTAACTGTCCATATGAATTAGAATTTAGTGAATACGACTGTTTTCGATGATTTCTTCAGAACTTAAACCGAACATAGGAGGAGTAGCAACACCCAACATATTGAGATACAAATACAATTGTGCACGATGATGAATCTCATGTTCGGTCATTGCGCGCAACCATTTCCATACAGTAATCGGTGTATTTCCGGGAGTGATGCATTTGCGGTTTAGGTCTTCATCGCTAAGGTTGCGAAAAATACCCATTGATTCTTCGTGCCGGTCGTTGAAATACTGCACCACCTGTTCGTAACCATTTGCCAGTTCTTTTCCGCAGCCGTCATACGTACAGGGATTTCCGAGGATGGTTTCGGCAAACATGTACCGTTCAATTGCTGCAATGTGACGAATCTGGTCGGCAACGGTGAATTTCCCCGGAAGGTACGCCCAATCCATGTGTTGTTCAGGAATAACAGCAATAAGACGATTGGTGCGTTGCCGGATCTTTTCATAATAATCTAAA
Source organism: Flavobacteriales bacterium UBA5422 (assembly GCA_002409405.1). GTDB lineage: Bacteria > Bacteroidota > Bacteroidia > Flavobacteriales_D > Crocinitomicaceae > Taishania. The sequence continues at coordinate 24,211 of DHNG01000042.1, read as the reverse complement.
AAGGATACGATATTAGTGATTTCCATACGCGGGATCTGTTATTTGCATGAGCTGTTTCCTACAAATAACAGAAAAAATATCGAACGAAAACAGATGCAGATCAGTAGAATTTGATGGGTACAGTTTGATTGAAGATCAAAGAAATGTTCTATTTTCGTCACGGTTTTTGCTTTATTACTTTGCCGGGTTATAGACCCCGGATGAATTACATGTTTCGCAATAAATTATACATCGAAAATAATTGGGGGTTGTTTTTCGGGCAGCTCAATGACAATAAACTGCACCGGCATTATGCATTGCAAATCAGCGTTGCTTCCGAATCATCACTGCTGATAACAGATGTAACCGGCACCGAAAATAATTATATGTCCTGCTGGATTAACAGCAATGTGTTCCACCGGTTTTATTGTGAAAAACCTGCACTTATTTTACTCATCAACCCGGCAAGTACGATTGGTCACCATTTATTGAATGATTATGGAACCAAAGAAATCACTCACCTGAAAAACGACTTGAATGATGCGTTTCACAGGGCATTGAATGGAAACCTTTTTTCACCAGATGTGTTCACCGGGTTTGTTCAGTGGTTAAAGGATTATCTGCAGGAGTATCAATGCGACTGCGAATCAACAATTCATGTCACAGATGATCGGATTTACAAGGCTGTTCAATACTTGGAACACAACTTTGACCGGGTTGTATCACTAAAGGAAATCGCTCACTTTTGTCACCTTTCAGAAACCAGGTTTCTCCATTTATTTAAAGAAAAAACCCGGCTAAATTTCAGACGTTATCAGTTGTGGAACCGGTTGATAAAATCACTCCCTTATCTGAAAGAACATTCCATCACGAAAACAGCCCACCATTTTGGTTTTACGGATAGTTCTCATTATACACGAACATTTACAGAAACCTTCGGCCTTTCTCCAAAAATTCTTACAAGCTTAAAATAGCCGGTTTATACAAGTTTACTACCCCGTTACTTTTCATCTTTGTACTAACATTAATGCGTTATAAAATGAATAAGTACCTGAAAGAAACGAGCATATTGGATTACTCAGACCCATTGATCCGGCAACTTGTAACTGAACGAAAATGGAGTGATCTGGAACCGGTGGACAGGATAAAGACGATCTATAATTTTGTCCGTGATGAAATTCAATTCGGTTATAATCGTGCAGATGATATTTCTGCATCTGAAGTGCTAAAAGACGGTTACGGACAATGCAATACAAAAGCAACGTTGCTCATGACGCTTTTAAGAGCGACGGGGATTCCCAATCGAATTCACGGATTTACAATTAACAGGGAACTGCAGAAAGGAGCCATTACCGGGATTTGGTACTTGCTTTCTCCCAAAAACATTCTGCACAGTTGGGTAGAAGTGCTGGTCAATGATCAATGGTATTTTATGGAAGGAGTAATTCTTGACAGCGTGTATCTGAATCGTTTACAGGAAAAGAACAAAGAATGTAAGACCACATTTTGTGGTTATGGAGTGTATACGGACAACTTTAAAAACCCACCTATAAACTGGAATTTGAATAATACATTTATTCAGGACAAAGGGATCAATCAGGATTTTGGTGTATTTGATACACCGGATGAATTCTATGCACAGCATCAACAACAGCTTAGTACGCTGAAGAAATTTATATTCAGAACAATTGTGCGGCATAAGATGAATAAAAATGTAGCGAGAATCAGGAAGGGTTATTGATCGCTAACTGTTTGGAGTGTTGTTACCACTGGAATATTTTTAATATTTTAGTCCCTGACCAACCAAAATGAAGTGATTACCATTCCATATTTAGGAAAGAAGTTCGTTTTTATTCGGTGTTTTTATATCTTAGCCGACAACTGCATGCATCATTTTTTTGGTAAATGACTTATGAAAAAACCAGAGAATGGTCTAAATCAGAATATTAAACTCGCTAACAGGACACACGTATGAATCTGACGAAACAAGTGAAAGAAATAAATTGGGGAAGAATCTTTTTATTCTACGGGATTGTGCTTGGAGGAACGTTTTTAGCCCGGAAACTTCCCAATTTATTGAATCTGTTGCTGGAAAAGATTACCGACATCCCGTTTTCATTTAATTTCAATCACGGATTGGTGACATTCATCGTGGCGGTGTTGTTTTACCAATTCAGTGGTGTGAAACAATCCATTACGCTGTTGGGAGAGAAGGGAATGAAAAGTCTTTTGTTTCCGATTGTGCTGTTTGTTTGCTATGGTGTATATGGAATGGGCAATGATTATGAGGTCAATCGTCACCTGTGGGCCTTGTTGTTTTGCTGTTTTGCCCTCGTTTACAACATCATGGAAGAATATGCATGGAGAGGTTACCTGATTGATGGTCTGGGAAAACTGAATTTTGTCTTTAAAAGCATTATTTCAGCAATTTTCTGGAGCATCTGGCACCTTCTGGTGTTTAATAACTTTGATCAATACGGTGGCTTCTGGATTTTCTTTGCATTTTGTATTGTTTTTTCTTTTCTGTTGACATTTGCCGTTTTTCGTACAAAATCAATCCTTGTTGCGGCAGCAATTCATGCATTTATTATCCAAATCAATCTTGCTGCATTGATTTGTGTGATCCTCTTTACCCTGCTATTGTTGACATGGAACAAACAATGGATAAGAAAGTAACAGGTAATCCGATACCATGTCTACAATCCTCTGGATGTTATCTCTTTCCGTATTTCTTTCAATAGATTGGAATTTATAATGATAATTGCCACAAATGAGATCGGTATGGCCAGGAAAGCATTGAATCCTTGTTTTTTGTAGAATAACAGAAAAATACCGATCAATAAAATAAGAATAGATGTGACCAGAAGCATATAAACGCTTGCTTTAAGTGTTTTTTCCTGCTTGAGCAATTCCTCGTTGCTCATTTCATACGGTTTCTTGGTTGCCATGCTGTTATTTTGTTTGTACAAAAATGGCGAATCTGATTTGCTTTTGCAATACGTCAGGAATGAATAAGGGTCAAAAAAAGGAACAAATGCGCATGCGGAAATTGATTCCCGATGTATCTTTACCGGATCGCTTAACACTAAAAATCAACGTATGTTTACCATAGAACAAATCCATACAGCACACAGCAAGGTAAAATCGGGCGCCGATTTTCCTGCGTATATTCAGGAACTCAAGAAAATGGGAGTCACTCGTTACGAAACGTTTGTTGAAGACGGACATACCGTGTACTTCGGAGTGGAAGATTACCAGCAAGTATCACCTGCAAAATACAACCTGCTTACAATTTCGGAAACAGTAAACAAAGAGCAATTTCTGTTCGATTTGAAAGCACATCAGCAAGGTAAAACGGATTATCCGACCTTCTGTGAGGATACAGCAAATGCAGGTATTGAAAAATGGATGGTATGCATGGAAGAAATGACATGTACGTACATTGATCAAGCAGGAAACAAAATAGTGGTAGAAGTAATTCCACACTAAGTGGAAAACAAACAAAGAAACAGCCCGACAAAATGATTTTACGCAAGGCAACAACTGTTGAAGTTCCGCAAATCTGGGAGATTATCCAATACGCTATTGCACAACGAAAAGCAGACGGGAGCCAGCAATGGCAGGATGGATATCCCAATGAAAACAGTATCCGGAATGACATCGATAAGGGGTATGCATACGTGCTGGAAGAAAATAATACAATCCTGTTGTATGCTGCTATTCTGTTTGATAAAGAGCCAGCCTATGACAGCATTGAGGGGAAATGGCTGACCGAAGGAGATTACATGGTATTGCACCGGGTAGCAGCTTCACCGCTTGCGAAAGGAAAGGGAATTGCAACACAGTTCTTTCAAATGGTAGAAGAAGTGTGTGTGAAAAATAATGTATTCAGTATTAAAGTGGATACCAACTTCGACAATGTACCAATGTTGAAAATTATGGATAAACTGGGATATACCTATTGTGGTGAAGTCTATTTCCGCGGTAGTGCACGCAAGGCGTTTGAGAAAGTAATGGATGGAAATTAATTGTAGAAATAATGGAAGATTTCGAACGAAAGAAGCATTGGGAAACCATTTATCAGACGAAAGAATTAAACGAGGTAAGCTGGTATCAGCCGAATCCCGAAACATCGTTGCAGTTTTTTCAGCAACTGGAAATCCCCGTTACAGCTAAAATTATTGATATCGGAGGAGGAGATAGTTTTTTAGTGGATCATTTACTCGATTTGGGATACCAGGATCTTTCGGTACTTGATGTTTCTGAAACAGCCATTGAGCGTGCCAAACAGCGATTGGGAGAAAGGGCAAAGGATGTAAAATGGATCGTTTCTGATGTTTTTGACTTTCAGCCGACTACCTCTTATGATTGTTGGCACGACCGGGCAGCATTTCATTTTCTGACCAAAGACGTTGAAGTTGAAAAATACGTGCAAATGGCTTCAAAAGCCATCACACCGAATGGAAAGATGATCATCGGGACTTTTTCAGAACAAGGTCCGAAAAAATGTAGTGGGATTGATATCCGACAGTATTCTGAAACAACGATGACTGATTTGTTCAGTCGCTATTTTCAGAAAATAACATGCATCACGACAGATCACACGACACCGTTTGATACAACGCAAAATTTTGTGTTTTGTAGTTTTCGAAAACAGTAAAAGAAGAGAAAAAGAAGCCCCTGAAAAAAGAGGCTTCCTCTGATTATAATTAATCATTGTACAAAAATGGTGCTTGCTGCACATAATTTCCCTGTACGATTTCATCAACAATGAATGCTCCCAAATCAGCAGCAATGATAGACGTTCCTTTGCAATCTGTCAGATTTGCTGTAAAACCAACTCCGTTAGGTGTCTCCCGAATCAATGGTAATCGGATAAGTGTCCAATCAATAGTACTTTTTGCTAATAGTTCGTATTCTTTTTGTTTGTCAATGGTCGTTTCCGGATAATGTGCATACATCCATTCGGTTGCAGCTTTTGTCTGTTCATTTTTAACATCAGCGGGTGTGTCTACGCTCAAACCGGTGGTGACAATGTAGCGTTTTAACCCATTCTTCTGCATCGCTTCCAAAATAGTTCGGGTGGCATCGCTGAAAACAGAGCGCTCTCCTGTCGGCTGTCCCAATGTGCTGACTACTGCCTGACAATCGTGTAGTAATTTATCTACAGCGGCATAATCGCGTACATCCCCTTGAACAAAGGTAATATGATCGTTTTTAAACGCTGTTTTTTCTGGATTCCGCACCAATAAACGAAGGTGAAATTGCTGCCGGAGGAGTTCCTCAACGACAAATTTTCCGGATTTCCCGGTTCCGCCGATAACGGCGATAGTAATATGTTTCATTTTTTTGCTTTATAAATTATACAATGGAATAACACGGGTTGCTGAAAAGAAACCTGTGAACAACGGAGTAAATCCGGCTTAGATTGCTATTTATAAAACAATTTGAATACCGCAAATCTATGAAAAAGAATAAAATAACAGGAGAAAAATTTGTGAAACCAAAAAGTTGCGCATATATTTGCAATCAAACGGTTTCGTATTTTTAATTGTTGACAAACATGAGAAGAGATATTTTCCAAGCCATAGCAGATCCGACAAGAAGAGGAATCATTGCTTTGATTGCAGCACAGTCCATGACACCGAATGCTATTGCAGCACATTTTGATACAACCCGGCAGGCGGTTTCCAAGCACTTGCGAATTCTTTCTGAATGTGAACTGATTGATCAGCAACAAAAAGGAAGAGAGATTTATTACCAACTCAAAATCGACAAAATCAAAGAAATTGATCATTGGTTGGAGCAATTTCGCAAACTGTGGGAGAATCGTTTTGAGAACTTGGATACGTATTTGGCAAGCATTCAAAAGAATAAAAACTAAAAACACAATACAATGAAATCAAATCTGTTATTTTCGTTTTCCGTGAATAAGGAAAACAATACGATTCATGTAACACGTGAATTCAACGCCGGCCTTCCATTGGTTTGGGATGCCTGGACCAAAGCAGAAATGTTGGACCAATGGTGGGCACCGAAACCATACCGAGCAGAAACCAAATCACTGGATTTCAAGGTGGGAGGGACCTGGTTGTACGCAATGGTTAGTCCTGAAAATGAAAACCATTGGGCAAAGGCGGATTATACTGCTATCAAACCGAAGCAATCCATTTCCTGGATAGATGCATTCTGTGATGAAAACGGAGTAGAAAGCCCCGGGAAACCTCGTTCTGAATGGGAAAATCAGTTTACAGAAGAAAATGGTGTGACGACGGTTAATATTACCTTGAAACACGATAGTCTTGACGATCTGGAATTGATGATTCAAATGGGATTCAAAGAAGGATTCACAATGGGATTGGAAAATCTGGAGGAACTACTGAATCAGTAGAAGAATACCGGGACTTTCATCTCTTTTTTGTACATTAGACCGTAAAATGCCGTATGAAATCACCCGATAAACCTGTTGGTCTGACAAAAGATGCCGGTTGGCAGTTCGGATTGCGAAAAACAGTTCCGTACTCACAGGTGAAAGTATGGGATTTCCTGTTTTCACGAGATGGATTAAATACCTGGTTGGGAACGCTGATAGAAGAACCGGAGCTTAAACAATCGTTCACGACCAAAGAAGGGGTGGAAGGGATGATCCGGCTCCTGATCCCGTATTCGCATATCCGGATGAGTTGGAAAAAGAGCGGATGGGAGAATACATCAACCGTTCAGGTACGGGTGCTGACTGCCGGAGAAAAAACAACCATCAGCTTCCACCACGAAAAATTGTTGAATGAACAGCAACGGGAAGAAGTTCAAAGGTATTGGAATGAAAAAATGACTGCATTGGAAACAGCACTTGCGAAGGCATTTGGTTAAATGACCTTCAGTTTTTCATACACCTGCTCCCGGTAGTTGAGTCCGATCGGAATGCTTTTACCGTTGGTGAGTGTAATCAAGTGTTGTTCCAGGTAATTGATCTTGCGCAGGTTGATAAAAAAGGATTTATGTACCCGGATAATCTGATCAATGTGGCGCAGGTTTTCTTCTATTCCGCTTAAGGTTCCGTGTACGATAATTCGCTCTGTTTCCATGTACAGGCAAATATAATTGCGCATTCCTTCGATGTACAACACGTTTTCGGGGTCAATTTTAATGAGTTTTTTATCACTTTTCACAAAAAAACTCTTGTCCTGTTGTTCTTCAACAACTGGAGCCGGTTGCTCCTGAACGGTCAAGAATTGCTGTGCTTTCTGAACGGCTTTCGAAAAACGCTCGAGCGAGATGGGTTTCAGCAAATAGTCCAATGCACTCTGATCAAAAGCATCCAGTGCGTACTGATGATAAGCCGTTGTATAGATAATTGCCGGAGGATGGTGAAACATATTGACAAAATCTGTTCCGCTGATTTCAGGCATTTTAATGTCCAGGAAGATGAGGTCAATGGTTTTGTCCCGGTTCAGGAAACTGATGAGTTCAAACACATTGTTGCACACTCCGGCTAATTCCAGCACATCAAACTTTGCAATATGATGGAGCAGTACTTCCTGAGCCAGCTTTTCATCATCAACAACCAGACATCTTATTTTTTTATTCATCTCACAGCTTAATTGACAAGGTTACTTTATAGATTCCTTCTTGTTGTTCTATCTCCAGTTGGTGACGCGACGGATAGAGCAATTCCAGTCGTTTCCGGATGTTCTGAATCCCGATACCACCCACTTTTGATCGGCTGCCAGAAGCCTTAAAGGTATTTTCACAGGTAAAAACAAGGGTGTTTCCGGTTTTGTGAAGCGATGCATGAATGTAGGAATGGTCAACGGTTGAATCCACTCCGTGTTTGAATGCATTTTCAATCAACGGAAGTAATAGCATCGGTGCGATCTTTGTATCGTCAATCCCACTGTGATCAAACGAAATATCAGTAGTAGCAGGAATTCTTATTTTTTCAATCGCGATATAGGTATCAATGATCGCCACCTCATCCGGAACCGGTACTTCTCGTTCCTGTGCTTCATAGAGAGAATAACGCAGGATATCGGATAGCTGTAAAATCACATCCGGAGTTTTATCCGATTTGCTGAGTGATAATGCGTACAGACTATTTAATACATTGAATAAAAAATGCGGACTGATCTGTGATTTCAACAAGTTAAGTTCAGCAATCGCGTGCTCATTCTGAATGTGCTTTTCTTTTTTCAGCTTTACCAAAAATTCCTGAATAACATAACCCACCAATAAGGTTATCATGAGGATGATCATCGCAGGGAGCGCATCAAAATAGTATTGATAATTTGTCAATGCCGGAGGTGCGGAAGAAGTAATCCCCAGCGGAGTGAATTCGGTGAGTTCTTGTGTGGCATAACGGATTTGTAACCAATGCAGGTACTGCCCTAAAATAAGCAAGGAGGTCAGGAAAACAACTACAATCGAACCAAAGTAGATTCCGGCCTTTTTATTCCGGCGCAAACGGGGTAATAATCCGAAATTATTGATCCAACCGGGAACAAACAGCAACGTGTTATAGAGCAAAACATGCCCGATGGCAACCTCGCTGCCACGATTGTTGGTGATCGCTGCCCAGAAAATTAAACCCAGATAAAGTACATTCAAAAAAAGTCTTACCAGGAGATAGCTGCTCATCGCTTTCATTGCAAACCAGATTGGAGTTGTAAAGTTAATGATTCTTATGTGCGCTCCCGTTTTTTTACACCAACACACTAAAACCAGGGACGAACGTGATTCGGGTATTCTGAAAATTGTTTGTCCCCGGATTCCGTCAGTACGTCAAAAAAGCGAGATTCCATTGCTGAAACCACGCTTACTTTGCAGCATCGTTCAGGCAATAATGCCACATTTATTTAAAATTATTGATTATGAAATTTACACGTATTGGTTCATTTCTCTGCTTTTCACTGGGTATCTTTTCCGCATCGGCACAAGACCTTCACCTTGCTAAAGTAGATAGCCTCGTGACACTCATTGAGGATAATAACAGAAGCATCGGTTCACTGGTGATCTGGAAAAATGGAGAGGAGTTGTACAAACGGGATTTTGGGCAACGTGAAATTCCGGAACAGCAACACAATCAGCAGACCAAATATAAAATAGGATCGATCACAAAAACCTATACCGCGGTATTGATTTTTCAGCTGGTCGAAAACGGTCGCTTGTCCCTGGACGATAAACTGGAGAAATTCTTTCCGGAAATGCCGGGAGCAAAAGAAATCACGATCCGACAGATGCTCAATCATACAAGTGGATTGGGAGATTATGCGTGGAAAAAAAGTAATCCGGATTGGCTCAACAAAAAAGTAACGGAGCAGCAGATTTTAAAGGAAATCAAACGCCAGGGGCTCGTTTCTAAACCGGGAGAAAAGGAAGAATATTCCAACTCCGCCTACTACTTACTTGCAAAAATTGCGGAGAAAGTGTACAACAACGATTTCGGAACATTGATTCGGGAGCAAATTTGTGAACCACTCGGATTGAAAAACACCGCTTCCTTGTTGACAGATCCGGGAAATGTCTATGAATCCTTTGAATACAATCAACAAGGGAAATGGGCGCACGTAGAAGATTTCTATTTTCCCAATACAAAAGGAGCAGGAGACATTGTTGCAACACCGGAAGATTTGCTAAAATTTATCAACGCGCTGTTCCACTATCAACTATTGAAAAAAGAAACCGTAGAATTGATGAAACCATTGGTTGAGCAAGATGAATACTTCGGAAGAGGCTTGATGCAGATCCCGATGAGAACACAACTGTTGCTCGGACATGGTGGTGATACGAAAGGAACACACTCTTTGCTGGGTTACAACGAAAAAGACAGTGTTTCAATCGCACTTTTAATTAACGGACAGCGCTATACCAGAAATCAATTCCTGTTGGGAGTATTGAGTTGCATGTATGAAGAGCCGTTTGATTTTCCGGAGTTTAATCAAGTAGCGGTATCAGCAGAGGAACTGGATCAATACGTTGGTGTATACAGCTCTCCGGAGTTGCCGATTAAAATCACAGTCAGTCACGAAAAAGAACAACTGTACCTGCAGGGAACAGGTCAACCGGCAATTCCTATGGAAGCATACGAAAAGCGTAAATTCCAGTTTGAAAAAGCCGGTGTTAAGGTTGAATTTGTGCCTGAAACCAATACAATGCACTTTCAGCAAGGGGGAATTAAAATAGAGATGAAAAGAGAAAAGTAAATGTATGAGTTGTTGCAACACACAATTATTCTCAACAATAAAAAGTAGGTTGCGGTAAAAACAGTACCTTCAACACATGAAATTGAAGGTCATTATTACCGGAGCAACAGGAATGGTAGGAGAAGGTGTTTTACAGGAATGCATCGCCAATCCGAAAGTGGAAAAAATCGTACTCATCAACCGGAAGCCGTGTGGTTATACTCATCCCAAAGTGGAAGAGCTACTGCACGGCAATTTCCATGATATAACACCCATAGCAGCACAGCTCTCAGGGTTTGATGCCTGTTATTTTTGCCTGGGAGTTTCCTCTGTGGGAATGAATGAACCGGATTATACGAAAGTAACCTATGACCTGACCCTCAATTTTGCAAAAAAACTGGCGGAAAGCAACCCTCAAATGACCTTTTGTTACGTCTCCGGAATAGGTACAGACAGTACGGAAAAAGGAAGGCAAATGTGGGCACGGGTAAAAGGTAGAACAGAAAATGATTTACTGAAACTCCCATTCAAAGCCGTATATAATTTCCGTCCGGCAGCGCTGAAACCAACCAAAGGTGCCCGGAATATAAAGGGAATTTTCAAAGTAATCAATGTACTCTTTCCGTTCTTCCGGTTGTTTAGTAACACCTACTTTCTGAAGCTCGAAGAATTGGCAAAAGCCATGATCAGTGTATCCGAAAAAGGGTATGAAAAGCCGACGATTGAAATACGCGATATTGCAAAATTGGCGCGGTTGTGATAGAATGAATGAACGCAATAGTCGAAACAAAACACAATGGGAGTAGATTTAACAGGAATTATCGGTCATTCTTTATCGAAAGAAGAAATTCTGGCATTGCCCGAACAAATTGATCAGTGGGAAGAAGTGCATCATTTTTTTAAATCCTATAATGGTGATTCATATAGTCAGGCAGAGTGGGATGGCTACATGGACGAGGAACAGCTGGAGTTGATCTGGCGTTACTTCGAAACTTCAGATAGCGACCACGCTTTGACCAGCAAATTAAAGAATTTTGACAGTGTGATTGATTGTACATTTGGCACACTGGCTGTTTACAGAAAAACGATACTGATTACACATTGGAATCACAAATACAGTAACCTCCGAAATCCGGATACAGCAAAGAGCATACTTACCTTAAACCGACTCATTGCGCGACGATTCAATCAGGAGGAGATTATTTACTGTGCGGATTCAGGTTATCCCACACAATCAATTGAACATACGGCTCTTTTCGGAGCGGATTTTGCGGAAATAAAAACACATGCCTTCAGTCAGTTTGGAACTCCCCCTGTTGAAATTGAAGAAGCACGAAAGTACATGTTCTTCATTGACCGGACAGATACAGAATTGGAAGAAATGACCCTGTGGGAAGGAGAGAGCCCTTATTGGCGGTACGATTCAGAAGCAGGTGATTACGAGTTGATAAACAACCCGTATACAAAAGAATAAGTCAATCAATGTATTTTTAAGTTAACCCGTTCCTTCTCTGCTATTATTTAATAAATTAGCCGGATAATAGCAATAAAAACATGCACACTGGAAGAAGATATACCCCACTTGAATTTTTTAAATGGACAGTAAGAGATACACTCTGGCTGCTATTGATCTCTGTTGTTCCCACGGTGCTGTTTGCAGCAGGGTTTGAATTCGTTGCACTGCCCTGGCAACCGGTTGCTGTATTGGGTACAGCGTTGGCATTTATTGTTGGATTTAAAAACAATGCCAGTTACGGGCGGATCTGGGAAGCGCGCCAGATTTACGGAGCCATCATTAACGACAGCAGAAGTTTTGGGTATACCCTTCGGGATGCATTGGGAGAACAGCACACGGAGACTACCCGGAAGTTGTTTTACCGTCATTTTGCCTGGCTTACAGCACTCAGGTTTCAATTACGCGAACCTCGTAGTTGGGAAAACATGCAACGAACAAGCAATCTGGAATTTTTGAAAGGAAGATACCATGTTGCCGAATGGGAAACAAAACTAGAAGATGAACTCCGCAAGTACCTGTCAGAAGAAGAGTTGCGTTACATCCTTTCCAAAAAGAACAGGGCGACGCAACTGACAGCCTTGCAATCGGAAACACTGGCCGAATTGCGGAACAAAGGAATCATCAATGACTTTCAATGGAAAGAATTACAGGATGGAATCATCAAATTTACAGACGATCAGGGAAAAGCCGAACGCATTAAAAACTTTCCGTACCCGCGGAATTTTGCTTCTGTTACCACTTATCTGATGTTTTTATTCATCATCCTGCTTCCGTTTGGTTTGCTGCGCGAATACAATAAACTGGGAGAAGATACCTTTCTGGAAGGCTACAGTATCTGGTTGAATATTCCTTTTTCCGTAGTGGTTGCCTGGGCATTTCATGTTCTTGACAGCGTTGGAGAAAGTTCCGTCAATCCGTTTGAGGGAGGTGCCAATGACATTCCCATCACCCAGATCAGTCGTACCATTGAGATTGATATGCGGGACATGCTGGATGAAACGGATCTTCCGGAGCCGATTACACCGAAAAATAACATTGTGTTATAACCATTTTTTACACCTATGCTTGAACATTTCCCCTTTTATTTATCGCTGATCATTGTGATTGTCCTGCTGATTATGCTGGCCAACAAGATCAAAGTAGCATATCCTGTTTTACTGGTGCTTGGAGGATTGGTCATCTGTCTGATTCCCGGAACGCCTACGTTGAAAATAGACCCGGAACTGATTTTTATCATTTTTCTGCCGCCGTTGCTGTATGAAGCAGCCTGGTCCAACTCCTGGAAAGAACTGTGGCACTGGAGAAGGATTATCAGCAGTTTTGCCTTTGTAGTGGTGTTCCTGACTGCCATTTCTGTTGCATTGGTTGCCAATTCGTTTATTCCCGGATTTTCACTTGCACTGGGATTTTTGCTCGGTGGGATTGTTTCTCCGCCGGACGCAGTGAGTGCTTCTGCCATTCTTCGCTTTGTGAAAGTTCCAAAGCGGATGTCTTCCATTCTGGAAGGTGAAAGTTTACTCAATGATGCTTCTTCACTGATTATTTTTCGCTTCGCAATGGTTGCTGTGGCTACCGGTCAGTTTGTCTGGTACGAGGCTTCCCTGACTTTCCTGTGGATGGTTGCGGGTGGTGTAATCATCGGATTGGTGACAGGATTTATTTTTATAAAGGCGCACAAGCGACTTCCGACAGATGTCAACATGGATATCATTCTCACGCTGGTGGCTCCGTATGTTATGTACATTGTAGCAGAAGAAGTACATGCTTCCGGTGTGCTGGCAGTTGTTAGCGGCGGGTTGTTTGTATCGTATCACCGGCACAAATTTCTTACCAGTTCGTCCCGCCTGCGTGCGGAAAATGTCTGGCAAAGCTTTGTGTTCCTGTTGAACGGGTTGGTGTTTATGCTCATCGGACTAGATCTTCCTGAAATTGTTTCCGGTTTGCGGGAAGAAGGCATTGATATTTACCAGGCGACGGGGTACGGACTTCTCATTACGCTTGTACTGGTTTTCGGGAGAATGCTGGCAGCTTACGGTGCGGTTATCACCACAAAAATCGCAAGTTATTTTATTACGGTTGCAGACAGCAATCCGGGAATGAAAGCTCCGCTTTTACTGGGCTGGACAGGAATGCGTGGTGTGGTCTCACTGGCCGCGGCGTTGTCCATCCCTGTTGCATTGGAAGACGGAACACCTTTTCCACAGCGCAACATGATTCTCTACATTACTTTTATTGTCATCCTGGTAACATTGGTGGTACAGGGATTAACACTTCCTATTCTGATTAAAAAAATAAAAGTGGCAGATTTCAACGACCACTTACCGGAGGAAGAAACACAAACGTTACTGCGCGAAGAACTGGCAAAAGGATCATTGGAGTACCTGAAGAAACACCATCCGGATCAGTTGGAGAAGAATGTTTACATTCAAAAAATGGCCCATCGCTGGGAATACCATGTGCATTCGGAAGAAGACCGGATTCTCTCCCGGGAAACCAAGCAACTCTACATCACCATTTTGGAGCACCAACGACAGATTCTCATCAAAAAGAACAAAGATGAAAAGCGCATTGATGAGGAGATTATTCGTAAATTTCTGCACAAGATTGACCTGGAAGAAGAAAAATTAAAGCACAAATAAATGGGGTTTGTAAAAAAATTCGGGAAGTATCCTGATTCGAAACGGGAAGCGTACTTTCAGACACTTTCCAATTACCAACAAAAGAAGTTTCAGAATCCCATTCATACACCACCGTTGGCAGAGGGGGAGAACATGGTTAAAATTCTCTTGAAATTTTTCAGAAAACATCCCGATACGTCCCCGGAACAACCTATTCCACATGTAAAAACAGACCTGAAAAATCTGAATCCTGCTGAAAATGTCCTGATCTGGTTCGGACACAGTTCCTATTTCATCCAGGCAGACGGTCGTCGTTTTTTAATTGATCCTGTTTTTAGTGGGAATGCCTCTCCGGTTCCCGGTTCAGTGAAAGCGTTTCCCGGAGCAGATCACTACAAGGCGGAAGATATGCCGGAAATAGATGTTTTACTCATTTCACATGATCATTGGGATCACTTGGATTATCCCACCATTCAGCAACTGAAGAATAAAGTCGGTAACGTTATTTGTGCCTTGGGTGTTGCCCGGCACTTTGAATACTGGGGTTGGGAACAGCAGAAATTAATCGAAAAAACTGGTACGAACACGTTGATTTGGGAGCTGATTTTTCAGTGACACTGACGCCTGCGCGTCATTTTTCCGGCCGCTTGTTTAAACGAAATGCATCGTTGTGGACCTCTTTTGTACTCAAAACCCCGACAAAAACATTATTTTTAGGAGGTGATAGTGGTTACAGCCCACATTTTAAGGCTGTCGGAGAGCAATTCGGACCGTTTGATCTTGCAGTGTTGGAGTGTGGTCAGTACAATCCCCAATGGCCCTATATTCATTCGTTCCCGGAAGACTTGCTGATTGAAGCAGCGGAACTCAATGCCCGTCATTTTATGCCGGTGCATCATTCCAAGTTTAAATTGTCCAATCATCCGTGGTATGAACCGTTGCAACGGGTAACAACTGCTGCTGCAAAAGAGAACCGGGTTGTTACAACTCCGAAAATCGGAGAACAGGTAAACCTGGATCAATTGGATAAGGTCTGGGGAAAATGGTGGGAAGGATTCATCCATTCAAAATAATAAATACAATGAAACAGTTGTCTATTTTTCTGGTTGTACAATTGATTTGCTCCATTTCCTGTTTTAGTCAGGTTGATTACAAACAGGCATACGATGTAGCATTGCATGAATACACTTCCTTTGAGGAGCAACACGGACACTTTTTTCAGACAAAAAATGTCAACCTTCATTATTACACATGGGGAAAGAAAACGGGTAAACCATTGGTGTGGCTGCACGGAACCAATTCCAACGGAACAGAAATACTTGATTTTGTCGATACGTTGGTGAGTAATGGCTACTATGTAATTGCAGTTGATTATTATGGTCACGGACTGACACCAATTCCGGAGAAAGAAGTATCCATTTATCACGTTGCAGATGATGTAAACGCGTTACTGCATCAGTTGAAAATTAAACAGGTAATTATCGGTGGCTGGTCGCGGGGAGGGATGATCGCCTCGGCATTCTATGAGACGTATCCTGAAAAAGTGAAGGGAATCATTTTGGAAGACGGAGGAGGTGCAAGTTTTCTGCAACCGAGACAGCAGCTGGATGAAGAACTACTAAAAAAACGCTATGAGCAGATGTATTCCGCATCGGAGGACACAACTTTTTCCAGTCAGTTTGAAGCCTTTCAATTTTATTACGATCCGAACTTTGCAGACAGTCAATTTTGGTGGCTGGCCCTTATCCGACAGTCCAAAAAAGGAGGATGGTGCCTGAATCCGGACCTGAAAGAGTGGTTGGGTCAGACAACTGCGGAAGACGGACTGAGAAATATCTATAAAACGATGACAGCACCATTGTTTGAAGCTTCATCGTTGTTATTTGTCCCAAAAATAGCGTACAGGAATTTAACTGTTCCGGTATTGATTTTTGATCCGCAGGGTGACGATAAAGATGGTTTCTTCGCGTTGTCTGACCAGTATGAAGAATTACAGAAAATGCATCCCGGATATGTTACTTTACTTCATTATCCGGACACCGGACATGCCGTACATTATGAACAGTCGGAACGGTTTAAAACGGACATACTCCACTTTCTACAAAAGATACATTAAGAAAAAACCAGTAATTGACAAACCATGAAAAATTGGAATTCACATCATGCTGAAAAAATAAAAACAGAAATTCGTGCGCTGATGAAAGCCAATGCAGATATCAATGCAGCCATTTCTTCCTCCAATCATCTTTTTATGAAACAGATAGATTCCACATTGGAAAAGAAGTATAGAAATCCGATAGAAATCCAATTAGTTGTAGTACCGGATACCACTTTGTCAATAAGTGAGTTTCTTGTCTATGCCGGAGAACGGTTGCAATTAGATTATGTGGATATTCTGTTTGGTGAGTACAATGAAATCAACGGGAATCAATTGATGGAACGATTGAATAAAAACACACAGGAAGTAGTAACAAAATGGGTCGGAAACCTTGATGAAACGATTATTTTTACAGTTGATGAAACAAAAAGCTGCCAGACATTTATGATCCGGACCAATCAGTATTGCTGTTTTTTAATAGAAAATTGGTTTATCTGAGCACACCATGATGATCGCATTGAACCTGATAGAAGACAACTATTTTGCTTTGTATGAATCCCGCTTGTCATTGGAAGATTTTGAGCAGTGGATTTATGCGAACGAAGCATCTGTTTCAGCGTTAACGGGAAACGAGTTGTATTTTGAATTAATGGCATTGAATTATAGATCAACGGAAGCACTATATGCGCTGAAAAAGCTGTTAAGAATTGATTTTGAAAAATGCTTTAAATATAAAATTCAGCAACAGCTGTGGTCAGTTTTACAATCAAAGCATGAAGTTGTACTGGAAGATGTGCAACATGTATTGATGTATGAAGATTTGTTTCGAATCAATTATGCTTTTCAGATTCTGGGAGTCAAATTTCTGATGCATAGCCCGTTTGTATTTATGGAATTCGCTGGTATGAGTGAAGAAGAACGGGTAGGGCAGTTTATACTGAAATTCAAACATCCGCGTCGGTTTCTGGAGTTACTGACAGAGGGATTGAATACAGATCAAATCCGGTTCTATCATCACGAAATTTCAATGGACTGGGATTCCATTACTGATTCACAGAAAATACAAGCTGCTACGGATGAACTGAAATTATACATAGGAGGCCATCACTTTTTTGTCAAAACAGCATACCTTCGGGAAGGAATGAAAGATAGTTGGTGCTGCGATGATGTATACCACAGATGAATGTATTTGGCGTTAGAAATTTGTGTTGAAAGATTCGCACAAAAGATAAAAATGAATACATTCGAGTGATTATTAAACCGACACAACCATGTTAAAAAAGGAAAAGCTCGCAATTGTCCGGAACTACTATCCCAATGCAATGACAACCATTGATACGGTCAACCGGGTGATTGACCTGGTAGAAGACGATCTGGAACTGGATCCGACACAGGTGATGATGGCAGATAGTATTTGCAGTGACGATGTAAACAGTATTCAATACCCGGTGCGTTCACAGGAATTTTTGGGACCTTTCAAAATGGGAGGATTGGACGGTTTCCCGTTTACAGGAGTGACAGGGATGGGCGCATTTGCAAGCCATGTGCCTGACAAAGGAGCGGTCTACATCTATTACGGACCTCACATCGGGATTTCAAAAGAAGGAACAATCGGTGAAATTCACCGATTTGGACAGCACGATACCTCCAGTTGCTGTGGTGCTGCGAAAGGTGCTTTGGGAAAATTGCAAAATAATGCCATTCAACAGGGAGAAATTACCGAAATGGATTACCAGATGAATACCATTGAACAGATTCTGTTCGAACAAAAGGAGCGGATTCTGAATGCGGAAATACCATTATACGAAGCAACGGAAGTCATATACGAAGCGATCGATCAGCGGATACATGAACTGATTGCAGCAACGACGTACAAATGCCGGTACATTCTTTTGATGGGGGCTGTATTGATCAACAGTGATAAAGATGTGGGTTCGTTCTCTTCAGCGAAACGCTTTGATGTGATTGATCTGAAGAAAAAGACAACAACGAATATGTTGTCACTGTTTACCGTTTAATTTGCAGAACTAACCCGGAATACCGTTCTTTGTCCGGAACAACAGTGCATGAAAAAAGCAGCAGCAACACGATTAAACATTCTTCAGAAAGCATTTGAATTGGTGTATGTCAAAGGATACCAGACAACCAGTATTGATGAAATTCTGTCCACTACACAGGTGACCAAAGGAGCGTTTTATTACCATTTCAAAAATAAAGATGAAATGGGTATTGCGATTATCAACGAACTGCTGAAACCAACCTTCGAAATTAATTTTCTGGAACCATTGAGAAATCTGACCGGAGATCCGTTGGTGATGCTCTACGATATGATGTACGGAATTCTGATGGAAAATGAGGTCATGACAGTGGAACATGGTTGCCCTGCATCTAATTTCACACAAGAGATGGCTCCCTGGAATGTAGATTTTACGGCAGCGCTGAATGGCCTTTCCAATCAGTGGAAGCAAGCGATCGCCGATGCCGTGGAACGTGGGAAGCAAAATGGATATGTACGTCAGGATGTAGATGGCGAACAGGTCGCTGTTTTTGTCCTGTCAGGGTATTGGGGTATACGAAACATGGGGAAATTAGTGAATAATGAATCTGTTTACGTCACTTATTTGCAGCAGTTTAAATCTTACCTGGAAAGTTTGAGATAATTTTTTTATTCAAAAACATACTAATTGGTATGTTTTTATTTTACCTTTGTCGCATCTGATTACAAAATGCGAACAGATGGACACACATTTTACATTCATGAATGCATTGGCAGCAGTAGGAATAGCGCTTGTTTTTATAGCTGTCATGTCATTGGTAAAGGAACCGTATCGTCAAAAAATCAATGCACTCACGATTGCGGCGGCAGGAACCATTTATTGGAGTAACGGATTGGGATTTTACGAATTCCCGCTGGGGATCATCATGATTTTCCTTGCTTACAAAGGATTGAAAAATTACAACTACATTGCCATAGGATGGCTTGTACACACCGTGTATGATGTGTTGCATCATTTCTACGGACAGCCGATCATCCCGATGGACCCTTCTTCTTCTGCCGGATGTGCTGTGTGTGATCCGATCCTGGCCATCTGGTTTTTCTTCGGAGCACCTTCAATTTATACCGTATTTACCAAAACACCTAAAACAGCTATTTGATGTATTCAACATTGATTACCCTGCATTCCATGTTTCGCTGGTTCGTGTTGATCAGTTTACTGATTTCTATTTACAGGGCATGGAAAGGAATGACTTCCGGAAGCGTATTCTCCCGGACGGATAACGCAGTTCGTCACTGGACAGCAACCATTTCCCATGTTCAGTTGATAATTGGGATGATCTTGTATTTTCAGAGTCCGATCGTCGACTATTTTCTGAAGAATTTCCGCATTGCAGTAACGTCGATTGAATTCACGTTCTTTGGAATGATTCACAGTTTGCTTATGTTGCTTGCAGTCGTCGTTATTACATTTGGTTCCGCGCTCGCAAAGCGAAAAATCACCGACCGTGAAAAATTCAGAACAATGTTTTACTGGTTTTCCATCGCATTGATCATTATTCTTATTGCTATTCCGTGGCCGTTCTCGCCATTGGCCAACAGACCTTATTTCAGATAACTATGATTCATTTATTCAAAACACAAACCGGACGTCTGCGCATCATCGGATTTTTAGAAGGAATTTCGCTGTTGGTGCTTCTATTTATTGCTGTTCCTTTGAAATACTGGCAACAGGATCCTGCGTTTGTAAAATTCCTGGGACCCGTTCACGGAGCATTATTTTTGCTGTTTATTTTCAATACAATAAGTGTCGGTGTTGCTCAAAACTGGAAGTTTAAGGAAACAACCTGGAAAGTAATTCTTGCGTGCTTTATTCCCTTTGGAACATTTTACGTGGATAAAAAGATTCTGCGGGAAATAGAGAAAGGGTAGGTGTTTTTTACTAAGTTCGTTTACGCAACCCCAAAAGACCTCTGAAATGCGACACATTCAACTCATTGAAACGATCCTGTATGTGAAAGATCAACAGCTCAGTACCGGTTTTTATACGAAATTATTCCGTCAGCAACCAGATCTAAATGTTCCCGGTATGACAGAATTCAAATTGTCCGAAAACTGTAAACTGGGACTGATGCCCAATTCAGGCATAGCGAAAATTCTTGCGGATAAAACACCTCATCCGGATCAAGGGAATGGTATTCCGCGCTGTGAATTGTACCTCTATGTGGAAAACATTGAACTGGAATTTGAAAACGCGCTACAGAGCGGAGCAATAATTATCAGCCCGATTGGCGATCGAAACTGGGGAGATAAAGCCTGCTATTTTTCCGATCCGGACGGACACATCATTGCATTTGCAGAAAAACTGAAGTAACAATTATTTGATTGCAATCAGAAAATCAACTTCTGCATCTGCCGGATTGTGTGCTTTCTCTCCATACACTTCATAATCGGCGGTATATGCCCGGTTGAGGTCTGAATTCCAGATTTCGTACCATTTGCTGCCAACAAATCCCTGTTGCATATCTCCCCGTGCAGATAACTGTGCATATGTTCCTCCTTCAATCCGTATCCCTTTCATTCCCGAGGGAATTTCATCCAGGTGTTCTACCCGACAACCGATAATGGTTGTGTAAGGACGGGTGTGGTCTTGTTCATATTCCGTATAAATGGAATAGATGACATTGTCTACTTTATTCGGAATCGCTTCCAGCACCTGCTCACTGAAAAATCGTCCCCAAAGCCCGCCGATGTCTATGGCACCCTGCCCGTTCTCATTTGTCGTTCGTACCGAAATACCGATCACACAGAATGGTTCTGTTTTAATTGTCTTCATCTTTTTTTAATTACTGTTTTATATATACTCAACCACCAATATGCTAACACCTTTCTTTGCGCCTTTGCGAAAGTTCAACCGACAATCCAACTAATTTTTTATGAATTCATCCTCCACCAACAACCTTTGCGTCTTCGCGCCTTAGCGAGACAACAAACACCACTCCACATTCCCATTTCTACTTATCAAACATTAAATGCTACTTATCTCTTTTCACAAATTCATTCTTCGCCAGCAACCTTTGAGCCTCTGCGTCTTTGCGAGAAAAAATAACAATCGATTATCGAAACGGATGTGGTTGCTGCTGTTGTGCTGCACTCACTGCGATCTCATCCACCCGCTTCTTTCGTGTTTCAGGACGTTTAGCCATCACAATCCATTGCAACAACATTTTCTTAGCGGATTTACTCAACCCTGAAAAATAGGATTCAGATCCCGGGTACAATTGAAAAGCTTCGGCTAAATCTTCGGGAACAATCAACTCCTCCACTTCATCCAGAATCGTCCACGAACCGTTTTGCTTTGCCCGTTCAATACTGGCATAACCGGCCTCCATCATGAGTCCTTCAGCAATCAACACATCAACCTTTTGTTTATTGATTTTCGACCACGTACTGGCCGGTTTTCGTTTACTGAAAAATTGAATAGACCGTTCTTCATCCAAGCTCTTTTTGGTACTATCAATCCATCCGAAACACAAAGCCTGATCTACGGATTCACTCCAGGTAATGGTTGGTTGATTTGCTTTTTGCTTATAAAAAATAACCCAAACGGACTCCGCCTGCAGGTGATTTTCTAGCAGCCAATTTCGCCAGTCCTGCTTGCTTTTCGGGTAAAAAATACTGTTGTCATCTATACTCATGCTCAACTGAAATTATTGAATTTTAAACAAAATTATACCGGAAGAGTGACAGCCCTATGTCAGGGGTTAAAAAGCAATCAATAATAATTGTCAAAAAATTCCTGCAAAGTCATTTTATGAGCAGGGAAACACTCAGAAAGCAGAGACATTTGTTCAATTCTGTCAACCCGAAAATACCGGAATGCTTCACGAAGACGACACCAGGCGATTAACAACCAGTTGTCCTCCTGCGTACTGAGCAATGCAAACGGCTCCACCAATCGCTCTGATAAGTCGCCTGCCTCATTGGTGTAACGTATGTTGATGACACAAAAATTTGTAATGGCAGCCTGGAGGTCGGAAAGGTAATTACTGGTCCGTTCCCGGTAGGTATTGAAATCAAACCGTGTCCTATCGGCCAGAAGGTTAGTCTTGTCTTTGATGGTATGTCGCAATACCGACTGGATTTTTTCAATGGCTTCGGAATAATCCTTTACAAAAGAGGTGTCTTTACTTTTCAACACCAGTTGTTGCGCCAGAATCAATGCGTTGGCTTGTTGTTCGGTAAACATCACCGGCGGAATGCGGTATCCTTCCATCAGTGTGTATCCTTTTCCTTCTTCCGTTACAACAGGAATGCCGGCTTCCTCCAATGCGCGGATATCCCGGTAGATGGTCCGGATGCTGACGGTGAATTTCACTGCCAGTTCACTTGCCGTAACCAGTTGTTTGACTTGTAATTGTGTCAGGATTGCTGTAAGCCGGGAAAGACGTTTCGTATCGTTAGAAATCATCGTAATAATGTTGGGTTTTTAGCGGATTTCTTCAATGACTTTCTTGCGATGTGCTGCTCCCCATTTATGCATGGCAATAATCACTTCCGACAACGTTTCACTATACTCCGTCAATGCATATTCCACGGTTACCGGCTTGGTGTCGCAAACCGTTCTGCTCACAAGTCCGTTGGCTTCCAGTTCCTGAAGTTCTTTCGATAAGATCCGGGGACTGATTCCAATTTCTTTCGACAATTCATTGAACTTTCGTTTTCCGTTTCTGAGGACTGAAATCAATACCAATTTCCATTTCCCACCTACCACATCCAGTGTGTCCTGAATAGCTAACCGTGCTTTTTTACAGGTAGTTTCCGTATGTTGGATCATCAATTCTTCCATGTGCTATTCTTTTTGTAACTACTATCCTTTATGTAATAGGTTACAAATATATAGCTATTGCATTTACTTTTGCCCTATAAATTTTAAAAAAGATGAACAACAAGACAGGAAAAATAATCGGCTGGGTGCTTACAGCATTGGTAACAATTGTGTTCGCCGGAAGCGGATTGGCAAAATTGGCGGGCGGAGAAGCATCTGCCGAAATAGCATTGGGTGTTGGTGGAACGACCAACGTCATGATTTTGGGAATTTTAGAACTGCTTATCGTTGCGGTATTTCTTGTTCCGAAAACAGCATTCATAGGAGCGTTGTTAATGATTGCCTACATGGGGGGAGCAATCGCTGTGCATTTTGTCAATCACCAACCATTGGCAACGGTAATTATTATCCAGGTACTGATTTGGGCAACAGGCTTTTTTCGTTTTCCGGAATGGAGGAATCGTTTAGTTCATTTTTAAACATTTGGTAAATAAAGAAAGGTTCTTCATTTTGCTTATTCAGCGACAGAGAAAATATTATTTATTATAAAATCATAGACAAATTTATCGCTCAAATTCTCTTCTTCATCAAAAAGTTCAGCAAAATACAATTCGCAGCCATGATTTATATCTTTCGCAAATTCTGATGTTTCGTAATGTTTTATTCCTTTATTCGATTGATTGGTCTTAGGATAGAAAAGGAAGGATTTATGAGCACTAAACTGGAAATTATAGACGAACATCTGCTTCAAATCAGTGTCTGATGGAGTATCTTCATCTATCACTTTCCATTTTGTATCGACAACAAAATTGTTTAAAGCTTTCTCTTTAGTTTGATAACTTATTATAATGTCTGGTCTGATTGTTTTGTCTCCCCAGAATTTTTTTCTGCTTTGTCTTCTAACTAAAAATTTTTGGTAAGGTAAAGAGCTTTCATATTTTTTAAGACATTTGAATATATAATTTTCAAACAATTTATTCAAATGTCTTAAAAAATAT
>DHNG01000004.1:64323-65001 GCA_002409405.1 Flavobacteriales bacterium UBA5422 | reverse complement strand
CTCGATCCCTTCTTGTAGATGTAAACTTCCCCTCAAAAAAACCTTAGCCCTTCAACAATCAAAATCTCACCCCTCTCCCTCCGTCGCTTTCTTCGACTTTCTGTACAAAAAGCTATTGTAAATAGAACGCTTTGCAAAACGCACCTGAGAATCCGAGTTAATTAATTTCTTGTAAACCGTCGCATTCACACCGAAATATTCATAAACCGAACCATCTGTAAACGTAATTTCCAGTAAAAGACCTTTGTGTTTGAAATCAGCGATGCCACATTCCATGATCGTTGCCGTATATTCTGCCAGGTTTGCTTCCTTTGTTTCAGGAGCAATGCTCACCAGGAAATGATACCCATCCACCACGTGTTGTCCCATCACTTCCGCTTCTTCCTTCATCGGATCACCATCCTGGTACTTATCCGGGTGCCATTGCTTCACCAACTTTCTGTAAGTGGATTTCAATTCTGTCAAATTGATTTCGTTTTCAATCTGGAACAATTTCTTGTATTCGTTGATGCGTTTCATGTATTTCGTTTAATCTGAATGGTTGGCTGAAAAGTATTTACGTACTCGTATAAAAAACAAAAACCCTAAGAACTTGATACTTCTTAGGGTTTTCTAATCCCACAGCCATATGGGCTTTTCTTTTTGCTTTTAACAGTTGCGGTCTGGACGGGACTCGAA
>DHNG01000004.1:55243-64140 GCA_002409405.1 Flavobacteriales bacterium UBA5422 | reverse complement strand
TAACCAACTGAACTACCAAACCAATTTCTTTACCTTTGAAAGGTGTCAACTACAGTTGACTTTCTAAGAGATTGTGTTAATGCTTTTCGTTAAAAGCGTGGGCAAAGATATGTATTTAATTTCGAATGAAACAAACATTTTCCCAAAAAAATAACGAAAAAGGATAAAAAAAATGAAAACGCACTGATTTTCAAGCTACATTTTTCATCAAAAAACACGCTGATTTTTGATTCCGCTTAAAATCGTACCTTTGTCCCGCAGAAAAAACGAACCAAAAACAGATAAAAGCAATGAGTTTTGACAACCAATTAAAAGAAAGAAGCAACAATACATGTGAACTATGCGGAGCAACTGCTGACCTCTCCCCTTTTTTAGTCGCTCCCCGGCAGGGAACCAATTCCGGAGAATATGCCTACACTTGTTCGGTATGTAAAGAACAACTGGAAGGAAAACAGGAAACGGATGCAAATCACTGGCGATGCCTGAACGATGCCATGTGGAGTGAAACAGATGCGGTGAAAGTCATTGCCTATCGGATGCTGCATCAATTGAAAGCGGAAGGATGGCCCAACGACCTGTTGGAAATGATGTACCTGGATGACGAAACACTGGAATGGGCAAAAGCGGGAATAGTTGATGAAAACGCGCCGAAGCACAAAGATTCAAATGGCGTCGAACTACAACACGGAGACAGCGTTGTACTCATCAAGGACCTGAACGTAAAAGGTGCAACATTTACCGCGAAAAGAGGGACTGCTGTTCGCAACATCCGACTGGTACACGATAATCCGGAGCAAATTGAGGGAAAAATAAACGGACAAAGCATTATTATTCTGACACAGTATGTCAAAAAGTAAGCTGGATTCATTCACAATTCATAGTCTCTAATTCATAATTATTTGTAATTTTACAATCACTAAATTGGAATTATGGGATGCTCAAGTTGTGGAAGCGGAGGTGGAACACCACGTGGATGTAAGAATAACGGCACCTGTAGCTCTGGAGGTTGCAACAAATTGGAAGTGTATGACTGGTTGGCAAACGTCGCGTTGCCGGGTGGTCAGAAACCATACGATATAGTAGAAATACGTTTTAAAAACAGTCGAAAGGCGTTTTACCGCAATACAAAAAGTTTAAGTCTCCAGGTCGGAGACGTTGTTGTAGTAGAAGCAAGTCCTGGTTTTGATGTTGGAGTCATTTCTGTTGTTGGCGAACTTGCCAGAATACAGGTCGGAAAAAAAGAACCTGGCTTTAAAGAAAGTGAAGCCAGAAAAATCACACGCATTGCAAATCAGGAAGACATAGACAATTGGGTGAAGGCACGCGACCTTGAAAAAGACGTGATGTATTCCTCCCGCACATTGGCTGTTAACCTGGGTCTTGAAATGAAAATCTCCGATGTGGAATACCAGGGAGACCTTTCAAAAGCTACGTTTTATTATACAGCAGAAGGACGTGTAGACTTCCGTCAGCTCATTAAAGACATGGCGGATGCATTTAAAATTCGTGTCGAAATGCGCCAGATCGGGGCACGACAGGAGGCATCCCGCCTGGGAGCTATCGGTTCCTGTGGGCGTGAATTGTGTTGCTCAACGTGGTTAACGGATTTCCGGTCAGTATCCACATCAGCAGCACGCTACCAGCAATTGTCGCTCAATCCGCAAAAATTGGCGGGACAATGTGGAAAATTAAAGTGCTGTCTGAATTACGAGCTGGACATGTACCTGGAAGAATTGAAATCATTCCCCAAATCGGATGTCAAAATACACACCGAAAAAGGAAGTGCTTTTCACATCAAAACAGATGTATTCAAACGCCAGATGTGGTTTGCCTATTCAGGTGAAGCTGCAATCGGATCCGGGTTGATCGCGTTGTCTCCTGACAGGGTGAAAGAAATCATTGCACTCAACAAAGAAGGTGTAAAACCGAAAGACTTGTCTGAATTTACAGAAAAAGTGGTCGTAGAAACGGTAACGGATTATGAAAATGTTGTCGGACAAGATAGTCTGAATCGTTTTGAACATGCATTCAAATCGAAGAAGAAGAAAAAGAGAAAACCGGGAAGTGCACAAGGCAACCAGAAAACAGATGCGACAGCAACTGCTGTAAAAGCTCCCAGACCGCAAGGAAACCAACCGAAAGGTCAGCAGCAGCAGAAACCGCAGCGAAATCAACAGCAACGACCACAGTCGAAGCCGGCAAATCCGGCACAGGTAAATCAGCCGAAAAACCAGCAACAGCAGGAAGGCGGAGAACAGCAACCGAAGAGAAATAATAATAACAGAAGGAGAAATCCGAACAGGAATAAAGAGAATAACGGAAATCCAAAAGGGGAAAATCAATAAAAATGATGAGCATGAAGCACGTTCTATTCTTTTCTGCACTGATTTTTATCCTGGTCAGTTGTTCCGAGACGCCTTACTATGAAAAGGTATATAGTTTCGATAACAATGAATGGAAACAGGATCAAAAGTCGGTGTTTAAGGTCAATATCGACGATACAACTTCTACGTATCGGTTTGTACTGACACTGAGAACGACAACGGATTATGACTACAGCAATACCTGGTTATTCTGGACGTCAGAAACCCCGTTAAAAGAAAAAGTGCGGGAACCGTTCGAATTAAAAATTGCCAACCCGGATGGAAGCTGGATCGGGAAAAGTTCCGGAACAATTGTTGAAAATCAGTTGACCTTCGCAGAACGTAAAATTACCATTCCGGGAGAATACATCTTTACCATTGAGCAGGCGGTAACCGAGCAAAAATTGAAAGATGTGCTGGATATCGGACTGAGTGTATACAAGGAAAAGTGATCGCACCAAATTTTCAGTGATAATTACTCTAAAAAAACAAAACTATGTACAACAACATTTTAGCAGAAAAAAACGGACAAATTCAACTGATTACCATCAACCGTCCGTCTCAGTTGAATGCATTGAACAAAGAAACAATCGAAGAGTTAAGCAAAGCAATTCAAGCTGCTGAGAACGATACAACTGTCGGAGTAATCATTCTGACAGGATCCGGAGAAAAATCGTTTGTCGCCGGAGCAGACATCAAAGAATTTGCTCATTTTACCATTTCCGAAGGAGGAGAATTGGCCCAAAGAGGACAACACACCCTGTTCGATCTGATCGAAAACCTTTCCAAACCGGTCATTGCAGCAGTCAATGGTTTTGCACTCGGAGGAGGACTGGAACTGGCCATGTCGGCACATATCCGTGTGGCTTCGTCCAATGCGCGTGTCGGACTACCTGAAGTTTCCCTTGGTGTGATCCCGGGATACGGAGGAACGCAACGCCTGGCACAATTGGTTGGAAAAGGAAAAGCCAATGAACTGGTATTCACGGCAGGAATGATCAAAGCAGATGAAGCATTGACCTGGGGGTTGGTTAACCATGTTGTTGAACCGGAAGAATTAATGGCAAAAGCGACCGAAATTGCAGAAAAAATCCTTGCCAATTCCGGTACTGCCATCGCATCAGCAATCCGATCCATCAATGCCGGGTTAAAAGATGGTGTCAACGGGTATGAGACAGAAATCCTGGAATTTGGAAAGTGCTTCGGAACAGCAGATTTCAAAGAAGGTACAACTGCGTTCATCGAAAAGAGAAAACCGAATTTCAGAGGATAATAAACGCTAACGTTACACCCGCAGAAATCTGTCTGAAACGCATTTCTGCGGGAAACAAAAAATAACTAAAATGGGAAGTCCGATAAAACAATTGTTAGGGCAGACTGCTGTTTACGGGATGAGCGTGATCCTCGGCAGGGCTCTCAATTTTTTGTTACTTCCGCTCTATGTCTACGTCTTTGCTGAACCAAAAGATTACGGAGTCATTTCCATCCTCTACGCCTGGGTCGCTTTCCTGATTGTACTGCTTCCCCTGGGAATGGAAACTGCATTTTTTAAATTTATCAGCGACAACAAAGAGAAAAAAGAAACCGTTTTCCGGAACAGTTTTCTCACCGTTGCTGGATTCAACAGCCTGTTCCTGATCATCGCGTTGTTGTTCAGTAGCAAAATTGCTAACTGGATGCTGCTCCCCGATCATCCGGAGTACGTCATTTTACTTGTGTTGATTGTATGTATCGATGCAACGGCAGCACTTCCTCTGGCAAAACTCCGCTCGGAGAATCAAGCCAAACGGTTTGCCCTGATACAACTGACATCCATTTTCGTCAATATTGTCTTCAACGTAGTTCCCTTACTCTTCTTTTTTGACAACAGCGATCCGCATCAGGGAATCATGTACATCCTGTTTGCCAACCTGTTGTCATCATTGACAAAACCCCTGATGGTTTACAAGGATCTGCTCAGCATTAAGCTGGTTTACAACGGCGAACTGGCAAAAAAAATGCTGCTCTATTCCCTCCCACTGGTGGTCGCCGGTTTTGCAGGAATCATTAACGAAACCATCGACCGGATTCTGTTACAGAACATTCTGTATGAAACACATTTAGCAGCAGTACCACCTTCTGATTTTGCTCAGGGACAAGCCCTTGATTATGCGGAAGGACAAGTTGGAATTTACAGCGCCTGTTACAAACTAGCCATGTTGGTGACCATCTTTTTGCAGGCGTACCGCTACGCAGCAGAACCGTTTTTCTTTTCCAATGCACAAAATACAGACAGAAACCGGTTGTATACAAAAGTCATGAATTACCTCATTGGCGCCTTGTGCGTGGTATTTCTGGGAGTTACGCTCAACATGCAATTGTTCAAATACTTTATTCCCAACGAGGCATACTGGGAAGGGTTAAAAGTCGTTCCATTGCTCCTGCTCGCAAATATTTTCCTGGGAATATACTTCAATCAAAGCATCTGGTATAAACTATCCGGGCAAACGCGTTTCGGCGCATACATTGCCATTGGCGGTGCTTGCCTGACCGTCCTGTTGAATGTTATTTTTATACCGAAATACGGATATACAGCCAGTGCGTGGGCAACAATGATTGTTTATGCCGCTCAGATGATTGCTTCCTACTTGTTGGGACAAAAGTATTACCCGATCAAATACAATTTGCGGAAATTCGGACTGTATCTTGGATTAGCGCTGGTCATCTTTTTCTTATTCAAAAGTATCTCCATGAATGATGGAATTGTTCAATTTATTGTTCACAATGGAGTTATTCTTTTATTTATTTTGTTAATTTACACATTGGAAAAGCCCAGTCAAAAACCTAAAAAAGAACCCATTAACAGATACACCACTGATTAAAAAAGTTAAAATTTTATTTTTTTCTTGCAGAATTCAAAAAAAAGAAAATACCTTTGTGAAAAGCTAGTAAGCAATTTAACACGTATGAAATTATATCCCACATACAAGAATAATTCAGGAACAGCACGCATGATGATGTGTTGTTGGTCTGCATTTTAATCTTGTATCGGGTACTAAGATAATGAACCTGTAAAATGGTTTGAAACTCCTCCGATACATCATCAGAGGAGTTTTTTTTTGAATGAAATTTTAATAATGAATAACATGAACGTATTATTTGTAATCCCAACATCAACCAACCAGTATAATTATCGTCGCATGCGTGTGATGATGATGTGGTGTTGTTGTATGATCTACAATGAATGATGCTGTGTATAGTTGTAATAGTTATAGTTTAAAAGGGGCTTTACGAACACAGCGTAAAGCCCTTTTTTATTTCAGTCAAATTACGTTTAAAAATGAACCGAACAAACAATCATAAAATTTTAATTTTCCTTGCTTTCATCAGTATCTACATTGTTTGGGGGACAACATTTCTAGCCATTCATTACGGGTTAAAAGGCTTTCCTCCATTCCTGCTTTCAGGGTTTCGTTTCTTCATTGCAGGAGCACTGTTACTGGGGTGGTTGTACCTGAAAGGTGAAAAACCATTCGCGCTGAAGGCATGGAAACGCAACAGCATCTCAGGCTTTCTGATCCTCACCATTGGTGTCGGTTCTGTTACCTGGGCAGAACAATACATTTCATCCACAGAAGCGGCAATTATCATTGCCTCAGAACCGTTCTGGTTTATACTGGTCGATAAAAAGAACCGCTCGTTCTATTTCAGTAACAAACTTGCCATTTCAGGACTTCTGTTGGGGTTTATCGGTCTGTTGATTTTCTTCAAGGACAGCCTGTTACATTCGGAAGCCGGCGGATTGGCAGGAATCAGAACCATTGCATTTATTTTACTCGTTTTCACGGCACTTGTATGGGTAGTGGGTTCTCTTTATTCCAAAAAACCGACAGGTGAATCGCTGTTTATGAATGTCTCTCAACAATTAATTTTCGGAGGTATTTCCAGCTTCATCATCGCAAGTATTTCAGGAGAATGGAGTGCGTTCAATCCAGTAGCAATCCCTCTCGAAGCATGGGCAGGATTGATTTACCTGATCGTGTTCGGATCCATTATCGCATACATGTCATTCATCTGGTTATTGTCAATTAAACCGCCGGCATTGGTAAGTACGCATACATTTATCAATCCCATTGTTGCAGTTGTTGCAGGAGCAGTTATCGCCCATGAAACAATTTCCTCCGGGCAGATGATAGGAGTTGCCACCATTATTGCGGGAGTCATACTAACCAATATCGTGCAATACAAACTTCCAAAGCGAACAAAAGTTCACATCAGACGGACCACCCGATTTTTTACAAATACACACATTTATAAACGCGTACTCAATTTCAAATAAACATGGAAACCATTAGTATCAATACAATCGAAGAGCAATTACTGCGCGTCAAAGCACACATCGGGAATACACCACTCCTTCCGGTTCGGGGACTGCATCACAATCCGGATGTAAGCATTTTTGCAAAGGCAGAATGGGAACAATTATCCGGAAGTGTAAAAGCAAGAGCAGCATTCAACATCATTGAGCAAGCCATCCAATCCGGGGAATTAACAGTCGACAAAACACTACTGGATGCAACCAGTGGAAACACCGGAATTGCCTATGCCGCGATCGGGAAAAAGTTAGGAATTGAGGTGACGTTACTGCTTCCGGAAAATGCGTCAAAAGAACGGAAAGAATTACTGAATTCGCTGGGAGCAGAATTAATTCTTACCTCTAAATTCGGAGGAACAGATGAAGCCCAGGAATTGGCTGCTGAACTGGCGAAAAAACATCCGGAAAAGTATTTTTATGCGAATCAGTATGCCAACGAGAATAACTGGAAAGCGCATTACAACACAACTGCAGAGGAAATTTTCAGTGAAGTTCCCGAAATCGATTATTTTGTATCGGGATTGGGAACAACCGGGACATTCACCGGGACTTCCCTGAAGTTGAAAGAACTCAATCCACGCATCACAACTGTTGCTTTTCAGCCAGATAATGCATTGCACGGATTGGAAGGATGGAAACACCTGGAAACAGCAATTGTTCCTGCAATTTTTCAACCGGAAGTAGCCGACAGAATTATTGAGGTCAGTACCGAACATGCCTATCAGATCATCGCCGAAGTCTATCACAATGACGGAATTCTGCTGAGCCCTTCTTCCGCTGCAAATATCGTCGGTGCACTATACGTTGCAGATTCGATCAAATCCGGTACGATTGTAACCATACTGCCGGACAATGCAGATAAATACAGTGAAGTCATACAATCAATTCTGAACAAATGATACATCTAAATGAACAACTACTGGATGCATTAAAAAATGACGCCTTCCACTCCTTTCCCGATGAATGTTGTGGTTTCATGTTGGGGAAGGAAAACGGTGAGGAGCGGGTGATAGAACAAATCATTGTTGTAAATAATTGCAAAGAAGGTGACAAACGGAGACGATTCGAAATTTCACCTTCGGATTACCTGAATGCGGAGCGCTATGCAGATGAGAATCAACTGCAATTGCTCGGAGTCTATCACTCGCATCCGAACCACCCGTCCATTCCCAGTGAACACGATAGAATTGCTGCACAGCCCTATTTTTCTTATACCATTCTTTCAGTAAGGGAAAATGAGCTCGTCTCTGTTCAATCCTGGAAATTGAACGAACAATTTCAATTTGAAGAAGAAAAAGTTTTAATTTTAAAATCAATACAAGCATAGTTATGGCAACAGTTATCATTCCCACACCCCTTCGTAAATTTACCAATAACGAGCCACGTGTTACTGTACAGGCAGCAACCGTGAAAGAAGCAATCACTATTTTATCAGACAATTTTCCGGAATTGAGAAAAAATCTGCTGGATGACAGCGGTACTATCCGGGGATTTGTCAACCTGTTTGTCGGTGACGACGATATCCGCAATCTGCAACAGGAAAACACAGCACTTGATCCGGATACTGTTCTGAGCATTGTTCCGGCAATCGCGGGGGGAAGCGGACAGGAAGATCATCCGTTTTCCAAAGAAGAACTGGCGCGTTACAACCGGCACATCATCATTCCTGATTTCGGTCTGGAAGCACAGAAAAAACTGAAGGCAGCAAAAGTACTGGTCGTTGGTTCCGGAGGACTCGGAAGCCCTTTATTACTTTATTTAGCAGCGGCAGGAGTCGGAACCATCGGAATTGTCGATTTTGATGTAGTAGATGACAGCAACCTGCAACGCCAGGTCTTATTCGGGGTTGAAAACATCGGGGAGTTGAAAGTAGAAGCAGCAAAAAGACGTCTGCAGCAGCTCAACCCTTACATAACAATTCAAACATACGACACGCAGTTAACGTCAAAAAACGCACTGGAGATTATTTCTCAATATGATGTGATTGCCGACGGAACGGATAATTTCCCGACCCGTTACCTGGTCAACGACGCGAGTGTAATTGCAGGCAAACCGAATGTTTATGCTTCCATTTTCCAGTTCGAGGGACAGGTCTCCGTGTTCAACTACACCGATAAAAATGGCAACACAGGTCCGAATTACAGAGACCTCTACCCCACCCCCCCCGATCCGGGATTGAT
>DHNG01000004.1:25435-55139 GCA_002409405.1 Flavobacteriales bacterium UBA5422 | reverse complement strand
GATCCGGGATTGATCCCCAATTGTGCAGAAGGTGGTGTACTTGGTGTATTACCGGGAATTATCGGGACATTGCAGGCAAATGAAGTGATCAAAGTGATCACCGGAGTCGGTGAACCGCTTTCAGGGCGTTTCTTTGTATTCGATGCACTTTCATTTGAAACACGAACGTTGAAAATTGCTAAAAATCCGAATACCCCTGCTATTTCGGAACTCATCGATTATGAACAATTCTGTGGTGTTCCTGCTGTCGAAAAATCAATCAAAGAAATTTCGGTAGACGAATTTTCAGCGTGGATTACCAACCTTGAAGATATCCAGGTGATTGATGTACGGGAACCGAATGAATACGAAGAGCGAAACATCGGTGCATTGTTGATTCCGCTGGCAACTGTTCAGCAACGTGTCAATGAGATTCATAGCGATAAAAAAGTAGTGATCCATTGCCGTTCGGGAAAACGAAGCGCAACAGCGATCCGGGAACTGGAAAACGCGTTCGGCTATACGAATTTATACAATCTGAAGGGAGGAATTCTTGCCATTTCAGAAGAACAGGAATTACTTCTTTCCAGGTAACCAATCCGTTTATTTATTTGGTGCTGTGGCCGAGTGGCTGAGGCACAGCTCTGCAAAAGCTGGTACACCGGTTCGAATCCGGTCAGCACCTCTATTGTTTAATTTTTAAAAAATCATATCAAAATGGCTACATTAAGACTGGGTGATATTGCCCCTAATTTTACAGCAGAAACAACAGCAGGAACGGTTGATTTCTACGATTTTCTTGGCGACAAATGGGGCGTTTTCTTCTCCCATCCGGCAGATTTCACACCTGTTTGCACAACGGAATTGGGTGCTACAGCAAAGCTGAAAGATGAATTCGAAAAACGAAACGTCAAAGCGATCGCGATCAGCGTTGACCCGATTGATCAGCATCACAGTTGGATCAAAGACATCAATGAAACACAAAGCACAACGGTTAATTTCCCGATCATTGCAGATCCGGAAAGAAAAATTGCTGAATTGTACGATTTGATTCATCCGAATGCCAGTGAAACCTTTACAGTTCGTTCTGTTTTTGTGATCGGACCGGATAAAAAAATCAAATTGACGATCACTTATCCGGCTTCGACGGGGCGTAATTTCAATGAAATTCTACGCGTAATTGATAGCCTTCAGTTGACAGCAAATCACCAGGTAGCAACTCCTGCCAACTGGGAACACGGGCAGGATGTCGTTATTGCTCCGGCTGTGAAAGATGAAGAAATTCCGGGTAAATTCCCGAAAGGACATGTTGTTGTGAAACCTTATTTGCGTTTAACTCCACAACCCAATCTGTAAACATTAGTAGCCCCGGGATCCGGTTAGTAATCAGATCCCGGTTACATTAACCTCATATAAGAACTAAAATGACAGATCATAAAACAACCGGATTGTACGTAGATGAAGCTGTTGTGAGAATCATTGCCGCACAGGTAATCCTGATCACACTTCTCATTCTGTTCACGCAGTCAGCGATCCTTGCACTGTTGCTTGCCGGCGATTTTGCACTGCGTGCATTTACACCGTTTCCTGCCCCATTGACCTTCACCGGGAAAGCTATTTCCAACCTATTCACAATAGCACCTCAACCTATTTTTGCTTCACCTAAACGGTTTGCAGCCGCACTGGGATTTACATTCTCCCTTGTGATCTCCGTATTTCTATATTCCGGATTGCTTCCCGCAGCGTATGTTACAGGAGGAATTTTACTGTTTTGTGCAGTACTGGAATCTGTTTTTAAAATCTGCCTGGGATGCTATGTATATAATTGGGTAGTCCTTCCCATCCAGAACAAAGTATCCAATCGTAATTAAACCGTTCCAGTTCATTTATCCATGATTCAATTACACAACATATCCAAAACATTCCGTCAAAAGAATACTATCCACAAGGTGTTGGACACCATCAACCTAACGATTCAAAAAGGGGAAATCGTAGGAGTAATCGGAAGCTCAGGAGCTGGAAAAAGCACCTTGATTCGTTGTGTTAACCTACTGGAAAAACCTGATTCGGGAAGTATTGTCATCAATGGAACGAATCTGACTTTACTGCGGGGAAAGGCATTGGCCGCACAACGAAAAAAAATCGGGATGATTTTTCAGCATTTCAACCTGTTGTCCTCTAAAACAGTGTTTGAAAATGTCGCATTGCCCTTAAAACTGGAAAAAACGGATAAAGCCGTAATCCGGCAACGGGTAACCGAATTATTACAACTTGTCGGACTGGAAACAAAAGCAGACGAATATCCGGGGAACCTTTCCGGAGGGCAAAAACAGCGGGTTGCCATCGCCCGGGCTTTGGCCAATTCACCTCAGATTCTGTTGTGTGATGAAGCCACAAGTGCACTTGATCCGGGAACTACGCAATCCATTCTGCAATTACTGCGGGACATCAACCGGAAATTGCACATCACCATCCTACTCATTACCCACGAAATGGATGTCGTCAAGGCAATCTGTGACAGAGTTACCATTATTGACCATGGAAAACTGGTTGCAACGGGAACACTGGAAGAACTAAATACACATCCTGCTCTTTCACCATTTATAACAACAAATATGACAGTACCAAAACAGTTGGCGGATGCACTTCAACAGGAATACACGGAAGGTGTGTTTCCTCTGGTTGAAATCGAATTGAATGGAACCATTCATTTTAAGAAACTCATTGATACCATTCAGTATGACTATCAAACGCCTTACAACATTATCAAGGCAGACATCGAGTATGCCGGAAAATCAAACTTCGGAAAAGTACTGATTCATCTGAAAGGAACCAGAGAATCCAATGAACAGCTGATTCATCATTTCAATCAGTCAAACATTCCTAATTCCATCCGTGGTTATGCTGCCTGAAACAACCATTTCGTTACTTTCACAAGGTTTGTGGGAAACCGTTTTCATGACCTTTACAGCTGGATTTTTTGGTTTTTTGATCGGACTTCCGACTGGTGTTGTCCTGTTTTTGACGCGAAAAAACCAGTTACTAGAGCACGTATTCATTCACCAGGTATTAGCAGTTGTTGTCAATGTCTTCCGGTCCATTCCGTTTATCATTCTGATTGTATGGATGATTCCATTTACCCGTGAACTGGTGGGAACATCCATCGGGATGCGCGCCGCACTGGTACCTTTAAGCATCGGAGCAGCACCATTCATTGCACGATTGGTAGAAAACAGTTTACTGGAAGTCCCCTCCGGGTTGATTGAAACGGCACGATCAATGGGAGCAACGCCTTTTCAGATCGTTACAAAAGTTTTATTACCGGAGGCACTCCCTTCACTCATCAACAATGCAACAATCACGCTGATTACACTCGTTGGTTATTCGGCCATGGGAGGTGCTGTCGGAGC
This sequence comes from Flavobacteriales bacterium UBA5422, assembly GCA_002409405.1. Taxonomy (GTDB): domain Bacteria; phylum Bacteroidota; class Bacteroidia; order Flavobacteriales_D; family Crocinitomicaceae; genus Taishania. The sequence goes on along the minus strand of DHNG01000004.1, from coordinate 51,750 downwards.
TGGAGGCTTGGGGCAGATCGGGTATCAATACGGATATATCGGCTACGATTCCACCATCATGAACGCAGTATTGCTGTTACTGATTGCATTGGTTTTCCTCATTCAATTTGCAGGAGATTTTCTATCTAAACGCTATAATCACAGATAATAAAAAAACAACTGAAACAATGAAAAAATATACTTTCCCTTTTGTTATTTCCCTTCTCGGATTTTTGGTTTCCTGTGGAAATTCAGCAAAAAACGATCCGAATTACCTCCGGGTTGGCATTACTTCCGGTCCGGAACGCGAAATAGCAGAAGCGGCAAAAAAAGAAGCCAAAGAAAAATACAATCTGGAAGTCGAACTGGTTACCTTCAATGATTATGTGGTACCCAATGAAGCACTCAATCAGGGGGATATTGACGTGAATGCATTCCAACATGTGCCATATCTGGAAGAACAGGTAAAGCAACGCGGGTACAAACTGGCAGTTGTCGGAACGACCTTCGTTTACCCGATTGTGGCTTACTCCAAAAAGATTAAAACGGTCTCTGAACTCAAATCCGGCAATACGGTTGTCATTCCCAATGATCCGACAAATGGAGGAAGAGCATTGTTATTGCTTCAAAAAAATGGTCTTATTCAACTCAAAAAAGGTGTCGGTTTGCTTCCTAAAGTGACTGACATTGCAGCAAATCCAAAGCAACTCCGATTTTTGGAAATTGAAGCACCTCAATTACCTCGGGTACTGGACGATAAAGAAGTAACCATTGCTGTAATCAACACCAATTTTGCAGCACAAGCGGGGTTGGAAACTGAAAAATATGGGATTTTAACAGAAGACAAAGATTCTCCGTATGTCAATATCATTGTAGCACGGGAAGACAATCAACAGGAGGAAAAAGTAAAAAACTTTGTCAAAGCCTATCAATCGGAAGCAGTAGAACAAGTTGCTCAAAAAGTATTCAAGGGTAATGCCGTCAAGGGCTGGTAATCTTAAAACTTTACGTCATCAATCAAGTCTGAATTGGAGTGGAATGTCCCTTTTTTGATCATCCCGATAAATTGATCCCATTCTGACTTATTGGCTGAAAAGCTACTCAACCGAACGCGTTTGCGATTTCCTCCTTTTTCGATATAGATTTTATTGTCAACAACAACCAGGTCTTCAGGGGAATCAAACGGATACCGCTTTACAGTCATTCCAAAAGCGTTGAACAAAACAATTTCGTGTTGTCTTAATTCGAACATCGGACGTTTGAAATAAAATGCCCCTATGACAATGAAAAAAATACCCAGGAATAACTGGATCGGCAGACGGGAACTGATAGTAATCAGGTACATATTGAGTGCAAAGATAATGATACCTGAAACGATCATTATAATTCCCATGGATTGTTTGTAGTGTACTTTCATAGGGGAAATATACTTAAAAATCTGTATTTGTATGTTTCTGTTTAAAAAAATTAAAGTCTTAGTTTTGTAACATGGTGATCCGGAAAGCAACAAAAACCGACAGTGAGGCGATTGCACGCTACCTGTTATTAGCAATGGAAGACATTGTCTTCGAATTTATCGGGGAAAGAAACGCTGAAAAAGCGATGTCTTTCATGCAACATCTGACAGGAACCGAAAACAATCAGTATTCATATCAAAACTGTTGGGTTGTAGAAGAAGAGGGAGAAGTTATCGCAGCGGTAACCCTATATGATGGTGGACAATTGGAAGTATTGAGAGCACCGGTTGCACAATACATAGAGCAAGAATACAACCGGCCGTTCAATCCGGAAAATGAAACGCAAGCCGGCGAATTTTATGTTGATTCATTTGGAGTTGATCCGGGGCAACAGGGAAAAGGAATCGGATCAGCATTACTTCAGTTTTTGATTGATGAATATGTTCACAAGAACGGTCAAAAATTAGGTTTGCTGGTTGACAAAGAGAATCCGGGGGCGAAAAAGTTATACCTAAAACTTGGTTTTCAGGTGGTAGGAGAGAAAACGCTGGTCGGGAAGCAGATGGAGCACTTGCAGGTGAAATGAAAGAGAGAAAAGATAATCGTTGGTTTTGTCTGCAAATGCTACTTAGAAAACAGTAGCATAAATACATAACCTTAAATAAAAAAAAAGATGCACATACAATACTGGTTTGAATTATTCGGGACGGCATTTTTTGCTATTTCCGGGGCGTTATCAGCAACAGAGAAAGCAACGATTGACTGGTTTGGTGTTACGTTCATTGCATTTGTTACAGCATTGGGAGGTGGAAGTCTCCGGGATGTATTATTGGGCAGTTACCCGATCGTGTGGATCAAAGATGTCAATTTTGTCTATGCCATTCTCATCGGAGTGATTGTGGCACGTGTATTTTACAGTCCGCTGCTGCAACTCAGAAAGACATTTTTCCTGTTCGACACACTCGGAATTGCACTGTTTACTGTAGTTGGGACATCCAAAGCAATCACATTGGGAATCGGGAACATCAATGCCGCTGCAATGGGAATGTTTACAGCCGTTTTCGGAGGAGTTATCCGGGACATTCTCACCAATGAAATCCCGATTATTTTCAGAAAAGAAATTTACGCCACTGCCTGCTTTGCCGGGGCTTTAACTTATGTCGGATTGCATCACCTTGATGTCGATTTCAATATCAATCTTGCCATTTCAGGAGGGGTTATTATTGCTATTCGGGTATTAGCAGTCTACAATAATTGGCAATTACCACGATTTATAGCTAACGGGAAAAAATAGCTGACCGTTACTCCCAAAAAGGGATTGATCTAAACAACTGTATGGGTGAACCAGATAGAAGGACTGAACGCTTCCTGATGGGATATGGACAGCGATGCGCTTTATGTTGTCGATGAAAAACGGTATTTGTTTATGAAGAATGAAGAGCCGCTGATCTGGTAAAATCAGGGATATAATCGTTCAAACAGGAGTAAAATCAAGCAGTTACTCCTGTTTTTTTTATTCTGTAATGATGCTAAAATCAGGGTTAAATGGTTCTGTACTTCGAACAATTGCATCCAAGGTTTCTGAATAATTTCCGGTCGGATTCAACTGAAAAAAATTGGTGTATCGTTCCTGCAATCCATTTCCGGGAAATAGTTTTTCCTTGATCTGCTGAATGGTTTTCAAATCTTTATCATGCTTTCCTTTTACCGTTTTATACAGGCGGTCTTTCACTTGTGTGAGTTGTTTTTCCATCCGCACACTTTCCGCGGCAGCGTAAGCTTCCAGGGAAGGATCAATACTCAGCGTCGTTTCATTCAACAATTGCTTCAACACTTCCATTTGCTTGTCCAGTTCACTGAAATCGACTTCATCAGATGCATTGGCTTCCAGGTATTCTTTGTTGAGAAGGTGCAATTCTTTGAATAGATCCAATGGTGTCAGGTGCAATTTCTCCATTTTTTCAGCCGTGTTTTTATCGACCCACAACGCGGAATTTCGTGTTTGTAACAATGGAAATGGAACACCTGCCTGATCAAAAACAGCTTTTAGCTGTAACCAGTAATTGATCTCCCCTGCTCCACCCACGTAACACAGATTCGGAAGAATCACTTCCTGATACAGCGGACGCAATGAAACATTTGGAGAGAACTCCTCCGGAGTACGTTCCATCCACTCCAGAATTTCAGTTACCGAATACGTTCCTTTACCTGCAATCTCAACCTGGTCTCCGATAGGAATCAATCGCTCGCGAACACCTTTTTCAATGTAAAACAAGTTAATTTCCCGCGGAACAATTTGTTGTTTTCCTCCCCGCTGAACCAATTCATCCGTTGTTTGGGTAATCGCTTTAAATGAAAACTGCTCCTGCACTTCCTTTTTCATGTACGGCAAAAAAGAATGCTTTAATACCGTATCATCTCCATCGACAATCACAACTCCATAACGCCCTACCAGGTGGTTTACCAACTTCCTGAACGCTTCTGTATAATCAATCCCTTTGAAAACATCCAGTAAAGACATCAATTCACTATCCGGGTGATTTTTAAACAGGTCTGTCAATTGCGCGATAACCGGCTCCCAATCCTTCATTTCAAAACGTCCGACAGGTCCCGTCTGATCTGTTTCCCATGTGATTGTCCGGTTAAACAAATGAAATGATTTCACCTCATCGTAATCATGGTCTTCGGATGCCATCCAGAAAATCGGGACAAAATTGTACTGCGGGTATCTTTTTTTCAGTTCTTCTGTCGAACGGATCACATGTGCTATCTTATAGATGAAATACAACGGTCCTGTCATTGCCACCATCTGGTGACCTGTTACAACGGTAAATGTATTTGGATTTGCAAGTAATTCGATATTTGCTGCAACGGTTGTGTGTATTTCAACCCCTGTGTATTGTTTTTTCAGGGCCTGAACCAACTGGTCTCTTTTCTCATCAGAGAACGTTGCTTTTTTACGTTGAATCTGTGTTTCAAAAACTTCCGGAGAAAACGGTTGCGCAAGAAAATCAGCATATACAGCCTGGTTGTATGACATATCCAGTTGCTGTTGCGAAAAAAAGCCTGTCTGCTGACGATTAATTGTTGAAATTTTCATGGCACAAAGGTAGCCGTTTCGGAATTAGCGGATGAGGTGATGCAGCTAAAATTTGCTAAATATTCCTTAAATTACACCTGATGGAATAACGATAGGATTTCAAGAATAAGACGTCTTTTTCAGGGTAAAAAGAGAAAAAAAACAGGGATCGCAAAGACCGGATGTTTCGATATCAAGCTGTGTTAATGTGTACGCAATTCAAAGGAATGATTATCTTTGTTTGAAACAATTCAACATTTATGAAAGTAAATCCGGCATATTCTACCAAGGAAGAATTGGTAGCACTTTATAACAAACCTTTACTGGAATTGGTTTTTGAAGCAGCAACAATCCACCGACAATACCACAATCCGAGAGAAGTACAAATGTCTTCTTTGCTGAGTATAAAAACGGGAGGTTGTCCCGAAGATTGCGGGTACTGCCCTCAGGCTGCACGTTACCACACAGATGTTGACGCCCACAAGTTGATGACGGTTGATTCGGTAATCGAACAGGCGAAGAATGCAAAAGCGAACGGATCATCCCGTTTGTGTATGGGAGCAGCATGGCGTGAGGTACGTGACAACAAAGATTTTGACAATGTGATTGAAATGGTACAGGCTGTAAACGACTTGGACATGGAAGTTTGCTGTACATTGGGAATGATGAACGAAGACCAGGCACGTCGTTTGAAAAATGCAGGTTTGTTTGCATACAACCACAACCTGGATACGTCACCTGAATATTACGGAGATGTTATTTCCACACGTGATTATGAAGACCGTCTGAATACGATTGACAATGCCCGTAAAGCTGGTATTTCTGTCTGTTCAGGAGGAATCATCGGTATGGGTGAAGCAGTGGAGGACCGTATGGGAATGCTGTTGAGCTACATGGCCATGGAAACTCCGCCGGAATCTATTCCGATCAACGCATTGGTGGCGGTTGAAGGGACGCCGATGGCGGAACAAAAACCGATCGAACAGTGGGAATTGATCCGCATGGTGGCAACAACACGCATCGTTTTCCCGGAAGCAGTGGTACGCTTGTCTGCAGGTAGAACAAAAATGAACATGGAAGCGCAAGCATTGTGTTTCATGGCGGGAGCAGGTTCCATCTTTGCAGGTGACAAATTATTGACGACTCCGAATCCTGAATTCAACGAAGACAAGGAAATGTTTGACATTCTGGGATTGATTCCGACGCAACCGTTCCAGAAAGGAGAAAAACCAATGACCATTCCGGATCCGAAAATAGAGGAGCGCAAATTAAAAGAAGCGCAGCGTGCAAAGGAACTGGCAGAAGCAAGAGAGAAAGTGAAAGATCCGAACTTCCAACCGAGAAAAGTAAAGATCGAAGCGTAATAAGATACTTTTTGATACATCCCCGGTCGCAAGGTCGGGGATTTTCATTTTTAGTCCCTGCACCTATACCTATGTTTCTATGTGCCCTATGTGGTTCAAAAAAAGACAAAATCAATTCTGTGGTTGTTCCACCTGCTCATAGCGATGTGCCATTTCCGCAACAAATTCTTTGTAATACGTGTTTTCATTCCGATGATCAAACGCTGTGGCAATGCGATCGATTTCTTTTTCTATGAACAGTAGTAATTCTCCCACCTGGTAGACTTCCTTCTCAGGATGTAATTCAGAATGTTCGGGAACAGAAAGCCGAATTGTCTTCCGACCGGATCGCTGTAAACGATTAAAATAGACCTGCGCACCGAGTAAAAACTCCAGTTTCGGAAGGTCGGAAACAGGTTTCAGCACAAACGGGAATTGTTTTTCAAATACATCTCTTCCGGCAGAAAATTGTGCTGTAATTCCGTAGTAAATCAAGTGAGAGGACGCCACATACAACATTCCGATTGTCCAATCAATTTTATGGCTACTTTTTATAGCGTAAAATTCCGCTTCTTTCCATCTTCCCAGCATCATGGTAGCCAACATTGCAATGTGATACCCATAACGTTCGTTCAGGTGGCAAGTGACTTGTTGGTTTAAAACAGGACTTAATAGTTCCAGTACATCCTCATATCTTCCCCTGTCGATGAGATATGTTTTTGCAAATAATTTCCGACAATCTCTGCATCCCACAAAAATTGAGAACGTTGCTGTACGGTGTAGCTCCAATTCTTTTTCTGCCAATTCCAACTCCCCTGATTCGGAATAAAACCCGAATTTACTTTCGTGAACAATTTTCATTCCGGCACCTTCATCCCGGTAACGTTGCTCGAAATCCGTCAATAATTCTGTTAATTTGGCTTTCGAAATAGAAGCGTATTGTTTTGCAATCGTGATAATCCAGCGATAATACCAGAGAATCTGCCGATAATCATACCGATCTCTGTTCTCCTCACTCATTTTCAGCAACCAGGGAAACATCGAAATAACTAAGTCGGGTCGATGGATTCCATTGTGGATAGAAATCAATGCAAGTCGTACGCGGTACTCCAGATCCAGGTCTTTTCGTTCCTGCGTTTTTTGCAGACAACGCAATGCCAGATGTTCAATATCATTGGTATATGTTTGTTCTCGTTCAATGTACTGAACTGCTTTTTCGAGTTCTTCCGGAGTTTCAAGTGAATACATTAGTTGCCTGTTTTTGGTGCTTGCACACGTCCGTATCGCTCTGCTAACGATGCCACAAACTGTTTGTAGTGATTGTTTTCATTTCGCTGATCCAATGCATGCGCCAACCGGTCAACTTCGGATTGGATGTAATGCAGTATATCTCTCACTGCATATCCATTTTCCGTTGACACCAGAATGTTCTGTTTCGGAAGGTTCAATTGAATCCACTGGTGACTACTTTGGTTCAAACGTTTAAAAAACTCCAATGCTCCGGTTAAAAATTCCAGTCGTGGCACATCCGGTAATGCGCTCAAGAGATAGACAAACTGTTTCTCGAAAATCTTTCTTCCTTTCTCAAATTCTCCTGTCACTCCATAATAAATCATATGAGACGAAAACGGATATAGAAATGCAATGTCAGGATTCAGGTATTTCATACTTTTCGCAGCAAAAAATGCAGCTTCTTCCCATTTTCCCACCATCATGTATCCCAACATACCCAAATGCAAATTGTATCGCTCGTTCGAATGGCATGTCAGTTCTCCTCTGAGTACAGGTTGAATCATTTCCAGTAGCTCTTCGTACCTTCCTCTGTCTGCCAGGTAACAATTCAAAAAAACCCTTTCACATTTCCTGCATTCATACAGAATATTGTACGATGCAGATTGCCACAGTACGTATTCTTTTTCTGCCAACTCTAACTCCCCCATTTCCGCATAGAAATAGAATTTACAATCGTGAATGATTTTTTCACCGATTCCGGCTTCACGGAATCGCCGTTCAAAATCTTCCATCAGTTCAAATAATTTGCTTTTGGGAATGGAACTGTAGTGTTTTGCAGCTGTAATGATCCAACGGTAATACCATAAAATCTGTTTGTAATCATAGCGACCTTCGTTATTATCACAGGTATTGAGTAGCCAGGGAAACATCGAAACAACCAGATCGGTTTTGTGCAAATCGTTGTGAATCACAATCAATGCAATGCGAACCCGGTATTCCAGGTCTTGTTCATTGAGTTCCTGTGCTTTTTGCAAGCACTTAAATGCTAATTTTTCCAACGCATTTGTTGACTCCCGATCTTCTTCCAGGTATGAAATTGCCTGAAGAAGTCCTTCACGTGTTTCTAATGTAAAATTCATTCGCATACCTGTTGTTCAATAGCTACGCACCGTTCAACCAACAAAGCGGTTTGTTTCTTATGATAATCATTTTCATTGCGACTATCCAATGCCTCCGCCAATCGGTTCATTTCATCCTGACAGTACTTCATCAACCCGGCAACTTCATATCCGTCTGCTCCAGCTGGAACTGCTGTAAATCCAGGAAGGTTTAACTGAACGAATGTGCGACCATTTTGATGCAATCGTCTGAAAAACTCCTGTGATGAGATAAAAAATTTCAATCGCGTCAGATCGGGAGCTATTTCCCGGGCATGTGGCAATTGTTTTTCAAAAAGGATTCGTCCTTTTTCAAATGCTCCGGTGATTCCGTAATACAACAGGTGAGACGAAAATTCGTATAAAAAAGCAATATCCAGATCCAGGAATTTGCGACTTCTAACCTCCAGCACCGTTGCTTCTTCCCAGCGTCCGAGCATCATACAGGCAAGCATGCCCTGATGAAGTTCAGAGAGTTCATTATAATGACACGTAATACGCCCATCCAATACAGGTTGAATCAGTTCCAGTAATTCTTCATACCTTCCTTCATCCGCAAGATAAGCACTCAGGAATAGCTCTTCACATTGCTTACACGGAAAAAAAACAGCAGACGATGCAGCTTGCCAAACAATGTATTCTTTTTCTGCCTGTTCAATTTCTCCCATTTCGGAATACTGGTAAAATTTGTAACTGCTGATCATCCTTTCTCCGATACCCATTTCCCGGTAACGCCGTTCAAAGTCATCAAATAATTCAATCACTCTTGTTTTCGGAATGGCACTGTATTGTTTTGCAACTATTATTATCAGACTATACAACCCAAGTATGGACTTGTAGTTGAATCGTTCCCTGTCTTCATCACAACGCTGTAACAACCAGGAAAAGGTAGCAAATCCCTTATCATATTCATGAAGGTTGTTGTAATAGGAAACGAGAAGTCTTCTTGCTTCAAACTCAAGATCTATATTTTTCAGTTCCTGTGCTTTCCACAGGAATTTCTCTGCTATTTTTTTTTGATACCCGGAAAAATAATCTATCCGTTCTTTAAAACGCGTGATCGCCTGTTTCAGTTCTTCTTCTGTTGTGATCGGAAATTGCTTCATACTTATCATCGTTTGCTGGGTTCTCTTTCAGTAGTTGCATACCGTTTAACCAACAACATCGTTTGGTTTTTAAAATAATCATTTTCGTTGCGTCGGTCCAATGCCTCCGCCAACCGGTTCATTTCATTCTGGCAGTACTTCATCAACCCGGCAACTTCATATCCGTCTGCTCCCGCCGGAACTGCTGTGAATCCCGGAAGGTTTAACTGAACGAATGTGCGTCCACTTTGATGTAACCGTCTGAAAAATTCCTGTGATGCGGTAAAAAACTTCAATCGCGGCATATCAGGGGCTGTCTCCCGGGCATGCGGCAACTGTTTTTCAAAAAGAATCCGTCCTTTCTCAAATGCTCCGGTGATTCCGTAATACAACAGATGAGACGAAAACGGATATAGATAAGCAACATCCTGATCCAGGTGTTGTCGACTTCTTACCTCATACACGTTTGCCTCTTCCCAACGTCCGAGCATCATACAAGACAACATTGCCCGATGAAGACCGTAACGTTCGTTTCCATGACACGTGATGCTTCCATCCAATACCGGTTGGAGTAGTTCTAATAGTTCTTCGTACCTTCCGCTTGCTGCAAAATAACTATCCAGAAATAATTCATCACATTTTTTACACTGAAAAAAAACAGCGTACGGTGCTTCCTGCCAAACGGTATATTCTTTTTCCGCCTGTTCTATTTCTCCCATTTCAGCGTAGAAATAAAACTTGTAACTACTGATCATTTTTTCTCCGATTCCCATTTCCCGGTAACGCCGTTCAAAGTCATCAAATAATTCAATTACTTTTGCCTTCGGAACAGCACTGTATTGTTTTGACATCAACACCACCAAGCGATACAACCAAAGTACATGCTTGTAGTCGAATCGTTCCAGGTTTTCATCACACCGTTGCAACAACCAGGGAAAAGCGGCAAACATTTTATCAAATTTATGCCGATTGTTGTAATACGAAATGAGAAACGTCCTGATTTTAAACTCCAGGTCTATATTTTTCAATTCCTGTGCTTTCCACAGGTATTTCTCTAAGATTTTTTCCTGATAACCGGAAATATAGTCCGCATGTTCTTTAAAATGGATAATCGCCCGTTCCAGTTCTTCTTCTGTTGTAATCGGAAGTTGCTTCACACCTATAAAATTTTGTTCAACAATTGCTCCATATTGTTGTTCATGATATCCATTTCCTTTTTATTGAGCGGGTAGTGTCCCAACAACATTGAATTGATGTACATTGTTTCCATGAATAACTCATCGCTTGAACTTGTCGGTTGGTTCAATAACTTTTGAATTGTCGGGTTGTTCCGGTTGAGAAATAATTTTGAATGATAGGCTTGTTCAAACGAAAAAACGGCATCCGTAATTCCCGACCATAAATCATCACTTTCCTGCTGAATTGTTTTCACATCTCGTTCAATGAGGCTTTTCTGTGACATGTAGAAAATCATCGGCAGTGAATCCGGTGAAAATTCTTTCATTTCCAATTCACAATTGAAGTAATCCAAATGGTATTGCAATTGCTTCAATCGTTCCCGGTACCGATCCACTTCTTCGAGTGGCAGGTCTTTCAATATATTCCCAAAAAATTCGACATCAATTGCCTGATAAATGGCAGTTTTATCCAGCTCATTCAAGCGATTAAAAATCTCTGTATCGTAAATATAACCCGTATTTACAATCAGCTGACCATTTCCTCTTGCAACCGGTAATAATTGTTTAAACTCATCCAGATCCGGGACGTATAAAATCGTTTTTGTTTGTTGTTTGATCTCCTCTAATGTCAGAATTCCTTCTGAAGTAGGAAAACTAAACCATTTTGAAATAAACCGAAAGAAAACGGCATCGTTCAGAGCGAGCGATTTTAATGCTGTACCATGTATACCAATGATGTGATGCAGGAACGTCGGATCGGTTTCACTCAACTGAATCAAGAATTGCTTGATGCAGTCTCCCAATTCTTCACGCACATCTTCCAGCACCTGGTTTTTGTAGATCTCTTCCCGGGAAGCCGTCGGGCTGATATTTTCGGAATTGATGATTGCTTTTACAAAAAATGCCCATTCCGGTAGAATGGTGGTGCAATGGTCGGTAATAAACATGTTTTTGATGTAGATCGCATGCGAATTGTTGGCCACAGTATGTGTTGGTCGGGGAATGATATACGCAACTCCGGTTGTTTTTCCGCTTCTGTCTTTCAACGGAATGTACTGATGAAATTCTTCTTTAAAAGCGCTTCGTCCTGCGGAAATCACTTCATCTGCCGATACCCTCCATGGGAAATCACGTTGAAAGTTATTTTTTTCCTGATCGTTGACAAAAAACCGGATCGGGACATTGAGATAAGTTCCATAACGTCCGAGCAATGATTCCAATAAATTTTCATCGAGTTTGATGCTATCTTTTACGCGTAAATAGACACTTGTACCAACCGGAATCTCTTCTTCTAATTGCATTTTCTGATAGGTTCCGTCAATGTTTCCGATCCACTTCACCGCCTCCTGTTTTTTTGCCGATTTGCTGATGACAATCACTTCATCACTGATCATAAAACACGATAGCAAACCAATCCCGAACTGACCGATAAAACTTTCCCGATCTTGCCGGCCTGACTTTGAACTGGAACCAATACGCGACAAAAATTCGTCCACCTCTGTCCATGTTAAACCAACGCCATTGTCCTCTACAAAAATGGTGCGGACATCCCCGGATTGCATAAAATTGACGGTAACGGCTGGTGTAAATGCATCGCCGAGGTGTTTTCTGGCATTGATTGCGTCTACTGAATTTTGTAGTAATTCACGGATAAATACCTGGTAACTGCTGTATAAACTATCAGAAAGAACTTTTAAAATTCCGTTCAAATCAACCTGGAATAATGAGTTAGATGACATAGTATTTGAATTGTGTTTAGAAAGGAAGTAAATTTAATCATTTGGGTGACACGATTTGTCAAATTTCATATATTTGATCATCAACTATTTTTGAGAACGATACGATTATGGAGACAAACAGACAACTAAGGGTTGACAATCCCTGCCCCTTTCTTTTGGAGCGCATGAAAAAAAACGAAGATGGTTATCACTGCCGTTCGTGTTCAAAAACAATCATTGATTTTCGTGATAAGACTACTGAAGAGATCTGTTCTTCCATTGATGGAAACACGTGTGGAATTTTTTACAGCCATCAATTGACCGGACAACAAAAAATGACGACATTCAGGCAAACGGCATTTTACGTTCTTACATTCCTATCGTTTATCGGCTTCAGTGTGAAACCGGTTTACGGGCAAAATTCACGTCCTGTTACCGAGCAAAGTCCAATCCAACTCTCACAGGAAAAGGACAAGGAGAAAAAACTAAAGAAGAAAAATAAATCATCAAAAGGAAAATCCGGGAAGAAAAAGCAGAAATACAAAATTGTAGGAACCCCTGCTTTTTGAATCCTTATTTTAGAACCTTCACCACATAACGGATTCCGTCAATAGATACCTGTGCGAAATAAACTCCGTGCTCCAGATCACTTGTATCCAGTTGTGTTCCGGCATGCGTCTTTCGTACTCTTCCATTCAGATCAACAAGTACAATTTCCACTTCGTTGAACGTTTGATCAATGGAAACATGCAACACATCCTGTACCGGATTCGGATAAACATCCAACACCTGTTCAACTGTTTCAACTCCCAGCAAACAGGAAAAATCGGCTTTTTGGGCATGTGCAACCAACCCGAATGTTGCATTGTTTACGATCGTTTGCCCGTAGGTTGTCAGTGTTGAAAACTGTCCGTCAGTTGTTGAAGCAGGATTCCCCGGCTCATTCGACGTCATGTTCCGCGTAGCACATTCATCCCTGTTCCAGGTCCATGCCAGCCAACCTATCTGTCGTTCTTGTGCTTTTGTCAGCAAACTGTTCATTTGAATGGCATTGCATGAAAAATCGACATTTCCGACTTCTCCGAATACAACGGGAACTGTTAATCCTGCCAACTGATTCACAATGGATTCCATTCCTCCCGCCGTTTCATTCCAGTAGGCATGGCAACTCATCACAATACGGTTCAACGGATCGTGATTATTAAACATTGTAGCATTATCAATTACCGTTTGGTAATCCATCCCATAATTGGGTGCATCAATCATAATCGGCACTTCAATGCCTGCATTTCGCAAATGTGTGATAACGTTTCTATAATGTGCTACCCATGTTGTAATTTCTGTCGCATAATTAGGATTCAATGTATAATTTGGAGCAGGATACATGGCTGGTCCGTATTCATTGGCCACATTGACAAACAAATGTGCCTGGTGTTTTTCAATCAGTTGCAGTACCGGTTGGCTTGTCCACCACCCGACCACCTGGGTATTAAATAAGGTTGTATCGGTATGAATGTGTGTAAAATCGTGAATTTCAAGAACGGTAGCAATATCCGCTGCTGCAAACCGGGAAATGACACTATCCAAACCTGCAAGTGTTAATTGGGGTCGTGCCGGTTGTCCGTAATCAACATACCATTGAATGCGAACGGTATTCGGATTTGCCTGAATAATCTGTGCTGAAAGCTCTTTTCCATTGTTTAAGTTACCCGGAAAATTCCAGTCATCCGCAAGTGAATAATTCACTCCCCGCATGATGAATTCATTTCCACATGGATCGGTAATCTTGTTCCCATTGGTTTTGAATAGTTCTGTTGTTTGAGAGAAAACACTTCCTGTCAAAAGTACACAGACAAGCAGTACGTTTAGTATGTAGGTTGACTTGTTCATAATCATTTGATTTTAAAGCGTAAAGTTAGGAATAAAAAGTGGAATCATAAAGATGCCGCTTCCCCGTTCCAAAAACCGACTCCAAATCTTACTCCGAAATGAAAGGTACGTGCATCGTTTTTGTTGAATCCTACTTTAAAAAACGGAGTAATGGAATACCAGTCCGCCAATCCGACACCACCTGAAATTTCAATGACATGTGTTTCAAACCACCTGTTTCCATTAGACAATCCGGAGTTTGTCTTGTACACATCGATCTTATTGAATTGATAACCATACATAACCTGGATCTGAATCAGTCCGCTTTCCAGGTATACTCCCGGACCAAACAGAAAAGCAAAATTAGTTGCCCCTTGCGTCCGTTCCAATCCGTATGGAATGGAAAACGGGCTATAGGTAACAAAACTGTTCAACTTGACATACGGCATCACATTCTCATCATCCGTAAATGACCAAATCCCTGAAAGCCCGATTGTAGGATTCAGCACAGGGGTTCCTGAGCGGATTTGCTTTCCAACTTCATCCAGCACCGGTGTTTTATAATGTGTATACAACTCTGTTCCGGCCAACACCTGTACACCGAGATAGGGTTGTGCATTAACAGTAAAACAGATGATGAATACGGGAAGGAAAAGTAGCTTTAAGTGATTATTTTTCATAGTGACTATTTCAAGGAATCATTCGTCCTTTTTTCTTCTGATTTTTTTTCAGGCGTTTCTTGTTTTCTTTCACGGATTTCCTAGCTGCTTTTGACTGCATATCCCAATGGCGTTTATGTGCCGCCTTCGCTTCCTTTTTTCCTGCTTTTGCTTCTTTTTTTCGCTTTTTAGCCAGTAATTCTTCTGACTCAGCAACCGTTTCAGGCGTTTTTCCAACCTTTGAACTGGCACATGAATCCATAAAAAAGAGCATTCCACATACTAAAATAGGAAACACTACCGTTCTAACGTGCAGATTCATATATTTCATATCTTTGTTTTAATTACTAAAAACGCAATGAAGTTACCAATTATTTTTAGTCTGGTTCTTATTTTTCTAACAAGTACATCCTCCTGCAATAAAAACAGACGTCACCCTGTGCCAAGCATTCCCTTCGATATAAGTATCAACATCAACCTTCCTTCGTACAGTAATTTAACCGGAGTTGGTGGATATGCGTACGTACAGGGAGGTTCCAAGGGCATTGTCGTTTATAGAAGAAGTACCTACGAGTTTGTTGCATTCGACAGGCACTCTCCTGCCAACGATGGCACATGTGAGGATCCCCTTGTAACCAATGACGATAATTTCCTGCAGCTGGATGATTTATGTACAGGTGCAACGTTTTCACTGTACGACGGTTCTCCGCTTTCCGGTTCCGACTTTGGATTGCGGATGTATGTAACTGTTTTTGATGGTAATTCAGATTTGAGAATCTATAATTAATCCGAATGTATTGAAAACAAGATGTGTCCACCGGCAACGATGAACACATTTCGGTGGTCTATGCTTTTGTAATTTATTTATTCAACCAGGCGCGCAGCATCCAGTTTTCTTTCTCTTTTCCCCGGATCAGGTCGCTCATAAATGCACTTGTTCCCTCGTCTGATTTATCTGCTGCAAGTATCAGAATTAATCGTTCTTGTTTCAACAAAGTCTGTTGTGCTTCCAGAATATACTGGACTCCCGTTTTCCCATCATTAATAATCGGGTTTTCCTTGATTTCACTCTCAGCCAGGTACCCGGAAAAAGAAGAGATCGGCTGTAACCCCAATGTCAGCAGTCGCTCTGCCAATTCATCAACAATTTCCAGTGCCCGTGTATACCATTCTTCGTATTTCACATGCAATTCAAAAAAGTTTTCGCCTTTAATATTCCAATGCAGAGAACGCAGATTCTGATAATGCAACTGGTAGTCTGCCAGCAATTTATTCAATTCTTTCTCGTAATTCACATCCTTTTCCATTGTGTTTGTTTTTATTGGTTTATCAATAGTACAAAAATAATCAGCTTGCACATATAGTTTATATTGATTAATTTTATAAAATGATCGATAATTATTATAACATCACTCCTCAGCAGATTAATTATATCCTGGAGCTAAACAATGAACGAAACTTTCAGCGGGCCAGCGAAAAATGTTTTGTTACGCAACCAACCTTGTCCATGCAAATCAAAAAAGTGGAAGATTTGTTGGGTTTTGTTATCTTCGAACGTTCACGCATTCCACTGGAACCCACCAGAGAGGGAGAACAGTTGATTGAAATTCTGAAAGACGTACAAATTGAATACAGCCGGGTTTCCGACCTGGTCCAAAAGCTAAACGGAAATCATACGGAGCTCATTCGCATAGCTATTATTCCAACGGTTAGTGCTTACCTCATCTCCGACATTTTTGAAACCGTGCAACAGCAGATGCCTTTTCTTCAGTTGTCCATTCACGAACTGAAATCAGAAGAATTACTGGAAGCAATGGAAGACAATCACTATGACCTGGGCATTATGGCCGGACCTCAAAGTAGCAGGCGTATGCGTACCGTCCCGTTGTTTCAGGAAGAAATAAAGATTTATTACCCCACTGCCACTCATTCTGTTATTGCTCCTGAAGAATTAGAAGAAGAACAACCTTGGTTACTGAGCAAAGGAAATTGTCTCCGCACACAAATGGTCAATTTTTGCAAACTGGAAAAAGATGACCTGGAAAATAAATGGAATTATGATGGTGGAAACATGGACATCCTGACCAAAATGGTAGATCTCAATGGCGGTTATACGCTCGTCCCCGAATATTATCAGCTAAATACTCCTTATTTAAAGCGTATTTATGACCCGATAACAAAAGAGTATCCTGCGCGACAAATCATCGGTATTGTTCCAAGCAAGCTCTCAAAAAAAGAAAGCGTTGATGCTTTGCTACGGATCATTCAAGGGCATTACAACACTCAAAAGAAAGATCATTTCAGAATTTTAGACTGGAAATAACCCGATGTAACCTTCTATATTATCCTCATAAATTATCGTTATTTTTACCCCGTGAAAATCCCTTCAAAACATATTGAAAATGTCGTTGAACAGTTGTCATCTCTCCCGGGAATAGGAAAGAGAACAGCACTTCGACTGGCCCTGAATTTGCTGAATCGTTCAAAAGAGGAAGTCAATACATTTGCCCATTCATTCCTGGAAATGAAGCAATATGTACAAAAGTGTTCCGGATGCGGGAATGTTTCAGACACTCCGGTCTGTTCAATTTGCTCCAATCCGTCACGGGATCATTCCACCGTTTGTGTCGTGGAGGATATCCGGGATATTCTGGCCATTGAGGCAACTGAATCCTATAAAGGAGTTTATCACGTACTTGGAGCTATCATTTCTCCCATGGACGGAATCGGTCCGAATGACCTCAACATTGATCCGTTAATCGAAAAAGCAGCATCCGGGAATGTCCATGAGGTTATTTTTGCCTTGAGCGCAACGATGGAAGGAGACACCACCAATTATTACCTGTTCAAAAAAATCAACGCATTTCCGGTACAGATTACCTCCCTGTCCAGAGGAGTTGCAATTGGTTCAGAGCTTCAATATGCTGATGAATTAACACTCGGAAGGTCTATTTTAAACAGGCAACCGTTTAAAATTCAAGGATAAAAGACAATAAAATGTTTGTTTATTCACACGACTTTCAATAGTTTCGCATAAAATTTAAAAAACTAAACATATGTTAAAAGAATTTAAGGCATTTATCCTGCGCGGTAATGTAATTGACCTGGCAGTAGCTGTTGTAATCGGAGCAGCATTCAACGCAATTGTTTCTTCCCTGGTAGCAGATGTTATTACACCGTTAATCCTTAATCCGGCTATGAAAGCTGCCGGAGCTGAAAAACTGGATGGATTAGCATGGAATGGTGCTTTGTACGGAAAATTCATTGCAACCGTAATCAACTTTCTTGTTGTTGCTTTTGTTTTGTTTATTGTTGTCAAAATGATGAATCGACTTCAAAATCTCAAAAAGAAAGACGAAGTTGTCGAAGAACCTGCAGCACCTGCGCCTACAAAAGACCAGGAATTGCTAATGGAAATTCGCGATTTGTTAAAGAAACAATAGCAATTTAACAGCCCTTTTATAGTAAGCAGTATCGGTTTGGTACTGCTTTTTTATTTTTTTTTTTGATTATTTTGCAAATAAAAAAAGATTTGTTCTATCTTCGAACCTACTAAATTAGTGTTGTACCAGATAAAATGATTACCATTTTTGTTGCCAAATTGGATTTTGGCGTTACTGAGAATGAATTGTTGACATTGTTTCAACAATACGGGACTGTTGCAAAAGTTACAATTGCGAAGGACAAGGAAACGAACAAATCCCGCGGATTTGCATTTGTAGAAATGCCAAATGACGAACACGCAAAAAGCGCGATTTCGGCGTTGGACGGATACAGTTTTAACGGCAGGCGATGCGTCATAAAAGAAGCCGATGAACGTCCGAACAACAAGGGAGGAGAGCAGCGTTTCCAACGTGACAACCGCGAAGGAGGCGGAGGTCATAAACCGAAATTTGACAATGCACAGTCAAGGGAACAGAAGCCCTTTCAAAGAACTACCTCAGAGAAGCCAAAACGTACGGATGACTTCAAGGTTCCAATGCCTGATGAAGACAACGATACTCCTGCTATCACTCCGGGAAAACTTCCTGTCATTAAGAAGAAAAAAGAGGGGGATAAACCCAAGTCTTATGACGATACCGTTGACGGAAAGAATAAGAAACAGAAAATGAACGCTTACAAAAAGAGCGGGAAAGATTCACTGTACATTGACGATGAGGACATGGATGAGGAATTTGATCTGTTTGGAAGAGAAGAAGACGAAGAAGTGGATGACGATTACAGTCAATACCTTGTCAACAATGATGACGACGAAGAGTGGGATGACGATGAGGAATGGGAAGATGACGAAGAGTGGGAAGATGATGAAGATTAATTGATTAAATCAATTCAACTGATAGAAAAGGCATCCTGAACGGGATGTCTTTTTTTGTTTTCCCCAGTGGTTATCAACATTAAATGTTAGGTCATTACTACCTTATTGTTAATAACTTCGTTAATAAAGAGCCATTTACACCTGTTAGAACGGAAGAGCAACCTTGTAAATTTGTAATATAAAATTGCGTATTCATGTTGGGGACTTTAATAAAAAAGAAATTGACTGACAATCAGGTAGCAAATATCTTTATCAACGCGTTATTTGAAACGGTTGACAATGGATTTCCTGAAGTCGCACAGCTCATCAATGATGATGTTGCTTTTGTCCGGTCACCTAATCTGGGTGTTAAAAATGATGGTGAATTTGCATTGATCACGATTGTGGGGAACCTTTCTTTTCTGGAAAGCACATTTGAACCGGAACAAGCAGGAAGAGTTGAAGAAATCATTTTTGAGAAACTGGCAGGTATTTATGAAATGCCAACCGCCGATTTTAAAAAATTGATCCGTGAATACCAATCGTTTATCCAACGGGTAAATCATCCTTCCAAAAATATGATTTACGGAATGTCAAAAGCAATTTTCCATAAGTACGGACTGAACGATTTTCAGGATGAGTATTTTAAGCGCATGCAAGCACCAAATCCGTTGTTTTTAAAGCGAATGGATGAAGTCGTATCCAGTTTTATCTGGAATTGGGATGCGTTCTTTAAGAAGTACCGAATCAATTAAACCAACCGTTTACTTCTCCCCTGTTTTTTCCCGCTTTGATTTTTGACGTATGTGCTCCTCGATTCGTTTTGTAATCAGGTTAAACAATAATGTAGCGTCTTTTTCATTGAGTTTCCTTCCCAATCGCACAACTCTCCCCATGTAATCAAATTCAATCCGTTCTCCTCCACGAACCCATGGAGATGATTCCCATGCAGTCTGCAGTGATCGTTGTTTTGGGATTTCCAAACGGATCTTTTTTATATTCTCCAGGTAATAAGGCGTTGCCCGACCAATGCGACCTGTGGCATTTTTAATTGTTACCCCGATCTGGTCAATTTTCAGATTTTCACTTCCTTTAAACAACCAGAGAAAAGAGCGTGTAACCCGAACAGCATAATACACCCAGAAGGACATAAAAATCACCAGGATCAATTTTTCCTGTTGCGTCAGTTTCAACATGAAATAGGACCAGACGACTGTGAATCCGATACTGTACCACATAAAAATCCATGCCCCCATCAATGCATTGATAAATGCTTTTCGTTCGGGATGTATTACAATTGTTGTTTTCTCTTTTGTATCAACAACACTGATGCGTTCTCCAATCCATTTCATGTCGCGAAATTACTATTTTTTAGGCATTCCCGACTGAAAGAAGCATCGATTTTGGTAATCGGGTCGTTATCTTTCTTACTTGGGCAAGATAAAATTCAGTTTCTTCAGCCATTCGGCTACGTTTCCACAAGCATCACCAACAACCAGTTTCACCTCATGTTCTCCCATCAACCCATCCGGAACATCAAAGAACATATAATTTCCTTTGTACTCATACTCAAGCAACTTCCATTCTCCGTTGATATACAGGTTATATGTCTCGATACCGGAGTGCGCATCAGTTACAACAAAACGCACCTGACGCCCGGTTACATTGACACTTGACGATACAGGTTTAATCACCGGAGGAATTTCATCCGTCTGAACAGAAAAATTGCCCGCAGTATTTGTTTTTGCTTCCAGCCATCCGTCTTTGTACTGCGTAGACAATGCTTTTTTACCTCCTTTACTCGTTCCTACCGCAATGTAATATTTACTTACTTCTGTTTTGGGATGATCCAACCTCATTCTTACCGTCACTCGTTTTTGCAAAGGAGTACCGACATTACAAATGTGTGGTGCGGCAGATTCCGCAATTGCAAAAGGTTCATAAATGGAGAATGAATCAGCTTTCACTTCCCAGGTTTTGGAACTTCGGAAAAACGGCTCTTCGGGATACCAGTATTTCTCACTGGCAGGATTGTAATTGACAGCGGGTTCTCCGGGTAATGCCTGCAGTACAAATAGCAGTTTTGATGTATTTCCTTTCGGATCATAAGCAGTCAATTGGATCTGTTTTGATTGCCCTGGCAGCATGTGAATAACACCTAACTGATTCCCCAGGTATATCTCCAGCGGGTTGCTCACATTTCTGAACGATTTATGGTACTGGCTGCCCATTGCAGATAAATCCCGGTGGGAATTGACATAGCGGGAGTTATCAAACGAAATTTCGTCTGTTCGCTGTCCGAAAACCGTATCACCATCAACAATCAGGTATGTTCCGTACAATCCACATTGATTCTCTGCGGCATCCAACCGGTCGATGATGTCAAATGCCAGTCCTACGCCTCCGAATGAAGAGCAAAACGACGCAGGTATTTTAATTGTATCTCCCGTGATCAGATAGCCAGTCTTTGTATTTACAATACTACTTTCCTGAGATTTCCCGGGAATCAGGTATCCTTGTTCATTTACCGCAAACACTTTTACTTTTCGCAATTCAGGAGCTCTTTTATCCGGAAGGTCAAATGCATAAACCAAGGGATTTTGTGCATGTTCCGTTTTTGTATCCCGGATCTCAAAATGTAAATGAGGGGCAGTGGAGCCTCCTGTGTTTCCGGAAAAAGCAAACACCTCTCCTTTCTTTAGTGAAATTTCTCCGGCAGCAGGAAATAATTCAACTTCAAACTTCTGCATCCGATATTGTTCGTTCCGGACAATACTGTCCAATTTTCCGGCAAACTTACTGCAATGAGCATACACACTTGTTTTTCCATTCGGATGATCCACGTAGACCACTTTCCCATACCCATATGTAGCAACTTTCACTCGTGACACATAGCCATCTTCGACAGCATGCAATTCCAGCCCTTCTTTCCCCTGCGTTTTAAAGTCAAGTCCCATGTGAAAATGGTTTGGTCTCAGTTCTCCAAAATTACCTGCAAGAATCAATGGTATTTTCAATGGGGGATGATACGAAGGGGATTCGTTTTGTGAAAAAAGCCGAATGGAACACATCCAAAAAGCAATGCTATAGAGAATGATTTTTTGCATATCTTCAAAAATAATACGGAAATCCGCTGCAATTCACAGACCACGATGGTTAGTTTTCACAAGTAAATGTGAATGAGTCAACAAAAAAGCGGTAAATCCGCCTGAACAGATCTACCGCTTTCATATTCATTTACAGGTATAAGTTACCTTAATTCATATCCAATAATTTCTGTCCAGAACTCTTTCAATGATTTTCCCTGGTATTTCAACATCCGCGGAACCAGGCTTTCTTCTGTAAATCCCGGAGTCGTATTCACTTCAATCAGATGAGGAATTCCTCCTACCAGCATGAAATCAATACGCGCAATGGATCGCAGGCGTAGAATTCCATAAATTCTTCGTGCCACTTCCTGTACTTTTCGTGTCTGTTCATCTGAAATCCGCGCCGGAACAATCTCCTGAGATTTCCCCAGGTATTTTGCTTCGTAATCAAAAAATTCATTTTCACTGACAATTTCAGCCAGAGGTAATGCCTGAATCCCTTCTTCGTTTCGATAAACACCACACGTAACTTCGGTTCCATCCAGGAAAGACTCTATCACAACGCTATCCCCTTCCCGAAATGCTTTTTCAACTGCGTTCTTCAAATCCTCCTTTCGATTGACTCTCGAAATCCCATAACTGGATCCAGAATCACATGGTTTCACAAAAAGAGGCAATCCCAAAGCACCTGTAATCTCTTCCGAATCAACAGTATCTCCTTTCAACAGCAACTTTGAATCGGCAACATGCACGTCAAACCCTTTAAAAAATTGATTACAAAACCATTTATCAAATGACAGTTCAGAAGCAAGTGTACCGGAATTGACATATGGAATACCATACATTTCAAATACCGCCTGCAAGCGCCCGTTTTCTCCCGGATCACCATGTGTATAAACCAAGTAAACATCAATTGAAATCCATTCGTCACCAACCTGAAAACCTTTCTTCTTCAGGTCAATATCGAATAACGATCCGTTCCAACTCGCCTGACAGCTTTCTTTAGTCAGCGTAATCTCCACAGGCATGTAGTTGTCCGGAAAATTTGCAATAATCGTTGCACCACTTTTTTTAGAGATCTCAAATTCGGATGAAAATCCTCCGACAATTACACCAATACGCTTCATACACCTGTGATTTATGATCAAAAGTAGACATGAAATTCATGTTATTTTTAAAACGAGAAAAAAACTTATACGCCGGTCAATGTTCACAAGTCTGACTAACGCTACACCTGATTAATTTGACGAAATATTTGTCTCTTTTCCAAAATGTTTATGCGAGAAGAACACCGCAATAAACGCCAGTACAATTAGTGAAACAAGCGTTCCGGCATAGAGCGTATAGTCAATTGTTCCGGCTATGATTTCCTTTGTAGCCAGCACTACATTCACCACCGGAATAAATGCCGTCTCCACCGAATATTCGATTCCAGGGAACATCCCGATCATTGCAGGTACCAACACAGCAACATTCAGCGGAGTAATAATACTTTGTGCTTCTTTGAATGATTTCGCGTACACAGTAATCGGCACCATGATACCGGCAAAGAAAACAACCAACGGGATTACCAGGGCAAACATGGTAATCAGCGTCCCCGGACTGAACAATGAATCCAGAACCACGGACAATCCTTCCATTGACTTCCCTGTGGTAATACTTTGCGCAGAGAAGAACAGTCCTCCGATTGCAAATGACGCAGCAATCAACCCACTGATTACAACCACTCCCATTTTACCTGCCAGTATTTTCCAGCGAGGCACAGGTGTTGTCAGCAGCGTTTCAACTGTTCCACGTTCTTTCTCTCCCGTAAACAAATCAATTGCAGGATACATACATCCTATAAATCCAAAAATGATGAAAATATACGGCAGCATCCCTCCTGCCATCTTCCCGATCATTTCCTGCGTTGAGGCAACATTTACTTCCTGTACATCAAGCACATTGAACAATTGCTTATCAATTTTCAGTGAATCCAGTCGCTTCTGAGTCATTTTCTCATTGAACTGCTGAACTTTTTGCTCAAAACGCTCTCTGTAACCAAGACTTGTCGCATCGTGAAAGATTTTGATTTTTGCTGTTTTATTGTCATAAATCATTCCTTCCACACCTTCCCCCAGATACAGACCAAGCTGAATACTATCTGCCTGAATAGCTTCTTTTACTTTTACGGTATCTTCAAACTTTTTCCACGTATATTTTCCCTTCTCGGATGCATCGGTCGCCTTTAGTTCTTCCAACACTTTACCATCATCTCCGACATACCCGACGACCAATGTTTTAGTGGCCGCTTTTTCGGTCATGTCACGAGAAAAGGAAGAAGTTATTTTAAAGATCAAAGGGAACAATAATGCCGGAATGACAATCATTACAATCAACGTCCGTTTATCCCTCAGGGTTTCTATCAATTCTTTCTTAAATATTGTAAATATCATATCGCTTCTTTTATATCGTTCGTTTATCCTTGTTTAACAATCCGGATGAATTCTCCTGTCAGGGAATCTTCTTGTTTATTTTGAATAAACGCTTCTTTTGTCCCGTTAAACAACATTTTCCCTTTGTGAATGATTCCGATATCATCACTTAACAAG
The DNA here is from genome assembly GCA_002409405.1 of Flavobacteriales bacterium UBA5422. Lineage (GTDB taxonomy): Bacteria > Bacteroidota > Bacteroidia > Flavobacteriales_D > Crocinitomicaceae > Taishania. Next base: position 27,019 of record DHNG01000004.1, on the reverse strand, counting down.
TCAACTTCAGACATGATATGACTGGAAAAAATAACCGTTTTACCTTCATTTTTACAATCACGGATAAGCGTGATGATGTTTTCTGCTGTAATTACATCCAATCCACTGGTTGGTTCATCAAAAACCACAATTTCAGGATCGTGGATCATTGTTCTGGTAATTGATACTTTTTGCTTCATCCCCGTACTCAGCTTCGCAATGCGTTTGTTGGCAAATTCGTGCATGTCCAGCAAATCGTACAATCGTTTTTTCCGTGCTTCGAATGTTCCTTTGTCTACACCATACAAATCAGCAAAATACTTCACCAGTTCGTTAGGAGTTAACCGCCCGTACAATCCTGCTGATCCGGTCAGGAATCCGATTTTCTTTCTGGCCTCCTGTGGATACTTCACGGCATCTACACCTCCGATCTCAATTGAACCGGATGTTGGTTGAAAAATGGTGGAAATCATCCGTAATGTTGTTGTTTTCCCGGCACCGTTAGGCCCCAACAAGGAGTAGATTCTTCCGGGTTGACATTCAAAACTGATATTTTTCACCGCAACAGCTATTTTATCTTTTGTAGCGAGTTCTTTTCTCTGTTTCGCGTTCAAAGAAAATTCTTTGTATAGGTCATGTACTTTTATCATGGTGCTAAAATTAATAAAATACTGAAACACGGATAGTGCGCGCGGGAAAATATAAGTAGCCCATCAGAGAAGAATGTAAAGCCAGTTTATTTTTTTTGTTAAAATATTTGTTGTGTTCTTATTTAATTCTAAATTTACCCGTTAAACTTTAAAAAAAGCTATAAATATGAAAAAAATTTACTTATTCGCAGTTGCTGCACTTATGGGGTCAATGTCTTTTGGACAAATCACTTATGATTTACAATTAGACTTAACATCTCCTGCTTCCGGAAGTACGGTTGCACCAGGATCTATCAGTGTTTCTTTTAATTTGATCAATAACGGACCGGATGCTGTTCCAGCAGGTGACACGTTGTACTTTTCTTATGTCATCAACCCTCAGTTGGGTGCTGGTGCTGAAATTTTTGGAATGGACGGGACTCCAAACGGGGCTAACGGAGCGATTTTACCACAAGCTTTTCCAACAGGGGTTACTGTTCCATCATCAGCACTAGAAGTAGCTTTTGGAGAACCAGTTGTGTTGGATCTTAGCTCAAGACCTGCAGGAACTGCTGTTGCTATCGTTTGTTGGGGAGCAAATTCTGCTGCTCTTACTGCTGCTGGTGACACAAGAGATTCTGATCCTGATAACAACTCTGACATTTTCCTTCTTGGTACGCTTAGCGTTGGAAATGCAGGAGAGATTTCTTTCAATGTATTCCCTAACCCGGCAACAGACGTGTTGAATGTTACAGCAACTTCAGAAGAAATTGCATCCGTATCTGTTCTTTCTTTGGATGGAAAATTAGTTTCTACAACAAAAGGTGGAACAGTTGATGTATCAACTCTGACTTCAGGAGTATACATTTACGAAGCAACAACTGTAAGTGGTCAAAAAGCAATTAACAAATTCGTTAAGAAATAATTCTCTGACGAGAATAAGAGAATCGGGGGCTTTTTAGCCCCCTTTTTTATT
>DHNG01000004.1:20696-25313 GCA_002409405.1 Flavobacteriales bacterium UBA5422 | reverse complement strand
TTTTTATTTATCAAATCGCTATTTTCTTTTTATTCACAATTATTATTGTCCCACCAATTTGTTTTTACAGTATATTTGCCGGTACTAACACAATAAAACGATAGTTATATTTCAATGGAAATAGTCATAATTATCGCTCTTATCTTATTAAACGGGATTTTTTCAATGTCAGAAATGGCGATGGTATCTTCCCGTAAGTTCAAGCTTGAAAATGCGAAGAGACAAGGTAAGGGCGGCGCTAAAACAGCCTTGGATTTATCAGAAAATCCAACACGATTCCTTTCTACTGTTCAAATAGGAATCACACTCATTGGTATTTTATTAGGGGTGTACAGTGGTGACAATTTAACCGATTACGTAGCTGAATTCTTCGCTCAATTTCCGGCTCTGAAACCATTCTCCAATCAACTGGGAACAGGATTGGTTGTACTTCTGGTTACGTTTTTATCAATTGTATTAGGAGAATTACTCCCGAAACGATTGGGGATGACCTTTCCCGAAACGATTGCCATATTTCTGGCAAAACCAATGTATTTCCTTTCATTGATCACTTCTCCTTTTGTGTGGTTACTTACTACTTCCAATGATTTAATGTTGCGTCTTCTGGGAATCAAAAAAACAGCTGAGAGCAGGGTAACAGAAGAGGAAATCAAATCGATTATCCGTGAAAGTGCTGAGGGAGGAGAAATACAGGACATTGAACAAGACATTGTAGAACGGGTATTTGAATTGGGAGACAGACGGGTTAATTCACTATTGACCTATCGAAGTGATATTACGTTTTTCAATATTGATGATTCGTGGGATAGTGTAAAAGAAAAAATCAATTCAGATAAACACTCTGCTTATCCTGTTGTTGACAATCACAACATTGATAATATTCTTGGAATTGTTTTGTTAAAAGACTTATTTGCACCAATTGTTTCCGGAGAGCTTGATTTGAAATCAATTTTACGCGATCCGCTATACCTGAACGAGAAAACTTCTGCTTATCGTGTTTTAGAAATGTTTAAACAAGATAAGATGCATTACGGAATAGTTGTGGATGAATATGGTTCTACACAGGGAATTGTGACAATGGATGACGTGATGGATGCGCTGGTTGGTGAATCGACCGAACTGGATCAAAACGAATACCAGATTTTTGAACGGGATGAAAATTCATGGCTGGTAGACGGGCAGTATTCTATTTTTGATTTCTGTAAGTACTTCGATATTGCTGTTGATGAAAATGTACAGTCTGAATATTCTACTGTAGCAGGGTTAATGATTCACTTAAAAGGTGATTTACTCAATGTCGGTGATTTCATCGAATACGAGGATCTGAAACTGGAAGTAGTTGATAAAGACGGGCAGCGAATTGATAAAATCATGATCACCAAAGAATCGTAATACACAGCATTCAGAAAAGATGTGATTTCCACATTTTACGAAAAACACATAAAACAAAGCATAAAAAAAGGAACCGTAATCGGTTCCTTTTTTTATTAGTATTGATTCAGAATGGTACATATTAAATAATCGGGCACCATCCGTCAACATCTTCAGTTTTACCGGCTTTCAAATCATCCAGGTATTTCTTTGCTTTCATTGAAAAATCATTTTCGGTCGGCTCTGCCAGGATAAAGTCCCCGTCTCTGTAACCTATTTTCACAATCGTAGCAATCGTAGCTGCTGTTCCTGCACCAAATGCTTCGTTCAACGTTCCGTCTTCGATTGCTTTTACAAGTTCTTCCACAGATACTTTTCGTTCTTCTACAGGAATTCCCCATTTAACAGCAACATCTACAAGTGTTCTTTTGGTTGTTCCACGCAAAATTGTATCCTCATCTTCCGATGGTGTTACCAACGTTCCGTTGATCATGAAACAGATGTTCATTGTTCCGGATTCTTCGATAAACTTATGCTCTTTGGCATCCGTCCACAACAACTGGTGGTAACCATTCTCCTGTCCTTTTTTTGCAGGATACAACGCCGCGGCGTAATTACCTGCCGTTTTAGCTCTTCCTACTCCACCTGCTGCTGCACGGGTATAATGTTCTTCAATTTTAACGTTAACAGGCTGCGAATAATACGCTCCGACAGGGCATAGAAAAATAACAAACTTGTAAGTATCGGAAGGTTTAATTCCGATTGCTTCATCTGTTCCGAAAATAAACGGACGGATGTACAATGCTGCTCCTTTTTTATTTGGCACCCAGTTTTTGTCTACCTCAACCAGCTTCCGTACCAATTCTACAAACAACTCCTCATCAAAAGCCGGCATACACAACCGTTCACAGGATTCCATAAACCGTTTTGCATTCATTTCCGGTCGGAATAAAACTACATCACCATTTTCCCGACTATATGCTTTCATCCCTTCAAAAATAGATTGTCCATAGTGAATGGCAGACATAGCTGGATGCATTGGAATCGGTCCGAAAGGCATGATCTCGGGAGACTGCCATTTACCGTTTTTATAATCCATTACCAACATATGATCTGTAAAAACCTTTCCGAACGGAAGGTTATCCCAATCCACCTGACTAATTTTTGAAGTTTCGGGGTGAGAAACATTTATTTCGATTAAATCTTGTTTCATAATTATTTTCGATATGCAACAAAAATAGTAAAAATAAAACTTAAAAAAACGTCATCCAACAAGGGAAGTAATAAAAAAACTTAAATTTGGATGAGAATTAGAGCATGAATACACGCCTTGAAACATTGCAGAAATACTGGGGATACAATTCCTTCCGACCTGGTCAGGAGCCCATTATAGAGGATGTTATCAACGGTCATGACGTACTGGCCCTTTTGCCGACAGGAGGAGGAAAATCAATTTGTTTTCAGGTACCGGGAATTATTCGGGAAGGAATTACCATTGTTATTTCACCGTTAATCGCATTGATGCAAGACCAGGTAAGTAACTTACAGTCCAAAGGCATCATGGCCAAAGCTATCATGAGTGGGATGAGTTACCGGGAGCTGGATATTACGTTAGACAATGCAAAGTTCAACGGATACAAGTTTCTTTATACCTCTCCCGAACGCATACAAAGCAGATTGTTCCTGGAACGTTTCAAACAAATGAATGTCGGATTAATTGTCGTTGATGAAGCACACTGTATTTCAGAATGGGGACACGACTTCCGTCCCAGTTTTATGGAGATCAAAAAACTGCGAGAGATTCATCCACACGTCCCGATTATTGCAGTAACCGCAACTGCAACGCCAAAAACCAAGCAGGAAATAATTGACCGACTGGAATTAAAACATCCGCGCATACACCAATCGCGATTTGAACGCCCCAATCTTATTTACAGTAGTTACTTGTCACAAAACAAGCTTCAATCTGTTATTGACACCTGTAAAGCACATGACAACGAAACAGGAATTGTTTATTGTCAAACACGAAAATCAGTCAAATTTGTAGCTACTACATTGCACCGAGCTGGTATTTCTTCAGGAATATATCACGGGGGTATGAACAAAGAAGAGCGGCAAAAGATGCTCACCGCATGGTTAAAAGGCGAATCAAAAGTGATGATTGCTACAAATGCATTCGGAATGGGAATCGACAAACCGGACGTTCGCTTTGTACTCCACTATGAATTCCCTGCTTCGCTCGAAGCCTATTTCCAGGAGGCGGGAAGAGGTGGCCGGGACGGCAAGGATGCATTCGCTATTAATTACTGGCAGCAAGAAGATCTGCAACTGATGGAAGAACAATTGAATCAAAAGTATCCTCCGATTGATGATATCAAACGCGTATACAGAGCTGTTTGTAATCATTTAAAAATTGCCATTGGTTCCGGTGCAGGGGAAACGTATGCATTTAATTTAGCTATTTTTGCCAAGGCCTTTGACATTTCTCCGGTTTTGTGTTACAATTCACTGAAAATTCTGGAAGCATTGGGCGAACTTACCTTTTCAGAAGGTGTCTTTCATCCGACCAAAGTCAAATTTGCGGTCGGAAATACTGCTTTGTATAATTTTCAGATTCAGCATGAAACATATTATCCTGTAACGGCTCTTTTATCCCGGTCCTATCCGGGAATTTTCGATAATTTCATGGAAATTCACGAGCGTGAAATCTGTAATCGCCTAAAAATAACTGAAGCGGAACTTGAAAAGCAACTGAAATACATGGAGAAATCGGGTATCATGGACATCGACTGGAAGTCTGATGCTCCAACAATTACATTTTTAAGAGAGCGAATGCCCTATGATTACCTGGAAATCCGACCTGAAGTTTATTTTGAACGAAAAGAAATAGCAACCGCAAAATTAGCTTCCGTATCCCACTATCTGGAAGGAAAAAAGTGTCGTTCAATGGAATTAATCAATTATTTCGGCATTGATTCAGAACCTTGCGGGAAGTGTGATAATTGTCAATCAGGGATGAACACATTGACAATTTCAGACTACCAGGAACAAGTAATCAATTTACTGAAAGATTCTCCCAAAGCCACTTTTGAAATTAAACATCTGGTTGCTGATCCCGAATTATTCAAAGAAATAATCCGCACATTAATGCTGGACGAGCAAATTGATTTTGATGGTGAAAAGTACTTCTTGAAATAACATTTACTATGCATACATAGCGTATAAATACGTGTTTTTAAATAAAAA
>DHNG01000004.1:16028-20585 GCA_002409405.1 Flavobacteriales bacterium UBA5422 | reverse complement strand
AAAAAGCAGTGGTTTATTAACAAATTTTAAATAACAAACTAAATCGTTTAGTAAGAGCGAATTACTACAAAAAAAGGCTGCGATTAGCATAAAAAACGATACGACTTTTCTTAAAATAGCCCAATAACACACTATTTATCATAACTTTGCAAAAAACTGTAAAGACAAATGAAAAAATCTATTCTTATCCTGGCTATTGGTACTTCTGTATCAGTATCGGCTCAAAACTTGATCAAAAATCATGAGTTTAAAGGAGCCGAAAAAACAACTTACCGCGCTCAAATTAACAAAGCAGAAGGTTGGTCCAATGCAAACGGTGGTTCTGTAGACCTGTTCCAAAAAGATGCTTGCAAAACGAGTGTGGGAATTCCTCAAAACTTTATGGGAGAGCAAGCTTCCGAGGCAAACTATGCCGGTTTTACTGCTTTTTACGATGATCAACGTTTATCTGTGTTCCAAACACTTGAGAACAGAGAAATTACAGATGTTAGCAGTTACAGCTTATACAGTGAATACCTTCAGGGAGAACTGACAGAGGCATTAACTGCAGGACAGACATATGTTTTCTCAATCGAAATCAACCTGGCGGACAAATCAGGAAGAGCGGTGAAAGGACTGGGAGTTTACTTCTCAAAAGATAAAGTGGAAAACAAAAACAACAAGGCTTTATCATTGAAACCACAAGTTGTTTTTGAAGAATTCATTGAAGACAAAGCGAATTGGGTAAAAGTTACCGGAAGTTTCATTGCTCAGGGAGGAGAACGTTTCTTCGTATTGGGTGCTTTCGACGGAACATATGACGCAAAATCGGTTGTCGCTCCGAAAAAAGAAAACGACAACAAGCGTGCTTATTATTATGTAAACGGAACGTCATTGATGAAATTCCCGCTTTCAAAAGACGAGATCGAGACGTTGAGAAGAGCAACTGAAATGGTTTTCTTCAATACAGGAAGTGCTGTCATCAAAAACGAATCACATGCGGAGTTGGACAAAGTTGCTGAGATTTTGAAGAAATATCCACAGGTTGAGGCATTGGTTGAAGGGCACACAGACAATACTGGTAGTGATGAACTCAATACAAAATTGTCAAAAGACAGAGCGAAAGCAGTGAAAGACTACCTGGTATCCAAAGGTGTTGATGCCAATCACCTGAAGTCTGAAGGATACGGTCCGACACGACCGATTGCAGACAACAGCACGGATGCAGGAAGAGCGAAAAACAGACGCGTTGTGATTAAAACTTCTATCTACAAAGAGTCGAAATAATTCGTTTCACAGAATATTGGAAAGGGGGATGCAAAACATCCTCCTTTTTTTATGGATCTTATCCTACAAAAACAGCTGGTTGTTTATACCTACACATGGATCTAAAAATCGGGTGATATTTTCACCACGTATACACGGATTAAAAAGGAATGAACAAAGAAAAAAATGACACCGATTAACAGTCGAATAGAGGTAATCCGTGAATCTATGTTTATGGAACAACAAACGGCACATAGTTTCAATACCGTCAAGCATTTGTACAATTTGTTCAACACGATTTCATTACCTGACTTTTAGAACAAAACCTCAATAAAAAAACCGGAATCCTTTCAGACTCCGGTTCCTTATGTTTTATATTCTCGGGAATTACTTGACCTTGCTTGTCAATTCATTTTTTAGTCCGCTCCACTCTACCAGGTGCAGTTTCACAACACCCACAGGAATTTTTGCTTTCACCAACAGCGGGATCTTGTTTTCATCGGCAGTTACCCAGAACTGAACATCTTCTTCGCTTTTGAAGTAGCGTCCTTTCTGCACCACCGGAACAAATTTGTGTGTTTTAAATTTTCCTTTTCTGATTTTCACTTCTTCATCACCGACGTACTTGATTTTCAGGTTGTAGATTTCGTCGTCCATGAAGCATTTGAATTCAAAGGTCTGCCCTTTCTTCATGTTACTAAAGTCGAGGGTTCTTGCCTTGTAAAAGGACGAAATCATATCTTGTACGCCCATCGGTGTAGTAAATGACTTTTCTCCGTTGTGCACCGTCGACTTATCTTGTGAAAAAGTATATGATTGGTTGACTTTGTATCCACCTTCGTTGACATCCCGTTCAAAAAACCAGGGCATGATTGATTTTTGATCAATGTAGGATTCGTATACATCACGTACTTTATAAACGGCGTTGAATCCTCCCAGGGTACGGCCGGTACCGACTACATGATACAATGATCTGTTTGCTCCTTTCCGGGATGTACTCTTCACCTCCATAATTGCCTCTCCGGCATCCACAAAACCATAGGTTACCCTGTATCGCAATACTTCTCCTGCCTGAAAAGCAGAATTTTTGATGGTCGGATACTTAATTCCTGAGCTTGTCATTCCTAAAGTAACTCCCACTAGTCCAATAAATAAAGCCAATTTTTTCATGGTTCAAAATTTTACAAAAAAGGTGAATCAAAGCGTGTGCCAAACTAATTACACAAGTCAAAATCGTTTAAAAATGTAGATCCAACCTTCCTTCCCTTATCTATCAATACGTATCTGAATAAAGATTAGTATATTTGGAATCACTGAAAATAAAATGTAAAACGCGAACATGAAAATTTTTATTCCTATTACGATTCTACTCTACTGCACATCATTCTCAATCAGTCAGGAAAAAACAACTTTACTTGAGGCATCTGGTGAAATTCCCGGTTTTCTTTTGAAACAAACACGTGAAGCCTATCTGATTCCGGATATTACTTCCTGGCAATACCTCAACAAACTGGATAAGAAGTCTGCATTGGAATTGATCTATGCATCCAATATGATTGTCTTTGGTGATCCTGTTTCGGATTACTGTACGCAGTTGATTCGTAAAATAAGTGGAAAATCAACAAACGTCTATACAGTCAGAAGTAATTATATAGGAACGTTTTCCAATGAGCATGGTGATCTGTTTGTCACCAGCGGATTAATCAGCCGTCTGTCAAATGAAGCTCAACTGGCATTTTTTCTGTTTCGGGAACTAGAATTCAATCCATCTGACAATTCAGGTCAACAGTATAAAAATGCAGGAACGCTTACCCTTGAAAAATTGATTTCGCTGGTTGGAACATTCTCCAATGAACACATAGTTTCCATTGAGAAAAAAGTAATTGATCTATTAATGTCCAAGGGGTATTCTCAACACAGTTTATTGTCTTCATACGACCTGCTGTTATATAAAGAAGCTCCATTTCTGGAACAACCATTTGATTGGAATTATTTCAATAAAGCACATATTTTTGTCCCTCAAGTAGAATACACTGCGATCATCAATCCAAAACCACGGTTGTACAACCCGGAGAAACAGTTTCCTGAGATTACTGCAAGAAAGAATAAATGGGGAGCAGTCGTCTCGTCGTCCGGCGATGTGCAATCGGTACACCTGATCGATGGTTCTCTTTTCAACAAGATTGTTGAGCACGGGCGTCTGGAATCGGTGAATTTGCGCATTATGAGTGCTGAATTTATCCCTGCATTATATGAAATTTACCTATTGGAATCTTCCGGGGTTTCAAATGAGTACCTCAATACCATGAAAGTATTGGCCTGGTGGGGAGTCGCGAAAGATCGAAGTAATGAAATTGAAAAAGTAGATTTTACAGAATACCAGGTATCAGATAATGACGGAGCTTATTTTGCACGTTACATCAAACGTCAGCGAACACCTGCCATTCTTGCATTTGGATTCAGATACACATATGATCAGTTGAAGAAATCACCGCAATCGGTTCTGTATGCAAACATTCTGAAAGACCTCATTCGCTTATCCCGGAAAAGTTCTGAATTTTCTTTGAATCAATTTTATTCCGTAACGTATCAAACTGTCCGGGAAAATACTACCACTTCATCCATTAATGCTACCGATACACTTAAAAATTATCACTTGTTTATGCTCCCTGACGTTGCAACGGATCCGGCAATAATACAACTGTTTAGTGATTCGCTGGTCGGTTCAGGCATTCATTACGCAAACAAACCGGTGGAATACAAATTCTTTTCTGCCAATACTTACAAAAAAGGAAGAACGTTGAATCAAAAACAACAGACAAAAATTTCGGTTGATCAGTTAAATAATGTACTAACGGAACACAATATCCGTATTGCAGATTCGGAAAAATCCTATACGATCAATGACTACCAACAAAAATACCAGGTCAATTATACGTTCTTCCAGCAGTATTATCATACGCGTTTCAAATCACCTGTACTACCTGTAAAATCGGAAGACATTACACGTCAGAAAATATCGGATCAACATACACTTCTTGGATTTGGGTTTTACAACCACGCATACCGTCCGAAACTAAGGGGATTCCATTTAATCGGGTTGGCTGGAATAACGCTTCCTTATGTATTACCGGAGCTATTTTTCCGGGGACATAAAACGCAAACGATCGTTTTCTTATTCAATTCCGAAACAGGAGAAATGGTTCATCACATCAACAGAAAATACAACGATTCATTTTCAAAATACAATCTGCATAATGACATTTTAAATACGACTCTAAATTTAGTTCACCCATGAAATACACACTTTTT
>DHNG01000004.1:14220-15897 GCA_002409405.1 Flavobacteriales bacterium UBA5422 | reverse complement strand
ACTTTTTATACTCTTATTTGTTCTAACACCAATTATTTGCTTTAATCAAAAAGGGTTTTTATCTTCCAAAAATATGGTTGATGTAACAGTCCATGGAAATATTCCACTCTTATCCGGCACGTTCAATGATATCTATTACAAACAAAAAGGTGATCAAATGGTTGCGGGAAAAGATTATATCAATTATGGAATAGCAGTTGCATACAACCGGATTCTTACCAAACAGTTCGGATTCGGTGTCGCATTTTCCACAAAAGATTACCTCACGACAACTCCCTCCTTTTACACAAATATTTACCCGGTAAATCAAGCCGATAAATCAGTTGACTCTATCCAATTAAAAATGGAAGCGCTCAAATTTCGAAATTACACGGTGGGACCGCAGTTTGAATTTTCAACCAAACAAGGAATCCTGGGAATCGGATTTTCATACGATCTGGGATTAGGAGTAACGATTTCCACGCTGATCAACGACCGGTGCCATTATTCTATTAACGAACTTTACGCATATGGAGAAGAAGCATCTGCATCTAAGGACAGTCAAATTGATTATTTTGACACCCAATACAACTGGAAGCCAATGTACGGGATATCCTTACAAACAGGCTTCAAATTCCGCATTCCACTATCAGAACATTTTTCATTTTACTCGGGATTGCGTTACTCCGGCACATTTATGCTGAAAGGAAGTAACTATGATATATCGGATCGAATGGAGTTGTTGGACAATGAAGATTATTACTATACAATCAAGAGAAAGAACCTGGTTTCAATTTCATTGAATCTTGGGATAACCTGTCATTTCTAGCAATAAAATTTACTTGAACTTTGCCAGCAGCACATCCAGACTTCCGTGAATGATCATTAATTTGTCTGCTATTTGCTGTAATTTCGCTGCAGCGGATGGATTCAGAACTGCATTTTCAAATGTCATGGTAATTGCATTAAAATCGGAATCAATGGCATCTAATTGATTTCGAATTTTCGTTGCTTCATCCGGTACTACTTCGGAAATAAGGTCCATTAAAAAGTAGTCCGTTCCGCCATTCCCGTTAAACAGTGTTCCTCCGTCCAGTGCGAAATGAATACCCCGGATCTTCTTTTTTAAAATTGATAAGGTGTGATCGGAATAATCACATATTTCAAGATGATGATTTTGGGTCATCAACGGTAATCGAATATCTTTTGTTACAAGTTCTTCCTTGATAAACTGTTGTAAAGAACCAACCATTAAATGCATGAACGATTTGCTGTCCATACTTTTAATATTTTTCTCGTAGCTTTCACCCATTTTCAATTCCTGAACAGCTATTGAGAATCGATTCATAGATTCATCCAAAAAGGATCTTCTTCTGTTGACGTTAATCCCTCCTCCACCGGTAACATAGTCTTTATAATCCCTTGTATTACCTGGTCCGGAAAGAGAAAGGTCTTCTCCCCACAGCAAGAATTCAAGAACGTGAAAACCAATGGTACAATTTTGTTCTCCACCAACCTGATGAAGCATGTTCAGCGACTCAATCGAAGGATAAGTACCCACATCATTGATAATGCCACCATTGGGACTATCTTCTGCATAATCAACGTACCGGTAATTAATCGGATATACTTGAATCAATTGTTTTGTAGTAGCATAACCGATATCAACGGTTGAATATCCATTCGTATAAGGGCCCA
>DHNG01000004.1:7347-13982 GCA_002409405.1 Flavobacteriales bacterium UBA5422 | reverse complement strand
TTTCCATCTTTCTCTACATGCCTCCAAGTAGCTTTGTCCGGACAAATTATAAAACGCATTTGTATGGATCTTCAACTCGCCGACTGCTGATTGGAAATTTTGCAGCAGCATTTTCTGGGTTTTATAGTACGCAGGCTTTAGACGTGAAACCTGATAGGTATATACTGTTTGTTCATCTTGTTTCTTTTTACAAGAAATCATAAAAAAGCTGGCAGTAGCAATTAAAACAAACGATAAAATTTGTCTCTTTTTCATTTAATAGTATGTATTTATATCAATAATAGCAGTTAAACTGATTTTAGTTTTCTCTGCCGAATGGTGTTCCCAAAAATTGCAACCAATAAAATGACTACAGAACAAACAAACGCAACGCGCCCCAGAATATCTCCTGTCCTCATGTACACAGTCTTCTTTTCATTTAAAAAGACGTTTCCTTTCAAAGCTGTAGCTGTCCACCAGTTGGAACTCTGAACAACGTCTCCACGTTGGTTAATAAACCCGCTTGTTCCTGTATTTGCCGAGCGTGCAACCGACTTTCTGTTTTCAATGGCACGAAGTCTTGCAAAGCTAAAATGTTGCTTGTATCCCGGTGTATTTCCCCACCATCCGTCATTCGTAATGATGAAAATCGCTTTGGAACCTAAACGGGTTTGTCGCGCTGTAAACTCTCCATAAATGGATTCGTAACAAATACTCGGTGTAAACGGAAAATGTCCGTTTGTTATATTTTTAGGATACGGTTCCACCCCCAATGTTCCGGAAGTTCCACCCAAATTAATTGACATTTCTTCCAGAAAAGGAAACCAGTGTGAAAAAGGTACTTTCTCTGCACCCAGCACCAATTTGGATTTATGGATAATCTTGGGGTTAATTTCATTCCCCATCAACAAAGAAGAGTTATAAAATTCCACAAAACCAGTTCCCCCGTACGGATCTTTTTTAGCTGCTCTGGAAACCTTTTTTTCAAATCTTCTTTCTGTTGAAGCTCCGATGAATAATTGTACATTTCCCCAATTTTCCATTCGTGCTTTCAGAATTTCGTACCCCGGATCGTAGTTGATAACTGCCTCATCAAAAGAAACCGGAATCGCTGTTTCGGGAGCAATCACCAACTTTGTACGGTCTGTGATTGTATTGTCTGCGATATCTGCAATTCGATACAACTGTTCAGCGGGTCCGATTGTAGTAAATTTTTGATACGGATCAATATTGGGCTGTACTACAACCACCTCTGCTGCGACACCTTCATCTTCAGCAACGCTGTACATCCATAAAGACATTGACAAAGGCAGTAGAAAAACAATCATTGGTGCGGCAATCGCTTTCGGATTCAGTTTTCTGGTCTGCGCTCCCGAAACATAATTCTTAACCAATTTAAACAGCAACAAATTGACAGCCAATATCCACAAACTTCCTCCCAATACTCCGGTGTATTCATACCATTGAATCCACGATGGCGTAATTGAAAAAACATTTCCCATTGTCAACCAGGGCCACGATAGTTCCCAGTGATAATGCAAAAATTCAAATCCGATCCAAACGGTTAGAAATGAAACATAACCTATTTTATTACCCAATCGTTTTTTGATGATATGAAATAGCAGAAAAGCAAGAGACATCAATAAAGAATTGAGCAGAAATGCCATGATCGCTCCATTCATATCCGCATTCGATATCCACCAGGTTACACCAATGTTATAGATGAAAAATGTAAGATACGACTGAATGAACACTTTCCAGGATTTATAGCGCTGACTGCTAACTGTATCTTCTACCAGAAGTAGAGGAACCCAGGCAAGAAAAATGATCGGCGTAAGGCTTCCCGTATACGGGAAGGAAAGTACCATTAACACCCCTGAAAGAATGCTAAAAAGATAGCGTTGAACACGTGTTAATCTCATAGTGAACAAATGTAATTGTTCTATTTATATTATCCTATTTTTCTAACGCTTTCCTGACATTTAACAAACTCTTATCCATGGAACTGATCAGAACGCTTTCAAAGTCATCGGAAAGAATCACAATATTATAGGGAAAAGGGAAACGTATGTTCAGCTTCCAGGTGAGTAATGTTGCATTTTTTTCTTCTTTGATCAAGAAATGCTGATTGGACACAATATTATACGGAGAGTCAACGATAAATTCACTTTCAATACGTTCAGGATAGACCAGGTTTGTCAATGTTTGTGTACCACTACGAAGGTATGTATTGTTACTTTTCCATTTGAATTGTGCCTGTTCTGTTCCGTCTTCTCCGATGTACTGTTTCTCCGTCGTTTCATCCTGATTGAGCCATTCGTTATATTTTTCCTGATTCTTAAGAAATTTCAGACAATTATAGACATCTGAAGAACTACTTTTTATCCGTACGTCTTTCTGGAAGGAATATTCTTTTTTTGCAAATAGTAAAACCACCAGCACAACCATTATTGACAAAGCCAATAATAGCATAGATGATTTGAGCAGTTTCATGTAATTTATCGTTTTAGTAAAACAAATGTAAACGATCGTACTTTCTACTGTAAATCTTTTCGATTGCTCCTCTGATTTTTTAGATCAATGCCTAAAAAATGTAGTTCAACAAACACTACTTTCTCTATAATGAATAGCGAAAGTAATCTCTAACAGCTGGGTTATCTTTTTTACCAAGAATAGTCATGTTTGAAAGTGATTGTGATTTATAAATTCCCCTAATAGAACAGGCTTCTGTATGATGTGTATACCTAGGTATATGTAAACACCTCCTACTCTCAGGATCGAATAGATTACGGCTAATTGGTATGAATTTAGTCGTTAATTGTTTTCCGGATTCAGTGGAAAATCCGCCAGCAATCTGAATTTGGTTCCCTGCTGTGCCATGAGTGCTTTCCACAAGGTATCGGAATGGGTATCCATGATCTGTTGCAGAGAATGGTTGGTGACAACAATCCAGGAGTTTTGCGTAAGTTCCTCTGTCAATTGTTCTCCGCTCCATCCTGAATAGCCGATAAAAAAACGTACCTTTGATTCATTCGCAGAATCCGCTTTTAATCGTTCGATAATCCCTTCAAAACTTCCTCCGAAATAGAGGTCTCCCGTGATGTGTTCGCTTCCATCAATTTCAGGACCAAAGGCATGAATGTAGTACAGATTTGTCTTGTCTACCGGGCCTCCGATACTGACTCTTCCTGTATAGTTTTCCAGTTCTTCATTCAGCTCTTTTGCACTCAGGTCAATGTAATTATTTAAAACAAATCCGAATGTCCCTTCCTCATCGTGATTGCAGATCAATATAACGGAACGTGTAAAATGTACGTCCATTTCAAACGGATCTGAAAGTAATAAAGTTCCTTTGTAAGGAGTATTGTTATTTTTAAATGAAAAATCCATCTTGTCTATCATAACGCCATCATTGCCAAATATAGTTTTTTCTACCTGAAAACCTGTTTAAACCTTCATTTTTTAACCTTTAATTAAGTAATAATTCGGTGAAAAGTCAACTGGAAACGATTTTTTCTTTTTAATTTTGCATTCAGTTGAGAACATATCTTTCCATAGGATTTATTTGTATTTTTCTGAGTGCTTATACAGAACTTGGGCAGGTATTGAAGTTTCCTGTACTGATTCATCACTATATGGAACATGTTGAATTAAACCAAAATGAATCGTTCATCAGTTTTCTGAATACGCATTATCAAAAAGAAATCAACCACCCGGATGACCGGCATGGCGATCACCAACGACTACCGTTCAAAACAAGTGATTCACATGCTACACACATCTCAGTAATCATACCACTTGCTGAATTTGGTTTTTCCGCCCCAACCACCATTGAGTTCGATGACACAAAGGTTTATCCGACTCAAGAACACCATTCTCTGGCTCATATAGAAAATATCTGGCAACCGCCTCGTTTAGGTTAATCATTCTTTACTACACAACAATTCTGTTGTGTCAATTATCGCGTACATATATTTTCAATGTACCACATGTGAAATGATTAACAGAACCAATTATGCTTACGAAAATCATTGCGTTTTCAATAAAAAACAAGTTAATTGTCGGGTTATTTACCATACTTCTATTGGGATATGGCATTTATGAACTCCGGCACCTGCCTATTGATGCCGTTCCTGATATTACGGACAATCAAACACAGGTAATTACGATTGCTCCTTCATTAGGAGCTCCCGATGTAGAGCGACTGATCACCTTTCCGATTGAACAGGCAACAAGTAACATTCCCGGTCTGAAAGAACTGAGAAGTTTTTCCCGATTCGGACTTTCCATCGTCACCATTGTCTTTGACGAAAAAACAGACATTTACTGGGCCAGACAACAAGTTACCGAACGGTTACAACAGGTACAAGCACAAATTCCGAACGGATTGGGAACACCGACCCTGGCTCCCGTTACAACAGGTTTGGGAGAAGTGTATCAGTATACCGTACGTGCGAAAGAAGGTTACGAAGATACATTTGATGCGATGGAATTGCGTTCCATCCAAGATTGGATTATCCGACGCCAGTTAATCGGTGTAAAAGGTGTTGCAGAAGTCAGCAGTTTCGGGGGGCTTCAGAAACAATATGAAGTAGCCGTTGATCCGGGAAAACTGATGGCACACAATATCACGATTAAAGATGTGTTTAATGCGTTGGAATCCAACAATCAGAATACCGGTGGGGCCTACATCGAAAAAGGATCGACAGCATTGTTCATCCGAAGCGAGGGATTGGTGAAAAATATGGGAGACATCGAACACATTGTTGTGAGAACCTTACCGGATGGTGTCCCGTTATTAATACGTGATGTGGCAGAAATTCGTTTCGGGCATGCTACCCGTTACGGAGCACTGACTTACAATGGAGAAAAACAGGTTTCGGGCGCCGTTGTTATGATGTTGAAAGGTGCCAACAGTAATGAGGTCATACAGGATATTAAGAATAAAATAGCAAAAATTCAGGAGACGTTACCGGAAGGAGTCATCATCGAACCTTTTCTCGACCGGACAAAGATGGTTAACAATTCCATTTCTACCGTAATTACCAACCTGGTGGAAGGAGCATTGATCGTTATCTTCGTACTGGTACTGTTTCTCGGAAATTTTCGTGCTGGTTTTTTAGTTGCTTCGGTCATTCCGCTTTCCATGTTGTTTGCGATCATCATGATGAATTTATTTGGCGTTAGCGGAAACCTCATGAGTTTAGGAGCACTGGATTTCGGATTGATCGTAGATGGAGCTGTCATTATTGTGGAAGCAGTCTTGCACGCATTCAGCCATAACAAACAATTTGCTTCGCTGACCAACCTGACGCAACAACAAATGGACACGACTGTGAAAAATTCAGCATCCCGTATGATGAACAGCGCTGTCTTTGGTCAGGTGATCATCCTGATTGTTTACCTTCCTATTTTCGCACTGCAAGGAATTGAAGGAAAAATGTTTCAACCAATGGCACAAACAGTTGCTTTCGCACTCATCGGGGCCTTCATTCTTTCTCTGACATATATTCCAATGATGGCTTCCGTTTTTCTAAACAAGAAAATCAGTCATAAAAAAACGTTTTCCGACAAAATGATGGAACGCATTGAGAACGCTTATCAGAAAGGAATCTCAAAAGCGCTGAACTTTTCAAAGGTTATTTTGTTCTCCGTAATCGGTTTGTTTCTGATTGCTGTATTTGTCCTCACGCGATTGGGAGGTGAATTTATTCCGGACTTACCGGAAGGAGATTTTGCAGTTGAAACACGTGTACTTACCGGAAGTAGTCTCACAACTTCTATCGAAGCGGTTTCAACAAGTTCTCAAATTTTGATGAAAAAATTTCCGGAAATTGAACGAATTGTAACCAAAACAGGGAGTAGTGAAATTCCAACGGAACCATTACCGGTAGATGTTTCGGACATGATCATTGTACTGAAAGATCGGAAAGAATGGACTTCTGCCACAACCTATGAAGAACTGGAGCGGAAAATGGCAAAAGAACTGGAATCCGTTCCGGGAGTGACATTCGGGTTCCAATTCCCTGTTGCAATGCGTTTCAATGAACTGATTTCCGGTGCTCGCCAGGACGTTGTCTGTAAAATTTTCGGGGAAGATATGGACACACTTTCTCATTATGCCAAACAAATCGGTGCTATCTGTAATACGATAGACGGAGTGACAGGATTGTATGTTGAAGCCGTTTCGGGAATGCCCCAAATTGTTATCAATTATAAGCGAGAAGCGATTGCCCAGTATGGCTTAAATATTTCTGATATCAATCGCATTGTAAACAGCGCATTTGCAGGAGAAGCCAGCGGTTCTGTTTTTGAAGGAGAGAAGCGCTTTGATCTGGTTGTTCGTTTATCCGGAAACAAGCGCAAAGAACTGGAGGATGTTCAGCAATTACTGGTTCCGGTTCCGAACGGGACACAAATCCCTTTGAATACTGTTGCAGATGTTGCAATTGTGGATAGTCCAAATCAAATTCAACGGGAAAACTCACAACGCAGAATCATTGTCGGGTTTAATGTTGATGGAAGAGATGTCCAAAGTATGGTAACAGAATTACAATCAAAAATCGGTCAACAAGTTAAATTACCTACGGGGTATCACATTTCATACGGAGGCGCGTTCAAAAATCTGGAGGCTGCAAAAGCCCGGTTATACATTG
>DHNG01000004.1:4997-7216 GCA_002409405.1 Flavobacteriales bacterium UBA5422 | reverse complement strand
GCCGTTCCCGTTTCCTTGTTACTGATCTTCCTGTTACTTTATTTTGCTTTCCGATCCGTTAAACGTGGTCTGTTGATTTATTCAGCTATTCCGCTTTCCGCAATCGGTGGGATTTTAGCACTTGCTATTCGCGGCATTCCATTCAGCATTAGTGCCGGAGTCGGATTCATCGCTTTATTTGGTGTCGCTGTTTTGAACGGAATTATTCTCATTGCAGAATTTAAACGATTGGAAAAAGAAGGAATGACTGACATCCGTCAGTTGGTAATTCAGGGAACAACGACCCGCCTGCGTCCGGTATTAATGACCGCTTGTGTCGCCTCGCTCGGATTTCTCCCAATGGCACTTAGTAGCGGCGAAGGAGCAGAAGTTCAACGTCCGTTGGCAACAGTTGTTATCGGTGGATTAATGGTTGCCACTTTCCTCACACTGTTCGTTTTACCAATCTTATATACGTTATTTATGAAGAAAAGCGTAAAAGCAAATTTGCCGGTCGGT
This sequence comes from Flavobacteriales bacterium UBA5422, assembly GCA_002409405.1. Classification (GTDB taxonomy): domain Bacteria; phylum Bacteroidota; class Bacteroidia; order Flavobacteriales_D; family Crocinitomicaceae; genus Taishania. Next base: position 6,718 of record DHNG01000004.1, on the reverse strand, counting down.
ATATTGACCATCTGGTTGTTCATGTCTGCTTACTCTGCGACAGCACAATCTCCGATTTCACTTCAAACAGCAATTGATACAGCACTTCAGCAGAACAGAATGATCAAAAATGAGCGTTTATTGACAGAATATCGTCAAAAAATGATTCATTCTGGAAGCAATCTTCCTCAAACTTCTGTTGTGGGAGAATACGGACAAATCAACAGCATCTACAATGATGTACGGGTAGGGATTTCTCAGAATTTGAGTTTTCCGACTGTTTATACTTCTCAAAAAGCAGTGCTACGAGAAGAATGGAAAAGCAGCGTGTTGAATGTCGACATGAAAGAAACAGAGCTTCGGAAACAAGTAGCACAGGTTTATTTCAACCTGGCTTATTTGCGGGAGAAACAATCGTTATTACAACAAAATGACAGCTTGTTTACCCATTTTCGCGATATCGCAATAATGCGATATGATGCAGGGGAAAGTAATGTACTGGAACGGACAACAGCAGAAAATCAACAAGGGCAGATCCGATTACAATTGCTCCAGCTAAAACAGGACATTGAATTGACGCAATTGCAATTTCAGCTACTGCTCAATACCGAAACAATGTACATTCCTGAGTCGAATGAGGCGGTATTCAACAAGATTCCATCCGTTTCCGACACCAGTTCACTGGAAGCACACCCCGCCTTGCAATACCTGAAACAACAGGAACAACTGGCAGCAGCAACAACCAAAGCAGAACAAGCCCGATTATTGCCGGATATTAATGTCGGATATAACATCATGGGAATGCGTGGAACAGGGGCTGACAATGCTACGTACGATAATCATCTACGGTTTCAGTCCGTGTATTTCGGTTTGGGGATTCCACTCTTCTTTGGTGGTCAAAAAGCAAAAATTACTGCTTCAAAAGTCCAAGAAGAGATTACCCGAAGTGATTATGAACTGAATAAGCAATTGGTTGAAAACAGGTATTTATCAGCAATTGAATCCTATAAAAAATACCAGGAAACAATTAATTATTTCGAAGAAACGGCATTGAAGAATGCACAACTGATGACAGAAACTGCAGATCAGCATTACCTGAACGGAAACATCAATTACCTTGAATGGGTGTTATTGATCAACCAATCAATCAGTATTCAAAGCGACTATATTGACGCATTGAGAAATCGCAATATTGCGATAACGGAAATTAACTCTTATATCACGCAATAAACAGGAAATCATGAAAAACCAAGTGATTATTTCGATCATTGCAATTATTTTCGCTTCATGCGGAAACGATCCAATCGAAAAAAAAGAAAGCAATAGTAATACAATACCATCAATCGTTACACTTACAGATGCACAGTATAAAAATGCTGCGATTGAAACAGGAAGCCCCACCATTAAATTTATTTCGTCGACAATCAAGGCCAATGGAAAAGTGGCGGTACCTCCACAAAGCCTGGTCTCTATCAGTGTTCCGTTGGGAGGATTTCTGAAATCCACGAAGTTGATGCCCGGAATGAAGCTCCAAAAGGGGGCATTATTAGCAACAATGGAAGATCAGCAGTATATTCAGCTGCAACAGGATTACCTGACTGCTAAGGCTCAATTAGCATTGGATGACGCTGAATACAAACGACAAAAGCAACTCAATGAAAATAAAGCGGCCAGTGATAAGGTATTTGAGCAAGCGAAAGCAAATTACCAGTCCCGCTACATTTTGCTGAAATCACTGGAAG
>DHNG01000004.1:494-4847 GCA_002409405.1 Flavobacteriales bacterium UBA5422 | reverse complement strand
GCTGAAATCACTGGAAGAAAAGTTAAAACTAATCGGTTTGAATCCACAACAGGTCACTGCTGATAATATTTCGCGGAGCATCCCTATTGTTTCTCCGATTAACGGCTACGTTTCAGCTGTGAATGTCAACAATGGTAAGTATGTTAATCCCAGTGATATTCTATTCGAATTGGTTAATCTGGATGACATTCACATTGCTCTGACCGTTTTTGAAAAAGACGTGGAGAAACTACGTGTCGGACAGCGGTTAACTGCATCCACCAACAATAATCCGGATAAAAAATATACATGTATCATTGAACTGATCAGCAGAAATTTGTCCAATGAAAATGCTGTTCAGGTTATTTGTAAATTGGAGACAAAAACAACAGATTTGTTACCTGGAATGTTCATGAATGCACAAATCGATTTATCCGGAAATGAAGTGACAGCACTACCGGAGGAAGCCATTGTTCGTTATGGAAATGAACAATATGTATTCGTTGAAACAGATTCCCGGAAGTACGAAATGAAAAAAGTGCAAATCGGAAATACGGAAAACGGGTTTACAGAAATTGTAACTGATTTGACACAGCAAAAAGTGGTTGTAAAAGGTGCGTACACCTTACTGATGGTCCTGAAGAATGTGAGTGAGGAGTAAAAATAAGAGGAGAGCAAAATTGATGAGCAGAAAGGAAGACATAAAAATCAATGATTGCTACCTTATACTCATTTGGTATGTCGGGATTAATTGTTTTGTTCTATATTGACCGAAATATCGAACTCTAATTCTTATACTATGAAAGTAAATTTAATGATTGCAGTGTTATTATCGGGCTTAACGTTACTCAGTTGTAAATCCGGAGACTGTACAAACGGAATACAAGATGGAAAAGAAACAGGAATTGACTGTGGGGGAGAATGCCCTAAGTGTGTAACGACATCTGCACCTGTCGAAAAATCAGACGAAAATTTGACCGGTAAATGGATGCTGAAAAAATTTGAGTTCCGTGCAATGGGCCAGGAATTATCTCATATCTATGGATATGCATTCTTCAATCCGGATGACCCCTATATGCAGTTAGATGAAGATTCTTCTTTCTCAATGACCATTCCACCTCATTTTAACATGACTAACAATACTAGTTCGTACCCGTTTAATTTAATTGACGGCAGCTGGAGTTGGTTTAAAGATGATCTTTTCACGTTCAGATCAACCGATAATACAACTCTCTTTTTAGAAATTAATTATCACTCACAGGATTCGTTGATCATGACAAGCTACCCGAACGGAACGTTATCCGGTGATACAACCCATATATTTTATTTCGAAAAAGCTCCATAATATTTATTCGTCAGTACAATACAGAAAAGGCGTGATGAATTATCATCACGCCTTTTTCTTATATCTTTAATCAGGACTTATTATCCGTCAACAAACGGTCAACAGACTAAATACATACGAAAAACGAGAGCTTTCAGGAACACCTAACAGCACTTTTTGTCCTTTTTGCAGTTTCCCGCTATTGAACAACTCATCCAGCATCAGGTAAATAGATGCTGCACCCACATTTCCTTTTGTTCCCAGGTTGGTAAACCATTTTTCTTTTGGAATTTCCATTCCCAGATTTTTCATTTCTTCGTACATTTTGTCTTCGAAGAAGTAGCTGGACATATGTGGTAAAAAATAATCGATCTCAGAAGAATCAATTCCTTTTTTGTCCAGGCTCAATTTTAATTTTTTGAATCCGAGCGATACAATATTTGCTCCCAGCAGTTTTACATCCTGCTTGATACTCATAATGGATTGATCAATCACATCCTGCGGTTCATAATCCAGGTAACTCTTCAATGTGCCATCGGGCAATTTCTCTGACCCCATGTACATACACGGTTCCATTTCATTGGCAAATGAATATCCTTCAATCCAGTCTATGCGAAGAGAAATGCCGTTTTCACCGGGTTTATTTTCCAACAGAAACGCACCTGCTCCATCTGAAAGCATCCAACGCAAAAAGTCTTTGTCAAAAGAGACATACGGATTGTCCTGTAATTCTGCTAATTTCTTTACTTCCAGTTCAAATTTATCCGCACGTAAAGAAGGAGAAAGACGTTCTGAAGCAGCAGAAACTGCTTTTTCTACCTGTCCCAGTTTGATTGACATATACGCATATTTCATTGCATGCATACCCGCACAACAAACACCAGAAGGAGAGACCACTTCCACATTTCCTGTTTCCGGCAACCAGCCATGTACCATTACAGCATGAGAAGGCATTAATTGTTCCGGAGAGGACGTAGCGCAACTAATCAATTCCAGAGAAGCCAATTCACCTGTATCTTCATTCAGTAGTTTCCGGATCGCCAGAGACGCCATTTCTGCGTTAGTATGTGTTGGTTTCCCCTCTTTGGTCAACGCATAAAACCGGTTTTTAATTCCGTTATTACGCAATACAATCCGTCGTGATTTGGAAGCTTGTTCATTGATAACTCCTAAATATTCCTCCATTTCATCATTTGAAACAGGATTATTCGGAAAGTAAGCTGCAGTTCTTGTTATATATACGTCTGTTAAACTCATAGTTTTAATCTCAAGTGTGTACACAGTTAGCAGTGCACGCACTCCAATTCACCTACAAAAATAATGGATAATCTCTAAAAAACGGCATTTTCATAAAAAAACGAAAACGGGAAACGTCTTCCCATCTCAGTCCTTTTTCAAACGTATCTGCTGAAAATAATCTTTTTGCTTTCTGACACTTTTTTGCGTGAAGGGCAATATTAGAATGTTATAGATCAGTAATAAAATCGGAGAGACGATAAACAGTGCAAAAATCAGGTAATATTTGAACGCATTTACCCAAAAATTCCTGTTTCCTTTTTCAGCTTTTTTGACAATCAGATTTGCCCAGATCAGGAATAAACGCTTTGCCCGACCTTCGATAAACAAGATATTTGTATCGACCCGCACTCCGTCTTTCGCAATAATTTTTTGTTGCAGGTGTCCAAACTCATTTGTATGTAGCGCATCATTGGCAAGGACTCCGTATTTCTTTACTCCTTCTATATCTTCATCTGACACCCCTGGCTTCGGGAAAATTCCCCATTTTTTTGTTTTTTCTCCTTTCAGCATCCAATGAAGAATCGTAATAACACCAACCAGGTTATTGCTTCGATCTGAAAGTGCTACATTTCCAACCAACTTCCCTCCTGCTTCGGTAATCAGTTTTTTTACACTTTCCTGAGAATTCAACCACATATTTCGGGAACCGATCAATGTAATCACAGGTGTATCTTTCAGAATCGTTCTGAATTTTTCATTTTTCAGTAATGCCGTAGCAGGCAATGACGGAGATAAAAACCATGGTTGATATCCGAAAATAATCAGATCGTACCGGTCATGTCGATAGGTATTCTCTTCCAACCCGATCGTTTTTTCAAGTACTGTTTCCGGCATTTTGTCAAAAAACACAGGTGTTGTCCAGGGAAAAGGGAATGATTCCATGGGAACGACAACTTGCTTATCAATTTCAGCATCCTGAAACTGAGCAGCAAAATTGTCTACAATTTCCGTTAATTGTCCCGATTGGGAAAAGTGAATTGTCAATACCTTCTTCATCTCTTTTTATTACCGTCCAAAAATAAGAAAAGTTTAATTGACAGTTAAAATATAAACGAAATGGAATCACTTCAGTCCCACTTAAATATTCTTAAAAATAATGATATTCCTTGTTTGTCCGTTTATTTTTGTAATTTCATTCCTTAAAAACAATAAAATGGCCACAGTATTTGAGACAAAGCTCATCGGGAACATAGGGAAAGACGCGACCGTCAAAACGATGGACAGTGGGGTTGTTGCCATTAATTTCCCGGTAGCACACAACAAAAATTGGAAAGACAAACGATCTGGCGAACAACGCACAAACACAACATGGATTAATTGTACAATCTGGAAACGGGAAGGTTCCAATATGCGGGTTGTTGATTATTTAAAACGAGGCACACTTGTAGAACTTACCGGCACACCTTTTGCCAAAGCATTTCACAATGAGGATGGATCTATTCGTACTGAAATACGCCTCAATGTATTTAAGACAAATATCCTTCGGGCCGCTCCTACAAGTACACAGGGAGGAGATTATTACGATGATGAAGAAGGGGCAGACAATGATGACAACGATGATTTCGATTCAACTGCATCTGACTTCTCGTTGGATGAAGATGATTTTTAAGCACTTATAAAAAAGAGTAAAAAAAACTTTATTTTTCTTGCTTCCATATTGAAATAATGCTTTATATTTGCACTCGCATTGAGAAAATAAGATTCCTCCTTAGCTCAGTTGGTTAGAGCATCTGACTGTTAATCAGAGGGTC
>DHNG01000004.1:0-350 GCA_002409405.1 Flavobacteriales bacterium UBA5422 | reverse complement strand
CGCTGGTTCAAGTCCAGCAGGGGGAGCAAAAAATCCGGTAGTCAATAGATTATCGGATTTTTCATTTTTACCAGGTATTCATTCTAATCAATTTCTCAGTTTCTTTTGTCAAGTCCACACCTGTAAGAATCGCAAATCAATAGACCAAAAAGAACTAAATACAATCTATTTTCTATTAAGAGGACTTTATTTCTTAGCTATTTTTTTCGCAGTAAAACAGTATCTGAATATTCAAAAAACAAGATTTAAGCATAATTATTAAAGACTCTGTTCTAAAACAAAACATCAACCCCACAATTCGCAAAAGCACCAGAAATTTCAAGGCACAAAAAAGGACTTACGTTGCTGTA
>DHNG01000026.1:57710-75163 GCA_002409405.1 Flavobacteriales bacterium UBA5422 | reverse complement strand
CTATGTTATTCAGGTTAATATAATGCGTTGAATTGGTTGCCACGAACGAATACCAGACATCATCGTCGGCTGTTCCACCACATCCATTCGCTTGCGAAGAAGCGGTAGCATTTGCGATTGTACCTGCAACACTGGATGTACAAATAACTCCTGTATTCACCGGAACATTTACCGCTCCTGTACAATTGTCATTTGCCGGTGGTGGTGGAATCGATCGCACACAGACCGTTCCTGTCATTGAAGCAGTATTGTTTCCCGATTGACGGTGCAGTTGCACATAGTATGTTGTTCCGATGGTGGTTGTTATACTCACACTTACAGATGCTCCTGAAGCAGCGTTTCCACAACCTAACTCTGTGCCTCCGCCACATGCTGACCAGATAGCCAATGCCAGACTTTCAGAGGTTGCAGTTGCAGTAATTTGGGTATTTGCAGATGTTGCAACAAACGAATACCATCCATCATCCCTATTTGTTCCGTTACAAGTAGAAGTCACGAGGCCTCCATTACTAAATGAACCGGGAAGAGAATAACTGGTTGTTACACAGGAAGCATTCACTGTAAGCGACGGAACACCCGTACACCCATCTGACTGACCTAAAAGAATTATAGGGGCTAAGAACACCCCGAAAAATAAAGAGAGTAGACGTTTCATAAGCTGTTGTATTTATGATTAATACATTAACGTCGATAAAAGTAATACATTTATTAACAAATCAATAAAATAGGATTAATTTTTTAACAACATAAAAACAATATTCACTTAACAACAAACAAATCAATCCATTAAATAAATTTTAACGTTGTTAAAAAATTTTGTCCTAACTAACGGAAACGTATGTTTTTTATCTCGTACTCCATTTTTCTTGTTCACACAAATTATAATGTGCAACCTGCTATTCAACCACTCAACACGATCTTTTTACCATTAATAAATTCTTTTATTCTTGTTTATATTGAATAGTTACTTTTGTTTCGGTAATTCAACTGGACATGTTAAACAGATTTTTAATCATATGTACGACTTTGTTTTTATCGTACATCTCTTTCGGGCAGGAAATGCGTATTTCCGGTGTGGTGGTTGATACGAATGGTATCACTCCCCTGCCCAATTCACTCGCTATGGCGGTTCGCGTAAAGGATTCATTGTTGCTTGGTTTTCAACGAACCGATCAGGATGGAAAATTTGAAATGAAGAACCTTCCCATGGATACTTTCATGTTGACCATCAGTCATCCGAAATATGATGAACGGACTTTTTTCATCATCGGAAATCCTGAAAACCTGGAGATCGATATTCCCCTTATAAAAATGCCAAACAAGGCAACTGAAATTGAGGAAATGGTGATTTACGCCTATAAAGATCCGATTTATTTTAAGGGAGATACACTTGTCTACATCGCTGACTCCTTCAAAGTGGGGCCAAATGCGGTTGTTGAAGATTTATTGAAACGATTACCCGGAATTGAAGTGGACCAGGATGGAAAAATCAAATCCCAGGGACAGGAAATTTCAAAGGTATTGGTGGACGGAGATGAATTCTTCGGAAATGACCCGACAATCGCAACAAAAAATTTAGGAGCCAATGCCATCGAAACGGTGGAAGTTTATGAAAAAACAGATGTTGGACAATTCGGAAGTGAAGACAAGATAAAGGTCCTCGATCTGAAACTGAAAGACGATGCCAAGAAAGGGTATTTCGGAAAAGCATCCGCAGCCTCCGATTTCGGACTGGCCAATATAAAACGACCTTATTACGAAGGAGAATTACTCTTTAACCGGTTCAACAGTACCCAAAAACTATCCGTATTTGCATTGGGAACCAACACACCACGCTCCAATTTCGGATGGGGAGATGCCAATCGTTTCGGGCTGGACAATGAGTCAACTGACGGCAATCCGTTCAACCCATTTGAAAACAATTCTGCCAACGGGATTCCACGAACGTTGAAGGCGGGGATCTATTTCTCTGATAAAATCGGTAAGAAGAAAAACACAAAAATCGGTTTCAACTATACGTATTACAATACAGAGTTACAAACGTATTCGGGAAGCCGAACAAAATTCTTTTTGACAGATACTACCTATTTTACGGATGATTCGACGAACAATCTGTCGCGCAATGAAAGTCACACCATCAATTTCTCATTGGATTCGCAACTGGATTCACTGACCAATTTAGTGGTACGTCCAACATTTCGTTTTGACAAAGGTTTTACGGACAACAATACACTGACCAGTTACCTGGGAGAGGATAGTATTCCTTCGTTACAGTCATTCGCAAATACAAAAAACAAATCCACAGGGATTGATGGTGAACTAACCATGAGTTTGACACGAAAATTCATGAAGCCGAGACGAGAAGTAAAAGTAGATTACTATTTCAATTACGTTGATAATAAAACAAATGGAAACCTGTTGACTCGTACAACGATTCCTGCCATTCCAATGTTGAACGACACGGTTGATCAGTCGAAAGGAAATCTGAATACGGAGATGACCAACAATTTCTTTGCATCTTATACCGAACCGTTAGGAGAACTGTTCAAGGGAACAATCATGTACAACTACAAAATTGAAAACTTTGATCAGGACAAGTCAACCTATGATTTTGCCAACGGAACGTACTCGGAATACCGCGCTGATTTATCCAACATTTTTGAAACGAACAGAAATGAACACAAAGCAGGTTTAAAATTCCAGTTTGATAAGAGCAAACACATGGCATTCATTCGTGCAGATGTAAGAAATGTTGATATTGCCAACATCAACATGGTCAACAATAACAGCATTCACCAAAACATCACCAACATTTTGCCAAGTGCCCGTTACCAGTTCAGACCGAGCATGAGTAAACAATTCCAGGTAACCTACAATACCTATTCCAACCAACCTGCCATCAATGATTTGCAGCCGGTACAGGACAACTCTAACCCGAACCGATTAAAAATCGGTAACCCGGATCTGGTTCCTAATTACGGACACAGTCTGAATGCCTGGTTCAATTCCTGGAATCCGATGAAAGGAAGTTTCATCTGGGCAGGAACAAATTTATACCTGGACAACAATGCATTTGCCAGTTCAACCACTTATGACCAATTCGGACGTATGGTTACACAAACAGTCAATGTGGATGGAAACTTCTACGGAAGTGTATACGGAGGTGCCGGTATTCCGCTAAAAGGGAAAACTATTCAGGTACATCCCAACATTGTGGCTGGATACAACCACTACTCGAACTTCATCAACAACGAGAAAAACATAACCGATAATATCAACATCGGAGGGGGTGGAGAATTTCGTTTCTTCTGGGACTCACTGGAGTTTAACATCGGAGGGCGTTACGACTGGAATAGTCCAAAAAGTTCATTGAGTACAGCATCCAACACTCCTTATGGTGTTCAGGTCTACAACGGACGCATTACCTGGAGAATGCCGTTAGGATTTATCCTTAAGTCTGATTTCCGATACACGATCAACGGTCAGTTGGCAGATGGATATAACCTGAGTTATTTCATCTGGAATGCGGAAATCGGAAAAACGTTCCTGAAAACAGAAAACCTGTTGTTGTCTGTCATCGGAAATGACATCCTGAATCAAAATGTGAACGCCGGGCGTACCGTTACAGGGAACATGGTTGTTGACAACAGAACACAAGTAATTACACGTTATTTCTTGTTGAAATTGACGTATCGATTTAACAATAATAAGACACGAGAAGATGAGCAGAAATTCCCTTTCTAAATCACTATTAACAGCAGGGTTTTTCCTGTTGACAGTTGCCCTTGGATTCGGACAGTTTATCGAATCAGGAAAAATTGTGTACGAACGCAAAACCAACTTGTTGAAAATTCCGAACCTGCCGCCGTTCTTAAAACAAATTGCGGAGGAAAAGAAATACAACGTCGATGAGTTTGTGTTGACATTCAATGAAAACGGATCTGTTTTCGTTCCAAAAGCAGCCATGACAAACAACCCTGCTGACATGTTGAGTACAAAAAACACGGTCTATTCCAACCACCTTACAAAGGATCGGATGACCATGATTGACATGATGGGAAACAAGATTTTCATTCACGACACTGTGAATAAAATTTCCTGGACCATGACGGACAATACACGAAAACTTGCAGGATATGAATGTCGAATGGCCATCTATAGAAAAGATGACTCTACCAATCTGTATGCCTGGTATGCGGAAGAATTGGTTCCTTCTGTCGGACCGGAAACATTCAGCGGATTGCCCGGAACGATCTTAGGGTTAGCAACGGAAGACGGTGGCGTGGTTTATTTTGCTAAATCGGTCGAGTTCACAAAAGTGGAGGACAGCGCTTTCAAATACGACACGGGTAAGACAAAAGTGTACACCAAAAAAGGATTTGCCGAAGAGATTACCCGCCAAATGGGAAATAGCCCAATGGCAAAAGGAATGATCGCCGGGTTCTTCAGGTGGTATTAGCCGCATTTTTATCTGTTGAAAATCTTTTTCATGAAAATTTAGTGTGAAAAAAGGTTCACGGTTTAATAATTTCACATTCATGCAGCCTTTAAATCCTGTTTCGCGTCTATGATGGTATAACCCATCTATGAGTGAAATGAAAAGGCAACTATTAACTCTTATTTGTTCCATACCATCTGTTTTTATATCTGCGCAAACCATTTATTCAAACGGAGGAACACTACATGTAAGTACTGGAGGAGTGTTGTATTGCAATGGTGGTATAACACTCTCCAATTCTACACAACTGACCAATCACGGGGCGATTACTGCAACCAAAAACTCCACGTTTACACAGCCGGGAAATTTTGAGCTCAATTCCAACTCCATTGTCGCGGGAAACGGAATCTACCGGGTAGAACAAGACTGGATCAATGATGCTACATTTAACGGAAATGCAGGTGAAGTAATTTTGTTTGGAAACACCGAACAGTTGATCACATCTACGACGGGAACGATGACAACGTTCAATAACCTGACGCTTTCCGGGAATGGTACCGCAACGAACAGAAGAAAAACACTGGTAAATGTAAATGCAACTACCGGCGTGTCGGGATTACTAAACTTAAACGATCGGGAATTGTATACCGGAATTAACCTGTTTATGGTTGACAATACGGCTCCGGTTGCGATTTCAAATGCAACAACGTTCAATAATGAAGGGTTTGTAAGTAGTTCAACGAACGGTTTTCTCATTCGAAAAACGGATCAGCAAACAGATTATATTTTTCCTGTAGGATCAAGTGATGGTACACGTCGGTACCGACCTGTAATGATTAATCCGAATGCGACTGCTGAACAAGTATATGAAGTGCGGTTTAATAATTTCTCTGCAGACAACGAAAATTATTTCCTGGCACAGCACGAAGAAGTAATTGATGCTGTGAACCCGCTGTTTTTTCACTCCATCGACCGGGTAAGTGGTACATCGAATCCAGATATTAAGTTATTTTTTGTTCCCGCAGCAGATAATGACTGGACAAGTTTTGCCCACTGGTATGGTTCAGATCAACAGTGGAAGGATGTGACCGGCACTACGGAAAATACTTCCGGTAATTTCAAATTTATTCAGAAAAACAGTTGGGGATTTCCAACAAGTGGTTTTCAATATGCATTGATCAATATATCACATCCGTTTAGCATTCCGAATGTATTTACTCCGAATGGAGACGGTATAAATGATGTGTTTTTCATTACTTCATCCGGCCTGACTGACTTTAACTTGTTTATTGTCAACCGATGGGGAGAACTGGTTTTTGAAACAAACGATCCAAACCAGGCATGGGATGGAACAATCAATGGAAATAAATGCAGTGACGGCGTTTACTTTTATTCATTAAAAGCAAAGCAGAATACAACAGATGTTGTGAAGCATGGTCACATTACAATAAACGGAAATAACTAATCTATTAACACAACGAAATTATGAAAACCCTGAAGCTTTCACTATACGCATTTGTTATCGGTTTAACTGCGCCCGCTGTTTTCTCACAAAACAATGTGGGGATCGGAACAACTACTCCGAATCCGAATGCTGTCCTGGATATGCAATCAACCAACCAGGGAGTGTTGGTGCCTCGCTTGACAACTGCACAACGAACAGCAATCGCAACACCGACAGAAGGATTGCTTGTCTATGATGTCGATGTAAATTGCTTTTTCTTTTACGAAAGTACTGCTGCAGCCTGGCAGAATTTATGTAATTCCGGTGGAACCGGTCCACAAGGACCAGCTGGTCCACAAGGGCCGGCAGGTGCAACAGGAGCCACAGGGCCGCAAGGGCCAGCGGGAACTCCAGGGGCAACCGGACCGCAAGGACCACAGGGTCCTGCTGGAGCAGCAGGAGCTCCGGGCCCACAAGGACCGGCAGGGACTGCCGGCACAAATGGTACAAACGGAGTCGGTGTTGTTTCCACTGTTAACAATGGGAATGGAACATTTACACTAAATTACAGCGACGGAACAAGTTTTACAACAGCTAACTTAACCGGTCCGGCCGGTGCAACAGGGGCTGCGGGACCTGCCGGCCCACAAGGTCCGGCTGGAGCAACTGGACCTGCAGGCCCACAAGGGCCAGCGGGGGCTGCAGGGGCAACCGGACCGCAAGGACCATCCGGTGTTGTTCAACGATTCCATGTATACGGAACTGCCGGTAGACTTTCTGTTGCAAGCACAACTCCAACGGTACAACCCGGCTTAACCCAAACATTTACATTATCAGCTCCGGCAACAGTTATTGTTTGGGCAACGATCGGAGCAAGAACAACTGTTACTACCACCGGAAGTTATGCAACTGTGGACATGGTTGTTTATTTGAATAATAACTTTTTGGCAAACGGGGGATGGAACAGGTTCAATATTGTAAACCCGACAAATACAAACTCTTTCAATACCTGTGCAATCAATACGATGATTAGTCTTCCTGCCGGTACACACACAATTGATTTGAGAACTTTCAGAAGTGCCACCAGTACTTCCCCTGTTGATATCGGAGGAAATGCAGCCGCAGATACCAATCCGGGAGAAATGACAATTATGGTTTTAAATTAAGTTGTATGAAAAAAGTAATTTTATTAAGTATTCTGGGAATTAGTTCAACAACCGTTTTTTCCCAGGAAGTTTCCAAAGCCAAACAAGCAACTGTTACGAAACAATCGGGAACCAATACACAGGTAGAAAAAAATACACCCGGAACTGCTGTTTTAAATTCGACCAGTAAAACGGCACAACCAATAGAAGTAAAAGAAACGGAGTCAAAAGAAACTACTAAAAATTCCGGTGAAAAGAAGCCTGTTGCAACTTCTTCAAAACGACAACAGGATTGAATCATTTATACTGTCAATTGTGAATTATTGATCAAACCGGTTGATAATTCACAATTGATTTTTACTCCAATCCTACATTCCAGGTGTTATCTAAAACCAGTTTTCCGTTCTTTGGTTCACTGCTTCCCGGAATGATAAACCCTTTTATTTGGTTTGTTTTCCCTTTGGTAATGAGATGAATTAATTGTGCTTCGGTTAATTTTTTTCCTAATAATTCAAACGGTATTTTAAACCCGCATACTTTGAAATCAGAACAACCCACAGCGGATTTACCTTTCATGATTTTTGCGGAGTTGCATTTCGGACAATCCAGTTCTTCCAGGTTTACTTTCTCTACAGGTTTTCGTTCGCGTTTCGGAGCCGGTTGAGCAGGTGCAACCTCAATATTGAAGGATTGTACACTTGTATTAAAAATTACCTCATCGGTCAATTCACGGACCATTTGGTACAATTCCTGCTTAAATACATCCGGTTGGTATTCTCCTTTTTCAATCAACCTCAACTTTCGTTCCCACAATCCGGTTAATTCAGCACTTTTCAGTAATTCATTCTGAATGGTATCAATCAATGCGATTCCGGTTGGTGTTGCGCTAATGTTCTTTCGCTTTTTCTCAATGTATTTCCGTTTAAACAGTGTTTCGATAATATTTGCGCGTGTAGAAGGACGTCCGATTCCATTGTCTTTCATCAATTCGCGCATCTCCTCATCTTCTACCTGTTTTCCGGCTGTCTCCATCGCCCGGAGCAATGTCGCTTCCGTATAATATTTTGGCGGAGTTGTTTTTCCCTGGTGAATAAACGGTTCGTGGGGACCCTTCTCCCCTTCCGTAAATGCCGGCATAATCTTATCTTCTTCTGCTTCCTTTTTTGCCTTCATGTCGGCATAAACTTCCCGCCAGCCTTGTTCGATGATTTGTTTTCCTGTTGCCTTGAATTGTAAATCACCGACTTTTCCTAAAACAGTAGTATTGGAAACTTTACATTCCGGGTAAAAAACAGCGATGAAGCGTCGTGCGACCAGATCGTATATTTTTTGCTCATCCGGAGTAATTCCGGAAGGCACTACTCCTGTGGGAATAATGGCGTGGTGATCCGTTACTTTCTTATCGTCGAAAACCGTTTTCAATTTCGGAATCGGTTGTGTGAGCAGGCTTTCCGTGAAACGGGAATAATAAGTCATCTGGCGCAGAATTCCCGGAACTTTCGGGTGCAGGTCTTCGGAAAGGTACGTTGTATCTACACGTGGATAGGTAACAATCTTTTTTTCGTACAAGCTTTGAATGTGACGCAATGTCTCGTCTGCCGAATAGCCGTATTTTTTATTTGATTCCACCTGCAAAGACGTTAGGTCATACAGACGCGGATTTCCTTCTTTTCCTTCTTTTTGTTCAAAAGATGTTACTTCAAATTCTTTGTCTTTGAGGTATTCCAGTCCTTTTTCTGCTTTTTCAGCTGTTTTCAACCGGTCAATCTGGCACAGAAATTCTGTTTCCCGGTAATTGGTTTTTAACTCCCAGTACTCTTCTCCCCTGAAGGCATCTATTTCTTTTTGCCGCTGCACAATCAATGCCAGTGTCGGCGTTTGCACACGACCGATCGATAAGGTCGATTGTCCTCTTCCGAACTTTACTGTGAACAGGCGCGTTGCATTAATTCCCAGCATCCAGTCACCAATAGCGCGCGCGCTACCTGCTGCATATAAATTGTCGTATTGTTGCGAATCTTTCAGTTTGTCAAAACCTTCCCGGATTGCTTCTTCTGTTAGTGAGGAAATCCACAAGCGCTTGATCGGAACCTTACATTTTGCTTTCAGCAACACCCATCGCTGGATGAGCTCTCCCTCCTGCCCGGCATCCCCGCAGTTGATTACCTCTTCACATTGTGCAACCAGATTCTCAATCGTTGTAAATTGCTTTTGTACCCCATTGTCCTTAATAACTTTGATTCCGAAATTAGGTGGGATGATGGGTAAATCTTCCAGTCGCCAGAATTTCCAGGACTCTTTGTAATCGTGTGGTTCTTTGAGAGTACACAAATGACCGAAGGTCCATGTAACCGCATAGCCGTTTCCTTCGTAGTATCCGTCACGACGGGTTTTTGCCCCGATAATTTCAGCAATGTCTTTCGCAACAGAAGGTTTCTCGGCTATACAAAGTTTCATTCGGGGAATCTGTGTTCTATAAAATTATCTTGAAAAAGATTTATTCGAATTCAATAATCACCTGTCCTTTTTCAACCACTTGTTCCGGTTTCGCAAAAATTTCTTTAACAATTCCCGTTCCTTCCGCTTTTAAAACGTTTTCCATTTTCATCGCTTCCAGGGAAAGAATTTCGTCCCCGACATTAACTTCCTGCCCGACTTGCACAGCAATATTGACAATCCGTCCTGGCATAGGCGCTTGCAGTTCTTTCAACTTTCGAACTTTCGGAACATCCATTCCAAGTGAAGAAATTAATTCATCCAACGGACCTTTTTTACCAACGGTAAAAACACGGTGATTGATTTTTAACTTTAAAAGATTACTCTCTGTATTTTCTTCTAAAATTTCTCCGAAAAAGGTATTCCCATTATAGGAGATCGTGAAAAAAGTTTCATCTTCCCATTTAATAACCGCACCGTCGCTTGCAAGTGTTTCCTGTCCGTCAAAGTTCCATTTTGCGTGTGTCATTTGCCTGTGTTTTTTTGTCAAAGATAAGGAATCATTGGCGGATTTCCTCGATTTGGAAAACTAACTTTTGATTCGTTGGCGGATTTCTGCCAGAGACTGATCTATTAATAATTTTCCGTCTCTGAAAACTTCCTTGAATGCTCCTTGTTGTTCTTCCTCCCAGGATACCTGATCCTGCAACTTGTAAGTCCCGTCTTCTTCTACCACTTTCATGAGTCCTTTCGCCGATTTTTTTGTTCCGTCATCTGTGATCGGATCTTTAAAAATTTCTCGTCCCACTCCGTTTACTTCTCCATATGTTGCCTTCATGGCAAAACCAAATGTATCACGTGTATTGTACTGGTATGTATAAGAACCGATTCCAAGCACCACGTTTGTTGAGGCAAATCCTTTGTCTTTTAATCCCTGACAAATACGTGTTGCTCTGTCAACGGTGATACTGTCTCCGTAGATCGCTCCGATTTGCGGGATCAGTTCTTTGTATCCTTTTTCATTAACCGTTCCTCCGAAGGTATCCCACAATAATTCAACAACTCCTTTTCGTTCCTGCTCGGTCTTTCCTTCCGGGTTTCCACAGATAATCAACACCGGATCACCGCTGTCCGGACGAATAACAACCTTTCCTTCCCGGTTGATTACTTCGTTTTTCAACTGCGGCAAATACTCCGTCAATACTTTCCACAAATCCCAGGTATCTGAAACAATGGATACAATTCCTTTCGGGTATACTTCACAGATCAATCGGCGGAATGTTCCCAATTCGTCTTCAATGGTACCCATACACATCACGGAATGTTCGGTAGCAGCAACGGAACCTCCAATCAGCTCTTTGTCGGAATCGGCATTGTAGTAACGTTCCAATAAATCGATTGCCGGCACAGTGTCTGTTCCTGTAAAACTCAACAAGTGTCCGCACGATGAAATTAATCCCGCTTCGATCCCTGCCATTCCCCGCATGGAAAAATCGTGTCCCTGCCAGTCAACAAACTCTGGAACAGAAGATGTTTCCGCAGCAAATTTATCCAGCACTTTTCTGTACTGCAGGGCAATTGTGGCAGAAGTACACGGCATCCAGACAACCGCTGAAACCAATGTTTCAAAATAATTCGTCAACCAGAAGAATTCCGGTTGGGTGTTGTACATGGTAAACATCGGAACACGTACAGGAACGGGAGCTCCTTCCGGCAATGATTTGATCACCATCGGAATGTATCCCAAATCGTGTAATGCTTCAATGTGTTGTGTTCCAACCTGATTTTCCCCCAGGTAATTATTAATTCTACGACTGTATTCTTTGACTACTTTTTCTTTTGGCTGCTTGAAAAAATGTGTATCAAAATCTTCCAGAATGTATTTTTTGATAAAATATTGCAATCCGAATAATACCACTTCATTAACGCCTTCCATCCGGCTTTTTCTCGGGGTCCAGTTAGAATAAACGAGGGTTGTTCCTTCCGGATATTGTCTTCTGTGGTCAATTTTATAACCGTCTGTTAAAAGTAATGGGTTCATCGTTTTTTATTTTTTAGTTATTTCTTCCTTTTTCTGTCGGGTACAATTCCGGTAACGGATCGCTTTGATAACATGTTTTATCCGTTACATTCAAAATGGTTGCTGCTCCCTTAAATCCGGCTCCGGTATCTATATTCCAAACATTACATGCCTGCATCGGAGTACTGCTGTCATATTGCAATGTGGGTGTATGTCCAATGTATATTTCGTTGAACAATAATAAGCGTTTCGGATACAATTTTGAATCTTTTTGAATTCGTTGGTCCATTGTCAGAGCCATTTCCCATAATGTTCGATCCCAGTATAGCATGGATTCATGCGTTTCTTTTTCAGGACCGTGCATCGAGGTATATCCAGCGTGAATGAATAATCGGTTTTCTTCATCAATGTGGAAATTATGCAGTTGCTCATAGAAATCAATGTGTTTGAGCCGTTGTTCACGTGTATAATTACTGTAACTTTTCATTGTGGCAACTCCCCCATGATTGATCCATGTACTGTCTAACTCATCTTTGTATAACCAATTGTGGCAATAGACATCGTGGTTGCCTCTAATAAAAATACAGTTGAATTGCTGCTGGAGTTGTATTAAAAAATCAATCAGCTGAGCCGATTCACTCCACCCATCGACATAATCTCCCAGAAAAATCAACTGATCGTCAGAAGCTACAGGAGCTCTTTCCAATAGCTGCACCAATCCTTTCAACCCTCCGTGCAAATCGCCTATTACCCATTTAGTGCTCATCTTTTCGCAAATAATTCGGTAAAACCAGTTCTGTCAGCCAGACTCCGTTTTCCGACAAATAGAACACATTTCCTTTATCGTGCATTTGTTTTGCTTCAACGGTAAAAATAAACGGTTTCCCGTGACGCATTCCTACTTTGTTTGCCGTTTCCTGATCAGCCGACAAGTGCACATGTAAGCGGTTTTGCTTTGTTATTCCCTGCTCTCGGATTGCCGGCACATTTTTCACTGCTGTTCCATGGTATAAAAGCACTGGAGGAATGGCTGTTTTTAAATCCGCATCAATCTGTATGCTGTGTCCCTGATTTGCACGAATCAGGTTATTTTCTTCATCGTATTTAAACCGCTGTTTATTATTGTTTTGTACCACTTTTTTTAATTCGTTCTTTGTAAAACGAATGTTTTTTACTGCACATTTTTCGATCAGTTCATCTACATCTGCCCACCCGGTTTGTGACAATTCTAATTGAATCATTTCCGGTTGGTGTCGAAGCACCAAGCTTAAAAATTTGCTGATCGTTTTTTCTTCTTTTTCTGTCATAATTCAGTCGTTACATCCCACGCTATCTGCGTCACATTTTCATGTGTGATTTCACGGAATGAGTTGGTTGTATAAATGTGTTGAAAAGCTTCTTTCAGTTCGTCGAAACCTTTATTAAAAATACCATGTGTTACCGCCAGGTAGAGATTTCCTGCATGTTTCTTTTTCAACTCTTCTGCCAGTCCGAGGAAAGTTCCCCCGCCATCGCAAATATCGTCGACAATCAGACAATTTTTTCCTTGCAAATCATCTGCATACACTTTAAATCCTGTCAATTTTCCTGTCTTCACATCTCTGCTCTTACTGCATTCCACCACTTCTACCCCACCTAAAAATTCGGAGACTTTGTAGATTTTTTTCAGGGCTCCACCATCCGGAGAAATCAATGTAACATCTGTTCCGGTCAAACGGATCACTTCTTGTACAAATGCATGATTCGGAACGGCATGGCAACGATCCAGAACAGCCGGAGTTACTTCGGAATGCGGATCCAGAACAACGACTTTTTTAAATCCGAAACTGTTGATGATCTCCGCATACACTTTTACAGAAAGTGGTTCTCCCGGAATCATTAACCGATCCTGACGAGCTGCAGGAAAATACGGAATTACCAGGTTTTCAAGTGTAACATCCATGTGTTTCAATGCGTCAACAGCCAAGCAAAGTAACCCTAAATCGTTGAACGAATTAATGCGGTGTGTAACCGTTACTCCTTCACTTTTATCAAAATCCGTATTAATTTTTATATGTGGTTCACCTCCTGAAAAAGTAAAACTTTTAAATGCAATTTCTGTTCCGTTGACGGGGTTAAAACCTGGGGTTAAATTGAGTATCATAGTAATTTTTTTGTGTTTGTTTTACGCAAAGTTACATTTCTATTTTAAAGCACCAAATTATTTTGTGTTTTTTTTACACAAAGTCAATTTTGTAGCCGCTGGATTCCATTGATAATTCCATATATTTCTGCTTGTTAAACCGGAATAATTTAGCAGGACGCCCACTTTTCTGCGGAGCATATTCCTCCGTTTCTTCAATTACACCATAACTCAGCATCTTTTTTCTAAAATTTCTCCGGTCTATTTCCTGTTCCAGAATACTGCAATATAATCGCTCCAGGTCGGAGAATAAGAATTTGGTTGGCAATAGATCAAACCCAATCGGCTGATAGGTCAATTTTCGTTGAAGCCGTTCTTTTGCCAATTGCACTATTTCTTTGTGATCATATGCCAGTTCGGGTAGCTCATTAACAGGAAACCATTGCGCTTCTTCTGCATCCGTGTCTGCTGTTAACGTAAGATTTGTCGAATTGACCAACGCAAAATAGGTAACGGAAATAACCTGGAACCGAGGGTCGCGGTTTACATCGTCTCCAAACGTGTACAATTGTTCCATATAATCAACTTCGATACCTGCTTCTTCCTGCAGTTCGCGTTTCACAGCTTTTGTAAGGGTTTCTCCGTTTTTCACAAATCCCCCCACCAGTGCCCATTGATTTTTCAGTTGCCCGAGCTTTTGTTTGATCAGTAATACATGTATGGTCTGGTTGGTGTATCCGAATACAATAGCATCTACGGCAATTTTTATGGTCTGTTCAATTTTCATTCGCAATATGCGTGTTGTTCACACAAATATATACGTTCATTCCGGTTTTTAGCCATCATTCGACTGGCAAATACGATAAAAAATAACTCTTTAACCAGACAAGGGTCTGTTCAACAATAAATCCTGACCATTCGTCACATTTTTATGCGCTGTTCTATTAATTTTTGCATTTTTGCCTGTATAATTTACTTTTGAAAATGAGAAAATCATATTTTGCAGTTGCCCTGTTAGTGTTTACAGCATGCGGAACAAAGAAAACGGATGCTCCCATCAGTCCTGTTGCTACAGTACCGACTACTCCTACCACTGAGGTAGCAGAACCATCCAAGACTATTCCTACGGAACGTGCTGTTTTTCATGCTTCTGAAACCATTCTTACCAACCTGATCCACACACGTCTGGATGTAAGTGTTGATTGGGCGAAAGCATATTTATACGGAAAGGCAACCATCACTGCGAAGCCTCATTTTTATTCGTCCGACAGCTTGATTCTGGACGCAAAGGGAATGACGATCAATTCGGTGAAACTGGACGGAAAGGATCTGACATATACGTACAAAGATGATTTTTTGAAGATCAAACTGGGGAAAACATATACCCGCAATGAACAGTATACCATTGTTGTAGATTACATTGCCAAACCGAACGAACGCGAAACGGGAGGAAGTGCGGCAATTACTTCCGATAAAGGATTATATTTCATCAATAATGATGGTTCAGAAGCCAATAAAATGCCGCAAATCTGGACACAGGGAGAAACAGAAGCAAGTTCTGTCTGGTTCCCGACCATCGATGCGCCGAATGCAAAGACATCACAGGAAGTTTTTGTAACGGTTGAAGATAAATTTGTAACACTTTCTAATGGAAAATTGGTAACCAGCAAGAAAAATGCGGACGGAACAAGAACTGATCATTGGAAGCAAGAATTGCCACATGCTCCGTATCTGTTTATGTTGGGAATCGGAGAATTTAAAGTTGTAAAAGATACCTATACACGAAAAGATGGCAAGAAAATCGACGTTCATTACTATGTAGAACCTGAATGGGAACAATATGCCAAATCGATTTTCGGACATACACCTGAAATGATTAAATTTTTCTCCGAAAAATTGGGTGTTGAATACCCGTGGGATAAATACCACCAGATTGTTGTGAGGGATTACGTTTCCGGAGCGATGGAAAATACCGGAGCCGTTGTGTTCGGTGATTTTGTTTACAAAACCGATCGTGAATCGTTGGACGGAACAAGTGAATCCATCATCGCACACGAATTGTTCCACCACTGGTTTGGTGATCTGGTGACATGTGAATCGTGGTCCAACCTTCCATTAAACGAAGCATTTGCCAATTATTCGCAATACCTGTGGGATGAATACAAGCACGGGAAAGACGAAGCAGATTTCCATGCAAGTTCTGAGGCAAACGGATATTTGCAACAGGCACAAATGCAGGGATACCATGACCTGATCTGGTATGATTACGACGAAAAAGAAGAAATGTTTGACGGTCACTCTTACAACAAAGGAGGACGTATTTTACACATGCTGCGCAGCTATGTCGGTGATGAAGCGTTTTTTCTTTCACTGAATAAATACCTGACAGACAATAAGTACAAAGCGGCAGAATACCATCATTTGCGATTGGCATTTGAAGAAGTGACCGGTGAAGATCTGAACTGGTTTTTCCAACAATGGTTTACAGCTTCCGGCCACCCGACACTGGACATCAATCAACGGGAAGAAAACGGACAGGTGATTGTTTCCATTACACAAAAACAAAACCTGGCGGAATTCCCGATCTTTAAATTGCCCATGCAAATCGCTGTTGTTGATTCGGAAGGAAAACAAGCACATAATGTAACGGTTGATAAAATTGAGAATGAATTCCGTTTCCCGGTAAGAGGAACGCTTAAAACGGTGATCACAGATTACCAGGAAGCATTGCTTGCAGAAATCAATGAGAAAAAGCCACAAGGTCAGTTCATCGAACAATACTACAATTCCGAAAAATGGAGAACAAGAACACGTGCATTGAACTTCGGAACAAAAAAGATAGATGAAACAGCTCAAAAATTGATTCTGGATGCTTTAAAAGACCCGTTTTGGTCGATCAGAAGTACAGCAATTGAAAAGGCTGTACGATTAAAAGATGCGAACAAGCAACAGGCAATTGACATCATCAAAGGATTGGCAACAAACGATCCGGAGTCATCGGTACGTGCTGCGGCATTGAACTTCATTGACAGAATGGGTGTAGAAAATGCTGAATCCATTTACCTGGCTTCATTAAAAGATTCTTCATACAGCGTTGTTTCTTCTGCTCTGAAATACCTTGGAAAAGCAAACCCGACATTAGCGATGCAGAAAGCTGCTGAATTGGAAAATGAGCGTTCTACGAGTATGATTGTCGGAATCGCAGGATTGTATGCCGAAAACGGAGATGCCAATAAATTTTCATTCTTTCAGAAAAACCTGACGAACGGAACCATGTCCGGATTTGACGAACTGGGAATGATGAACTTATTTACCAGCTATCTTTCCGGGCAGGATAATTCACTGATGGAACAATCATTCGACACATATAATTACCTGAAAAACAGTGGCGGAATGTACACCAAAATGTTCTTTCCTCAAAACATTGATTTCTTGTTGCAGCAAATTGATGTGCGTTTGAATGCGGAAAAAGCGGTACTTGCAGAAGTAGAGAAAAATAAAGACAATACAGGAATTGCAAAAGCGGAAAAGAACATCAAACAATTAGAAGAATTGTCTAAAAAATTCAAGGGGTTGAAAGGATAATCACCCTGCAAATCTCCTGATCTTGAGCCACGGATAGTTGTATCCGTGGTTTTTTTATTTTCTTCCGGAGAAAAAACAGACAAAAAGCATACAAAAAAGAATTCTTATTTTCATAAAAAACTCAATATTGTGTATCTTCGTGCGTTCAAAATGCTTGTTGCATGTCTATTGAGGTAAAAAATTTATACAAATATTACGGTGAGCAAGCCGCGGTAAAAGCTGTTTCATTCACGGTTAATTCCGGAGAGATTGTTGGTTTTTTG
>DHNG01000026.1:14895-57579 GCA_002409405.1 Flavobacteriales bacterium UBA5422 | reverse complement strand
TGTTGGTTTTTTGGGTCCTAACGGTGCCGGAAAATCGACAACCATGAAGATCATTACCGGCTTTATTCCTGCAAGTGAAGGAGAAGTAAAGGTATGCGGTATGCCGGTAGATGTCGACTCGCTCGAAACACGAAAAAAGATCGGCTATCTACCAGAACACAATCCGTTGTACCTGGATATGTACGTGAAAGAATACCTCGAATTTGTAGGTAATATTTACAAAATCAAAAACGTGCGGCAGCGTGTAGAGGAAATGGTTAAAGCTGTTGGTCTGGAAGTGGAACAAGGCAAGAAAATAGGGATGCTGTCCAAAGGGTACCGCCAGCGGGTAGGATTGGCTGCTGCCATTATTCATGATCCGGAGGTGTTGATTTTGGATGAACCGACGTCAGGTCTCGATCCGAATCAATTGGTGGAAATCCGTGATTTGATCAAATCCATCGGTAAGAAAAAAACGGTGATGCTCTCCACGCACATCATGCAGGAAGTAGAAGCAATCTGTGACCGGGTGGTCATCATCAACAAGGGAGAAATTGTTGCCGACAATAAAGCTTCCGAGTTGCAGAAACATACCACCGTTCAGACAGTCTATGTGGAGTTTGAAGACCAAATCAGCAAATCGCAATTACAAAAAGTTCCGCATGTACGAAAAGTTGAACAAGTAAAAGGTGGGTGGTTGCTGGAAACAGTTGAAGA
The DNA here is from genome assembly GCA_002409405.1 of Flavobacteriales bacterium UBA5422. Taxonomy (GTDB): domain Bacteria; phylum Bacteroidota; class Bacteroidia; order Flavobacteriales_D; family Crocinitomicaceae; genus Taishania. The sequence goes on along the minus strand of DHNG01000026.1, from coordinate 56,883 downwards.
GGTAGATTTGAGAAGGGTGATTTCCAAACATGCTTCTGACAACAACTGGCTGACACTGACATTAAAAATAGAAGAAAAATCATTGGAGGAAGTCTTTAAAGAATTGACAACCAATAAAAAGTAAATACAAATAAACAATCACAATTAAAATCTGACAACATGAGTTTTAATGCATGGCATGATGTTTCTTTCGGAGAAAACGCACCAGAAGTAGTAACAGGAATCATCGAAATACCTAAAAATAGCAGAGCGAAATATGAATTGGATAAAGAAACGGGGATGATTCTGTTAGACAGAGTTATTGCGTCTACAATGTCCTATCCTGCAAATTATGGGTTCATTCCACGTACTTATTGTGACGATAAAGATCCGTTAGACATCCTTGTTTTGTCTGATATTGAGATTGTACCGATGTGTCTGGTTGAGGCAAAAATCATCGGTGTAATGCAAATGATTGACGGAGGCGAAATGGACGACAAAATCATTGCTGTTGCAAAAGGTGATAAAAACTGGAACCACATCAACGATTTGTCTGATTTGAATCCGCATGTATTGGATGAAATCCGCGTTTTCTTTGAAGATTATAAAAAACTGGAGAAAAAATCAACAGAAGTAAAAGGATTCCTGAACAAATCAGAGGCGATCCGCATCTTCGAACAAAGTGTTGTTGATTACAAAGAGAAATTTGCTGTAAAAGCATAATTAATAAATCATCCTTCCATTCCTCCCCCTACCCTTCCAAGGGGGAGTTGAATCTGTTTTCCTTCCCCACAAGAATCTCTTTCAGTTGTTGGAAGGAAGTATCTCAAATGGGAGGATCAATACCGTTCCATCAATGAAAAATTTTATAGAAGAAGTAAGCTGGAGAGGAATGCTCCACGATGTAATGCCGGGTACAGAAGAACATTTGCTGGAACAAATGCGTTCAGCGTATGTTGGAATCGACCCGACTGCAGATTCATTGCATGTCGGCCACCTGGTAGGTGTGATGTTGTTGAAACATTTTCAAAACGCAGGACATAAACCCTTTGCGCTGATTGGCGGTGCAACGGGAATGATCGGAGATCCATCCGGAAAATCGGATGAACGAAACTTACTGGACGAGCCCACATTGCGTCACAACCAGGACAGCATCAAAAAGCAATTAGAAAAATTCCTGGATTTTAATTCCGATGCACCCAACGCCGCAGAATTGGTTAACAATTACGATTGGATGAAGGAATTTTCATTCCTGGAATTCATCCGTGATGTCGGAAAACACATCACTGTTAACTATATGATGGCGAAAGATTCCGTAAAAAAGCGTCTGACAGGAGAAGCCAACGACGGGATGAGTTTTACAGAATTTACCTACCAGTTGGTTCAGGGGTATGACTTTCTGCACTTGTACAAAGCAAAAAACTGTACGCTGCAAATGGGTGGTTCCGATCAATGGGGAAATATTACAACCGGAACGGAATTGATTCGCAGAAAAGAAAGTGGGAAAGCATATGCACTAACTTGCCCGTTGATCACAAAAGCAGACGGAACGAAATTCGGGAAATCTGAAAGCGGGAACATCTGGCTGGATCCGGAAAAAACAAGTCCGTACGAATTTTACCAGTTCTGGTTGAATGCAAGTGATGCTGATGCAGAAAACTACATCAAAATTTTTACATTCCGTCCGAAAGCAGAAATTGAAGCGTTGATTAGCAAGCACCAGGAAGAGCCACATTTGCGTCTGCTCCAAAAAGCATTGACGGAAGACATCACAATTGCTGTACATGGAGAAGAGGCGTTGAAAACAGCGATTGCTGCCTCTAACATTTTGTTTGGAAAATCAACATCTGAAGACCTGAAGTCGTTGTCAGAACGTGATTTCTTTTCTGTTTTCTCCGGTGTTCCGCAGGCAACGATCTCAAAAGAAGATTTTCAATCCATCGGAATTCTGGATGCACTGGCAGGAAAGACAGGTTTTCTTGCTTCCAACAGCGAAGTACGTCGTGAGTTAAAAGCAGGTGCCATTTCCGTTAACAAGGAAAAAGTCGGGGAAGAATTTACCTTTTCTGACGAACACCTGATCAACGGAAAATACGTTTTGCTAGGGAAAGGAAAGAAGAACAATTATATCCTGATTGTCGAATAAAGCATAAAATTGTGTTAAAAATTTGTTGAAAACACAATTAAAGCATACATTAGTAGCACAAAACTTAAAATTAAAATTATGAAAAAGATCGCATTGGCATTGGCTCTTGTTGTAGCTGGAGGATACGTTTCTAACGCTGTTTACGCTGCAACATCTTCAAATTATACAGTTGTAAACAACGGTGATAAAGATAAAAAGAAGAAAGACGAGAAAAAGTCATCAACTGCAACAACAACAACTTCCGGGAAGTCTTGTTCTGGTTCTTCATCAGCAAAGTCTTGTTGCGCAGCTAAAAAATAATTCAAGCAAAAAATGCTGAAGGAAAGCCATCTGTGTATAACACAGGTGGTTTTTTTATGCCCGATTGTGATTCCGTCATAACAACGAATAAAAAGTTTCGTTACTTCTATCAATGTTTGCATTATGATAGAACGAAATCAAAATAATGAATACATTTAACGAACAACTTTGTACGAAAAATACTTATGGAAAAAGTACTTGAAATTGGTCACCTGACCAAAAAATTTGGAAGAATGACGGCCGTTGACGACCTGAGCTTCTCTGTTGAAAAGGGAAATATTTACGGACTGCTGGGACCCAACGGAAGTGGAAAGTCGACAACGCTGGGAATCATTCTCAATGTTGTCAACCCGACAATCGGATCCTGGAAATGGTTCGGAGAAGAACCCACAACCAACTCCCTTAAAAAAATCGGAGCTATCATTGAGCGCCCGAATTTCTATCCGTATTTGTCTGCTGAAAAAAACCTGGAGATCGTTGCACAAATCAAAGGTGCTGAAAAACATAAAATTGACGAGAAATTAAAGCTTGTTGGTTTGTTAGATCGAAAGCATGACAAGTTTCGCACCTTTTCCCTGGGAATGAAACAGCGACTGGCAATCGGAGCAGCGTTGTTGAACGATCCGGAAGTGTTGATCCTGGATGAACCGACTAACGGATTGGATCCGCAGGGAATCATCCAGATTCGGGAACTTATTTTGCAGATTGCATCCATGGGAACCACCATTATTCTTGCCAGTCACTTACTGGATGAAGTGGAAAAAGTCTGTTCACATGTTGTCATCCTGGAAAAAGGAAAAACGCTGTACAGTGGACGTGTAGATGAAATGACTGCCGGGTTCGGGTATTTTGAAATCAGTTCCGGCGATAATCATCGCTTGCAGGAAGTATTACTTTCCCTCCCCCATTTTGATCGGGTTTCTTCCGAAAACGGGAACGGTTTACTCAAAGCAATCCTGAAGGAAGATCTGAATGGAGAAGCTTTGAACAAACAACTGTTTGAGCAGGGAATCGTTCTCAAACACCTTGTGAAAAGAAAAGAAAGTCTGGAACAGCAATTTTTACAAATCACCAAAAATCAAAACGGATGAAACGACTACTGAATATTGAATGGAATAAGATTTTTTATTACAAATCAGCGCGCATTTTTACAATACTTTATTTCCTTATGCTGGCAGCTGTCGGTGTGATATTGGCCTATATCAAACCTGAAATCGGTGGTATAGAACTGGACATTGCACAGCTTGGATTTTTCAATTTTCCGGATATCTGGCAAAACATTGCTTATGTCGTTGCCATCGGTAAAATCTTCCTGGGGGTGATTGTCATTATGAATGTCACCAATGAGTTTTCTAATGGAACACTCAAACAAAACCTCATCGACGGGTTGAGCAAAAAAGAATTTTTGCAGTCAAAAATCCTGACGAATTTTATTTTTGCTGCTGTTTCTACCGTATTTGTCTTTGCTATTTCGTTGATCCTGGGGTTTATTTTTTCCAACTCTCAGGATGCTGTTTTCAAAGGAATTGATTTCATTGGTGCTTACTTTATCAAACTCTCTTTCTTTTTTTCATTTTGTTTGTTCCTGGCCTTATTGCTTAAAAAAAGTGCCTTTTCCTTACTCGGATTGTTTGTTTGGTGGGTTGTGGAAGGAATCATCAGTGTTGTGGAAGTGCTGATCATCATGGCCCGCAACAATGGAAATATAGATCCGGAAGGCTTTTTTATAAGTAATTTTTTACCCCTGAAGTCTTCTGCCAACCTGATCAATTTCCCGACGATGGATCCGCAAGGTTTTATTACCGGAAAATCAATTTTTGTGTCCTCTTCTGTAGATTGGGTATTTGTTGTTAGTTCTGTTTTTTACACCGCTTTGTTTATCTGGCTGTCGTATAGACTACTGAAAAAACGCGATTTGTAGAATCATCAATTTATTAATATACTGAATTCGTTCTACGATTCTTTCTGGGCACAAAACGGTCTGTTGTATCTATTATTAGTTTTTGTTAAAAAATAGTTAGTTTTGAAAAAAATTAAACTTATCTCTAAATGACAAAATCTATTTGCATCCTCTTACTAACGTGTTTTATTATCCATACAGGTTTTTGCCAAACAGAAAAAAAGCTTGATGTAAAACTGTTATCCTCTGAAACAAGTAACATCAAAATTCGCCCAATGGATAATGGTGATTATTTAATTTTTTCAATCAAATATCGTCTTTCTGAAAAACATGATGTGCTGTGTACTATTATTGATAAAGATGGTGAAAAGAAAGGAAGCTATTCCAATAGTAATCTGACGCGTTTCATTGATCCAGTTGCTGAAGAAAATCAAATGAGGTACATTCAAGGAACCTTTGGTCTTGGTGAAATGGATAAAAATATGATTTACTCCTCGAAAAACGGTAACATGTATGCATTCTATTATACGACCAATTCAATAAAAATTGAAGAAACTTCCTTTAAAGGAGAACTGGTCGAACATCAGATTTCCAGTACCAATTTATTAAAGCCATCCCAAATGTTAAGTTGGGACATGAAAATCATCAATGATGATGTCATTCGATTACTTTTTTTGTATAACGGAATAAGTGGGAATAACTCCTTAACGTTGGTTTCTTGTGATTACAATATGAATGATCACACTTCTACTGTAAAATCACAAAATTATGGAGATGAAATTGCCGGGTTTGCTGGTAAAAATAAACCCCGCGTTAAAATTATAAAAGAATTAAACAATCATAAAATGCTGTGTGTTGTTTCTTCCAGCTACACGAATAAACTATGTGTTTTGAATGCAGATTTAAGTATAAACTATATAGATCATTCAGAATTAATCGGAAGTAAAGGGTTTGGCACTGAACATGTAAAATTGATAGAAAACGGAAAAAGCGGAAAAACAATTTTGGCTTTACAATTGATGCAATTAAGTGATAAAACGAACGAGATGGGGATACGATTCCGAAAATTTGTACTTTGCACAATTGACATAGATGAAAAGAATGACACTCCATTAAAGGTGAGTTCAACAATCAACCTCCCGTTTCTGGGTAGAACAGATATGCAAGAAAATTTTCTTTGTGCACTCCATCTCTCAGATTTGGGAGACGCTAAGTTTGCCATGCAGCATCGTACGAATGGCGTAATCTACGAAGTGGATTTTGAGTCAAATGAAACACCGATTAAATCAACGGTAAAACTAAAACATCATCCAAATATTGGTCTGGATTGCACACCGATTGGATTTGATTCTGAAAAAAACAAGCCTTTTTTTGGTGAAAAACTCTATGGGTATTGCTATCGAACGGATGGTGTTACGGAAACCGCAATTATTCCAAAATACATGGAAGATAAAACAATCGAATTTACAATGTATACCTGGTAATCACGGCCGGATGTATTCCCAATCCTTGATTGGAAGAAATGTTTGATGTCCTTTCTGAATAGAAGGATGTTTCAAGACCGATTCCACGCTCACTTCCGGGATAAGTTCATCGGCCAGTCCGTTTTTAACAAAAATAAAGTTGGATCCCAATTCATTCGCACCCACCAGGCGGTATCCTTTTTTATTGGCCAGTTTGGTCATTGCAACAGGAGACGCACCATGATAAACAGGATGTTTTCCCGGATAAAAATAATTCGGATCATACGGTACCACAATGTTTTCCATTCCAAACTCATTGTGTGTTTCGATGATCACTACCTGAGGTTCAACAGCTGTAATTGCATCCCACACCCAGTAATCGTTCCCGTCGATGTCAATAGACAACAATCCTATTTCTCCTTTAAATCCGGCGTTTGTAATTAACGCATTGACATTTTCACGGTTTACTTTTGAGCAAACAAATGTCGGTTGATAAAACCACGTGTGCGGATACTTGCTAAAAAATTTTTGCCCGCGTTTGATCGCTTTTGGATTCCCGTCTATGAACAATCCATGCCATCCGAAATTAAAGTACAGGTTGGCAGAATTACTGTTGACACCATCGTCTGATCCAATTTCTACAAATTGCTTGTTATCCATTCCGATTACGGAAAAAATAAACAACAACAACCCGTCTTCTTCAAACTGGGAAAACACCCGAAATCCGGTGTCGGAAAATGCCGGTAATTCATTCTTCTTCGCTTGTTTCTGGTAATCCAGGAACAATTGTCGCTGCGTAATCTGAACAGAAGGGTTGAATCGATTCCTGATTTTTAGAATTAGAAAATGGTCTTTGAGGAAGTTTTTAATCATTACAATGGATTGGTTTTGTTAGCCGAAATTAGTAAAAACTATCTAGATCAGGTGTATTTCACGAAAAACCCGGGCAACCGCGTCTTGTGTGTTGTGCTGTGTTAAGAACGCTTCGATCTGACTTTTTCGATCTGCTAAATCGATCGGTTTGTTAACTTCTTGTTGAATTGCAACAACAAATTCTTCTGCAGAATCAGCAACAATGCAGTAGTCTCCGAGGTCATTTCCCTGAATCATATTAGAGTTGACAATTACTGTCCCTGCTGTTTGCAACGCTGCCAGTAATTTTAATTTTAATCCCGTTGCCTGTGTGGACGGAAGCACATGGATCCGTGCTTCAGCAATCAATTGATTCATGTTCGCTTCAGACGGATTTGCAACAATTTTTACGCCCCGTTGTTTCGCTGTCTGAACCAATTCCCGGGCCGGATTCTTTCCGGCAATCACAAACAAAACGTTATTCAGGTGTGGAATTACGTGATCCAGCAACCACCGGGCAGATGCATCATTTTCTTCAACGGATAAATTTCCATGAAACAAGCAATAGGCTTTTGGTTCCGCAATCACATGTTGTTTCAACTGCGGAAGCGATGCCGGCAGCACATATGTGTTGTTGTTGATGGTTTTAAAATGAACGGCGTCTCCTTCTTTTATTGCGAATAAATAATTCGCTTTTGATAAAATAGATTCGTAACGTTTCAATTTCTTGTATTCTGAGCGAAAAAACAATTTTTTGAATCCGGAAGCCATTTTCATGAGCTCCTGGTAATAATCGTGCTCTACATTGTGCGTTCGGACAATCGTCATTTTCTTTCTCATTTCCGGATGTTCCAGGTACCAGCAGCAATGCAATCCTTCCAGCAACACAGGATGTTCATCTGCCAACAATCGTTTCAACAGATCGTCTGACCTTCTGGTTTGTACTACAAACGGACGGGGTGAAAAGAAATCTGAAATTCGTTTTTTGCGTTCGTAAAAATGAACTTCTGAACAATAGCGTTCTAACTCAACCGGTCTTGCCCTTCCGTAGGTAAAACAATGTAAATGAATGGAAAACCCTAGCTCATGTAACGCTTTTATGCGGTAAAAAACATCAATCATTCCGCCATAATCCGGAGGAAACGGAACGTCCAGAGAAACGATATGAACGACCTTATTGTTCAACCTTCGGATAGATTTTTTTTAGCACCTCTGTTTCATTTTCCCAGTTCAACACCTGTTTTGCCTGCTTGCAATTTTCGCATATTTCATCTAATTTCTGCGTGTCAAAAAGCAATTTATTAATCGTTTCTGCCAATTTTTCAGGTGTTAATGTTTGCAACACGCATCCAACAGCATATTCTTCCACAATCCGTTTTACCTCAACCAGTGGTGTACAGATAACAGCTGTATTGGTATGAATGTAATCAAATAACTTATTGGGCAATGAAAACCGGTAATTGATATTTGTGTCTTTGTCGAGCGTCAGTCCGATAGTCGCATAATAGGTATAATTCATCATTCGTTGATACGGTTGCTTTCCGAAAAACAGTACTTTTTCCTGCAATCCGTTTTGTGCCACATATTCTTTCAGCTGCGGTACAACATCCCCGTCTCCTACAATAGCCAGGCAAGCATTTTCCACATATTTCATTGCTTCCACGGCTTCCTCCCCTCCCCTGTCAATATTGATTCCGGCACCTTGCATGATGATCACAGGACGGTCTTCCGGAAGACCTAATTCAGTTTTTCCCTCCAATTGTGTTCCGTTCCAGAGCGGAGAAACATTTCGGACGACGAAAATTTCCTTTCCGTATTTTTTGCGATACATCTCTGCAATGGATTCATTGACTGTATAAATGGTTTTCAATTTCGGGAAAATAAATCCCTCTATCTTTTCCCAGACTTTCTTTGCACCTCTTCCCTGTAATTCCGGCACTTCCGTAAAATATTCATGTGAATCGTAATACAAACGTGTTCCGGGTTTAACTACTTTCGCTGTATAATTTGCCAACAGCGTGTCCAGATCATTGGAAACAAAAATGGCTGCTTTCCGAACCAGTAAAAAGAAAAATAAGCGAAGGTTGTATTCCGCATAAAACAGAGCTCCTTTGTCAAAAAGTAAACGCATCCGGTGCATTCGGTAATTGCGTTCCGGTAATTTCAAGCTGTTTTTGCGGTTTCTTCCGACCAACAGCACATCATATCCACGGTCAACAAGGAAATTGCAAACTTTATCCACACGTTGATCCGTGTAGAGGTCATTGGTAACAGAAACAATTGCTCTTGGCTTTCGCATGATTGGTATTAGAACGACTAAATCGTGATAAAAGTACTTTTTTATCCGTTTCATGGCCGTATAACTCTGCTTGTTTTTACGTAAAATAGCGTATTGTACCCCCATTTATTATTCTCTTATTTTGTACACAAATCATTTTGACGATGAGTGTGCTTCAACAAGAGATAAAAGGAATTTTCAAACTTTCTTTTGCAGACTTTGAATTCAAAGTCATTAAAATTATTGTTTTCGATCTGTTCGGCAACGCATTAGTCATTATTGAACATCCTGCCGAACAAGAAGAAATCAATCTGTCTGTTCACCCGGATGGTACCTACCTCGTTTCCGCTATTTTTGATTCTGAATTACCGCCGTTACGGTTGAAAATCTACAAAAGCTAAGTCTTGACTTTCCTCCTGTTTTACCGGATCACCACGCATTCAGGTGATTAGCAATCGTAAAAAATCTGTTAATTTTTATTTTTTTGTTTGCATCCCGATTAAATCTGTTACTTTTGCCAAAAATTAACCATTTGGTTAAACTATAAGGTTAAACAATGAAAGAGAAAGATGAAAAAACGGAAGTAAGGATCTTAGAGGCTGCAAAAGAGGTATTTACCAAGCATGGGCTGTATGGTGCCCGGATGCAGGAGATAGCAGATATCGCTGGTATCAACAAAGCTTTATTACACTATTATTTCCGGAACAAGGAAAAACTGTTTGACGCGGTATTTGAGGGTGCTCTAAAAAAATATTTTGAACAAATGATGGTCATCGGAGATACGTCATTGCCTGTAAAAGAACGACTTTTTGTATTTGTCGACAACATGTTTACATTTTTAGAGGAATACCCGATGATGGCGATTTTCATTCTCAAAGAAGTTACGCTTAATCCGGATGTGTTCAGACAAAAAATCAAACAGATCAAAAGCAATCAACCTTTCCTGATTGACGTATTGCAGGATGCCATGGACAAAAAAGAAATCAAATCATTCGATCCGTTTGTTTTCATGATCAACCTCCAGTCATTGTGTGCCTATCCGTTTATTGCCGGCCCCATTTATAAAAACATGTTTATTTCACATGGCTATGATTGGGGAAATACACACGACAACATCGAAAAAATAAAAGATTCGGTGAAAGAATTTATAACCTTTAAATTTCAATGATGTATGTATAAATTAATTCGTGTCATCTGTGTTCTTGCCATTGGAACGACCTCTGTTACCGGGCAGGAAACCATTACGATCGACTCCTGTATTCACTGGGCGAAAGAAAATTACCCGATGTTCAAACAAAACACCGTTACTGCTCAGCTCCTCGAACAAAATGAAAAGGCCGTTCGGGAAAACTGGTTACCTAAACTCTCGTTTATGGCACAGGCAACCTACAACACGGAGGTTGTTCAATTCAATTTTCCGGGAATGGATCTTGATTTTCCGCACGATGCCTATATGACGGCACTCAGCCTGGAGCAAACGATTGTCGACGGAGGAAGAATCAAAGCACAGGGAAACATAGAACGCACTTCTTCGGAGATGACCATTCAGCAAAATGAAGTAGAATTGTACAAATTGGTTGAACGCATCAATCAATTGTACATCAATGTTTTGTTGGGAAGAGAAAATATCAATGTTTTACAGCTGTACAAGGAAGATCTGGAAAATCGTGCTAAAAACATCCAGTTAGGCGTTGAAAACGGAATAGTACTTCCCAGCGCTCTGGATGAATTATCCGCGGAAATATTAAAAACCGAGCAAAATATTGATCAGTCTGTTTTTCAATTGTTGGGGTTGTACAAAACACTTTCATTGTACACCGGGAAAGAGATAAATGATCAGACACAATTGATAGTACAGCCGATCGGAGGAGAAGCCATTCAACTGGAGATTAACCGTCCCGAAATGAAGTTGTTTGATTTACAAACGACCTTGCTGGAGCAACGCTACAAACTCATCAACAAAAATGCGATTCCAACCCTTTCATTGGGTGCTTCCGGAAATTACGGACGCCCGGGCCCGAACTTCATTAATCAGGAACTGCGTTTTTTCGGAAGTGCCAACCTCACGTTGAGATGGAACATCAGTTCATTGTACGGATTGAACCGCGAAAAGACAAAGTTGGAGTTGAACAGAAGCCTTGTAGAACTTCAAAAAGAGGCTTTTTTATTCAATGTTCAGGCATCGTTGAACACACAAACGTCTCAGTTGGAAGCTTATTCCCGCATCATCGAAAAAGATAACGAGATCATCGAGAAAAGGCAGCGGGTGACTGCAACCGCTTCTTCTCAAATGGAAAACGGGAAAATAACAGTAGTCAATTACCTGTCGCAACTCAATGCTGAATTACAGGCAAAATTAAATAAGAAAGTACACGAAATACAACAAATGAACTTGATTTCTTCAATCAATGCAACATCCGGTTCATTCAATTTTTAAATCGCTCGAAAAATGGAAAATACAAACGAAAACAAAAAAGGAAAACGAAAAAAGATCATTATCATTGCTGCGCTTGCTGTAATAGCAATCACTGGTGTTCTGTTTTTTATGGGGGGTGGAGAAGAATCAACCAATAATGCGCAAATCGATGCGGATATCATACCCATCCGGACAGCCATTTCCGGTTACGTAAAAGAGCTTCATTTTACAGACAATCAACCGGTAAAAAAAGGGCAGTTATTGATCACTGTTGACGAAACGGAATTTCTGACAAAAGTTGCGCAAGCAGAAGCTGCACTTGAAAATGCAAAAGCCAACCTGAATGCAGTTAAAAACAATGCCAATGCCTCCCGGGAAAATGCCGTTGCATCTGTTTTTTCAACGGAAACATCACAGTCTTCCATCACCTCCGCAAAAGCCCGTTTGACAAAAGTTCAGGAAGATTACAAACGCGTACAAAACATGTACAAAGAGAAAGCTGCAACCAAAGCGGAATGGGACAATGCAACAGCAGAACTGGAAGTAGCACAGGCACAATACGATTCGGCATTGAAAATGTTGAAAGTTTCTCAATCCCAATCCGCAGGAAGTCAATCCCAGGCAATGGGACAGGAAGCAATGGTATCACTGGCACAAGCAATGATTCGCCAGCGGGAAGCAGAATTGAACCTGGCCAAAACGCAACTGGACTACGCAACAATAGAAGCTCCATGCGACGGAGTTGTTTCCAAAAGAAGTGTTGAAGTCGGTCAGTTTATTACCACCGGATCTCCTGTTTGTTCTGTTATCGACAATACCAATTTATGGATTACTGCCAATTTCAAAGAAACACAGATAGAACATATGTCGGTGGGACAACCGGTTACAATTAAGATCGATGCATTCCCAAAACTCAAAATCAAGGGAAAATTAAATTCATTTATCGGGGCAACAGGAGCAAAGTTTTCATTGCTTCCTCCGGACAACGCAACCGGGAACTTTGTAAAAATCGTTCAGCGGGTACCTGTAAAAATTACCATTGATCAGTTATCGGAAAAGGAGTCGGAAATTCTATTTCCCGGGTTGAGTGCCCATGTATCTGTAAAAGTTAAATAAAGCACATCGTGAATAGTATCGCATTAACAAAAGAAACCATCGCCTATCCGAAAGGAGCGGAAAAATGGATTCTGATCGTCACTGCCATCAGTTGTGCTATTCTTGAATTATTAGACACAACTGTCGTAAACGTTTCTCTGCGTGAGATCAGTGGTAGTGTCGGGGCAACGACAACAGAAATTGCCTGGGTCGTTACCTCTTATGCCATCTCAAATGTGATCATCATTCCGTTGACAAGCATGTTCAGTGACCTGTTTGGTCGCCGGAATTACTTTACCGGATCGGTCATCATTTTTACATTTGCTTCATTGATGTGTGCCCTTTCCACCAGCCTGTGGACACTTGTTTTTTGGCGATTCATTCAGGGATTGGGTGGAGGTGGTTTACTTTCTACCGCACAATCGATTATTGTCGGGGCATTTCCTCCGGAAAAAATTTCCACGGCAAATGCAATTTTCGGAATGGGATTGATCATTGGTCCTACGTTCGGTCCAACTATCGGAGGGTATATTACCGATAACTTTTCCTGGCACTGGATTTTCTTTGTCAATATTCCAATCGGGATCATAGCGACCATTTTAAGTTACAACTTCGTCAAAGATCGTCCCGGGGCCGTCAAACCTAAAAAAATAGACTGGTGGGGGATTATTTTCTTAATCGGAGCAGTCGGATCATTGCAGTACGTACTTGAAGAAGGAACATCGGAAGATTGGTTTGAAAGCCATGAAATCGTCTTTTTTACAATCGTTTCCGTTGCTTGCCTGGTAGCATTTATCTACCGGGAGCTCACCATTGATTACCCTGCGGTCAATATCCGGTTGTATAAGAATTACAACATGGTGATGGGTTCAATCATGAATTTCATGTTGGGGTTGATGTTGTTCGGAACCGTATTTATTTTCCCGCTGTTTGTACAGATTTCCCTGGGCTGGACCGCAACCCAAACCGGTATGTTCATGATTCCGGGAGCCTTGTGTTCCGCGTTTGCAATGCCCCTTGTCGGAAAAATGCTGGGGTCGGGTGTCAATCCTAAATCGATCATTATTTCGGGTGTATCCATGACCTTTATTTTCCTGATGATGCTGGCATTTTCCTCTCCCGATTCTGCAGAAAGCGATTTTTACCTGCCGTTTGTGCTGAGAGGAATTGGTATGGCATTCATGATGTCTCCTATTTTGACGCTTGCCGTTTCGGGAATTGATGGTAAAGATGTTCCACAGGCAATCGGACTTTCCAATATGATCCGTCAATTGGGAGGATCGTTTGGTATTGCGCTTATCAATTTGTTTTTAACCAATTCAAATGGCGTTATACGGGGAGATATGGTAGCACACATCAACCAATACCGGGATGTTGTTTCCGACCGTATACAGGTGTTGATCCAAACTTTTCAATCCAAGGGGTATTCATTTATTGAAGCACAGCAAATGGCCAACCAGACCCTGGATAATTTATTGACCCGGCAGCAAATGATTGTCAGTTATAATCAAGGGTTTTTCATTGTCGGATGTGTGATCTTAATTTGTATTCCCGTCGTGTTCCTTATTCGTCACAAAAAAGGAGCGAAGGTTATTTCTGATGGCCATTGATCTTCTTTTTTGTGAATAATTTAGAGATCAACCAACTAAATGTTGTAACTTGCGTCTTTAAAACCAAGAACACTAAACAAAAACAGTCATGAAAAATTTATTTGTTGTTTCTATCCTTTTCTTTACTGCGCTTACTACCGGTTTTTCCCAGGGAAAAGAATCGGTTTCTTTGGAAAATATTCCTTCAGAAATAAATGCGTATGTAACACACCATTTCTCTGCAACTTCCATCAAGGATGCATACAAAGAAAAAGAGTCAACACCTTCTTTTGTATATGAAATAAATTTGAAAAACGGTGTGGAATTAACATTCAACAGTTTCAATCAAATCATTGAAATAGAATCAAAACAAGCCCTTCCGGAAAGTGTCGTTCCGGCGGAAATAAAAAAATACGTTACTGATAACTATTCAGGAGCAGTGATCAAGGAATGGTCATTAAAATCAAATGATCGCCAGGAAATAGGGCTCAACAACGGAAAAGATCTTATCTTTGACAAAAACGGAATGTTTTTAGCTGTTGGAAAATAACAACAGGTTAGATTGAACCAAGAAAGTCATTCAGAATCATCTGAGTGACTTTCTTGTTTTACAGCTTTTTCTAACTTGCTTCTAATTTACTACCTTTGCACTTTATTTTGATTTGTGAAGACAGTTTATATAACAAGAAGGGAAACATTCAACGCTGCACATAAGTTGTGGAGAGAAGATTGGTCAGAAGAGAAGAATTTTGAAGTATTCGGACGGTGCAGCAACAAAAACTGGCATGGTCATAATTTTACAATCTATGTTACTGTAAAAGGATTTCCCAGTGAAGAAACCGGTTTTGTGATCAACCTGAAGGACTTGAGTGAAATCATTAAGCAGGAAGTAATTGAACCATTGGATCATAAAAATTTGAATCTGGATGTGCCTTTTTTACAGGGAATGCTTGCATCCACTGAAAACATTGTGATTCAGGTGTGGGACCGAATCAAAGAACCGATTCATGCTGCGGGAGGAGAATTGGTAAAAATAAAACTGGTAGAAACAGAAAATAATTTCGTTGAATATTACGGCGGTAAGGATATCTATTAAACTTCAATCAATCATCAGTTTATGAAAGAAAAAATTGAATACAACGATCAAATCACTGAACGCATTTCAAATCACTATACGGATATTCTAACACAACTGGGGGAGGATCCCAAGCGGGAAGGATTGGAAAAAACACCTGAGCGTGTGGCAAAAGCATTGCAATACCTGACGCATGGATATGACCTGAATCCGGACGAGATTATGAAGCAGGCTATTTTTCACGAAGAATATTCGGAAATGGTGATCGTCAAAGACATTGAAGTTTATTCGATGTGTGAGCATCACATGTTGCCGTTTTTCGGAAAAGCACACATTGCCTACATTCCAAATGGAAAAATAGTTGGTTTAAGTAAAATTCCGCGCATTGTAGACGCCTTTGCAAGAAGATTGCAGGTTCAGGAACGTCTTACACTCGAAATCAGGGATTGTATTCAACGTACGTTGGATCCTGTTGGTGTTGCTGTTGTAATCGAATGTGCACATATGTGTATGCAGATGAGAGGTGTTCAAAAACAAAATTCCACCACCACCACTTCTGCCTTTACCGGTATTTTTCTGGATAATGATGCTACCCGGAAAGAATTCATCAATTTGATCCAGGCGAAGCTACACTGACGTATTGTGCAGTAAAAACAATTCTTTCAGCTAAAAAGCAGGTCTTTTTGTCAGCAATCAATGCAAAAATGGCACAACAACATTCTTTAACAGGAAACTGTATGGAATTTGCTGTCACTGTTCTATATTTACGTTAAATTTAAATTTTTAGAAACATGACAGGATTTTCTTTCGGACCGGCAATGATCATCGGATTGATCTTTATGGGGTTAGGATTACTCGTAGGGTTCATTTTGAAAAGAAAGTTTCAGAAATACAGTGAAATTCCTTCGCAACGAGGACTTTCAGGTAAGGAAATTGCCGAAATGATGCTCCGCGATAACGGAATCTATGATGTAAAAGTGATTTGTGTGGAAGGACAATTGACAGACCACTACAATCCGATGAATAAAACCGTGAACCTTTCACAGGATGTATACAATGGTAGAAATGCGGCTGCAGCTGCAGTAGCTGCTCACGAATGTGGTCACGCGGTACAACATGCAACAGCTTATGGTCCGTTGAACTGGCGTTCTAAAATGGTTCCGTTGCAGCATGCGAGCGGAATGATTTTGAACGTAATCATGATGGCAACAATCTTCGGAGGTGCATTTTTACACAATCTATTTCCAATCGATACGCTTTTATGGATCGTATGTATTGCTTACGGTGCCATTGCTTTATTCAGTATTGTAACACTCCCGGTAGAATTTGATGCATCCAAACGTGCTTTGGCGTGGATAAAAGACAGTGGTATTTCCACACACGGCGAATACGAACAGTCAAAAGATGCGTTGAAATGGGCTGCAACAACTTACGTAGTAGCTGCCCTGGGGGCTATCACAACTGTGATTTATTACCTTTCCATGTTGTTGGGAAGAAACGACGATTAGTAAAAACAGAATACACATTCATTCAAAAAGAGAGTTTAAGTAGTTAAACTCTTTTTTTATTTTATTTCTAAAAATGGAAAATGCACTGGAAGCGTTTATTCACGCAGGAGAAGGACAACAATCGGAATTTTTACTGAATACGGAACATTCCCACGAAATAGCTGCTATTTTATGTGCTTTCGCGAATACGGAAGGAGGATCTCTTTTCGTCGGAATTAAAAAAAACGGAAAGATTATCGGAACCGAACCTTCTGAAAGTTACAGCACATTGATGTACATCGCTGAAAATTTATGCAGACCGGTCATTCCATTCGAAATAACCGTGCACCAGTCTACCTACAAATTTGTTGTTGAAATCAACATTGGAGCAAGTACAAACATCCATTCCAGTCAGGATAAAGATGAAAATTGGAACACATACATTCGAAAAGGTACATCTATTTTTAAAATCAATTCTGTTCTTAAAAAATTTCTGGAAATTGTAAAACATAAACTTCCTGCTGAAACCGAAATTTCGACTGAAATGAATGAACTGCTTGCGCACCTTGAAACAAATCAACTCTCATTGACAAAGTTGGTTAAACTGACAAAAATCAAACGGGAGCAATTGGATTATCTGCTTGCACAACTCATTTATTCGGGAACAATAAATTACACGTTCCGTGAAGATACGATCTTCTTTTCCAAAGCGTTTTAAGCACAAAATATGTTAAATATCCTTTGAAAATTCATGGATTTTTATAAATTTATAGCGATTACGGTTATTAAATAAATTTTTGAAATCATGGGAAGACCACCTTCAAAACCTGCCAGATTAAAAAATGGATTTTACATTGAAGTGAAAAATCCGGGTTCAGGAGCAATCATCATCAGAAGAGATACGCAAGAGCAGATGTTAATGGCTGCCGAAGAGTATTCAAGAACAAAAGAAGTTGTTGTTCTTGGTGAAATGAAAAATGATAAATGGGTAAACTGATATACCTCTCTAAATTAAACAAGAAGCCTCCGTCGATTGACAGGGGCTTTTTTATTGATTGTACCTTTCATATATGAACAATCCTTACCTATTAACATTCACCTGTACTTTTCAACATTATTGAATTCAACATATCTGCAGGGCCATATTATTCAGGGTATTCAAAAATGAATTATTCACCTGAATCTTTTTAAAATTGTTAATTAGTGTTTATAAAAATCAAAAAGTAATGCTAGGAAAAGTGAACTATTTTACCATACTAAAACACAATTCATATATCAAAGAAACTTAGCAAGTTTTTTAGAGTAAATTATCACCATGTTTCTACACTATTAACTATATATTTTAGAAATATTTAATCAACATTAATTCAGTATTAATAATTGTTGATAATCTTTCTAAA
The DNA here is from genome assembly GCA_002409405.1 of Flavobacteriales bacterium UBA5422. Taxonomy (GTDB): domain Bacteria; phylum Bacteroidota; class Bacteroidia; order Flavobacteriales_D; family Crocinitomicaceae; genus Taishania. The sequence goes on along the minus strand of DHNG01000026.1, from coordinate 38,903 downwards.
AAGCTATGTTACATAGCATTTTGAACGTATTTGTTCGTTGATAACTCACTAATAAGTTCCCGTTTTTAAGAATTGAAAGTAAAATTCAATATTTATTTGAACATATTAACAGCCTTAATAAAAGGAATAAAAAGTTTAAAATTTAAATTCTTTCTTTTTTATTCTTTATCTACCTTGAGAAGTACTGAAAATCATTCCATTGAAATTATTTTACTTAATTTTATCCAAACGATACAACTTATCCATTAGTTCTATTCTGATAATCAGGTAAATGTTTAAATTTTTAAAGAAATTAAGAAGTAACGAAATAGACTTCAGGCCCTATCGTCAGAAAGAAAATGACTTTAAGCGATTGGCATACATAAATTTGGTTGTATGTTTACTTATAAGTCCTTTCTTCTGTTTCCTGGTGAAGGATACTGAAATATCGATCATTTATTTTTACCTGGGTCTTTCTTATACGCTTATTTTTCCGCTCTACATTTCCTTTTGTTGGTATGTACCGTATTTCCGAAATAAACTGTTCTTCTTTTTTATTTTTCATGTATTCGGAATGACATTTTTTGCATTTCTGGATCTTGTTGAACATAATTTCAGAATCATTGATCTGTATAGCTTTTACTGTTTATTTGCCATCAGCATTTTTGTGATTCAACGGTTTTATTTTGGAATGGTCTACATTGTTTTTGTGCTGACTATGCTGGTCTATTCATTTCAATTTGTCAATGATGAACAGCCCATTTCAAAAGAACTGATGCTTGGATTTATCAGCGCACTTTCATTGTCCGGACTTTTGGCATTGTATGCACGCAACAGGATGCTTATGTCCATTTTTGATTTCAACAGTTATCTGAAGAAGCTTTCACAAGGAGATAAATTTGGTTTTTTCCTATTCAAAGTCGAAAATGACCGGGTGAAAATTTTGGATTATGATGAAAACATCGGTGTGACATTAACCGGTAAAGAGAACAATACCAAAGATGAATTTTCTGAAATCTTCAATGAAAAACTGACAAAGAATGATATTAAGAATTTACTTTCACTAAATGAAGATCAATACATTACCAAAATTGTTAAAATCAATGAAAACAATTTTGAATTGATTCTTTCTACAATTAAATTACACAAGAAAGATTACTTCCTGGTTAAGACCAATAATGTAACCGAGCGGATCAAAGAGCAGGAAGAGCTTATTCTGAGCGAAGAAAAGTACCGGAATTTATACAATGAAAACCAGGCAGGTGTTTTTACACTGAACCTTTCGTTTAATCTGGTGAATTACAACAAAACCTTTGAACAGATGTTTGAAGGAACCTTTCAGATAGGAACCGTATTTGTGGATGATGATGACGAAATGAAGGAGCTGCTTGATATCATTTCACAAAAACAACGATTCAATAACTATCAGACACATTTTACCTTAAAGAACGGAACAATTAAATGGCTTGTTTTCAACTTCTATTTTGATACCCAGCACAATTTAATTGAAGGTTCGGTAGTAGATGTATCGGAAATTCAGAAAGCTTCCAACGCGCTTCGTAAAAGTGAAGAAAAATACAAATTGATCTACGAAGAGTCCAACGATGCGATTTTACTTTTGGATGTAGATAAAGTAATTGATGTAAACAGGAGGGGAATGCAACTTTTCGGAATTCCGAAAGAAGAATTTCTAACAATTGAAATGTGGGACCTCACACACATGATGACGGATGAGTTGCAGGCAAAACTCAAACTCTATAAAAACAAATTAAAACATTCCGGAACAGTTAAGTTCAGCTGGATCTTCAAAGGAAGGTTCAACCCGATAGAAGCAGAAGTTGCAATCGTTGAACTGATCATTGGAAAGCAGGTAATTCATCAATGTGTGATTCACGATGTAACAGAGAAAAACAATACCATCCGGGCGTTGGAAAAAAGTACGCGGAATTTTCAATCAGTATTGGAAAGTACACCGGAAGGTATTTTCATCCTGAAGGATGATACTATTTTGTATGCTAACAATGAGGTATATCAGTTGATTGGTAAAGATTACATTGATGCGGCTGCATTGTTTATTCCGGAGGACCAACAGGAGTTTGAACAACTTTTGCAGCAAAAAATAGCGAATAGAAAACCGATTCAAAGTCAATTGAACCTACAGGTAAATGAAGGATCTCTTTTGGTGGATTTAACAATTGTAAACACCATTTTCGGTGCTACGGAAGCGTTATTAATTATTATGAAAGACGTTTCCTTACAGGTAAAATTATCCAAAGAAGTACTTCGGGCAGAGCTGGCGGAAGAGAATACAAAGAAACTGGAGAAAGAAATCAAAGAACGGATCAAAACAGAAAAGGAACTGGAAAACTTATTATTGAAAACAAAAGCTATTTATGATTCTTCTTCCAATATTTTCCTGATGACATTGGACCTGGAAGGACGGATTACTTATTTCAATAAACACAGCCAGAATTATTTTGAAGGAATCATAGGGGAGGCGATTACACAAGGAGTAAAAATTACAGATTATTTCAAGTCCTTGTTCAACCGATCTGAAATTCTTGTTTTCCAGGAATTACTGATCAAAGTATTGAATGGAAAATCGCGACAGATTGAAATTGAATTCAACAATCAAATTGAATCCAAATGGATCGAAATATTCATGAACCCGATTTACGACATTGAGGGAACTATTTCTGAAGTTTCGTTGATGAGTCACGATATCACAATCAAAAAGCGCGCAGAAAAAGAGACATTTGAATCCCTGAAAGAAAAAGAAATTCTGTTGAAAGAAATTCACCACCGGGTAAAAAATAACCTGCAGGTGATTTCCAGTATTCTTAACCTGCAAAGTTCATTTATATACGACCCGAAGACATTGAGTATTTTACAGGAAAGTAGAAACAGGATTCGTTCGATGGCCATTATCCATGAAAACCTCTACCGAACTACCAATTTTTCATCCATTGATTTTGCAGGATACATTAAAAACCTGGTAATTAACCTCAGTGCGTTGTACCAGCGGGAAGATTATAAAATAGACATCGTTTACGATTTACAGCAAGTTGAAATTTCATTGGATCAGGCGGTTCCTTCCGGATTAATTATGAATGAATTAATTACTAATTCATTAAAATATGCTTTTATCAACAGGCAAGTAAAAAAGAATCAACTGACCATTTCGATGAAAGAAGAAGAAGGAATTATATACCTGGGTGTAAAAGATAATGGTATCGGGCTACCAGCCAATTTTGAAATAGGTAAAACAGATACACTAGGCTTGCAGTTGGTTGTAACGCTTGTTGAACAATTAGATGCTTCTTTGGATTATAAAATTGATGGCGGAACTGATTTTTTAATTAGTTTTGAGAAGCTATAGTAACAAAATAGATGGGAAAAATTAATGTTTTAGTCGTTGAGGATGAGTCAATTGTATCAAAAGATATTCAAAACAGCCTTACAAAATTAGGATATTGTGTTGTAGGTGCTGCTCCAAGCGGAGAAAAGGCAATTGAGCTCGCAGAATCACTTCAACCGGATGTTATTTTGATGGATATCATGTTAAAAGGGCAGATGAATGGAATAGAAGCTGCAGATCACATCAAAAATGAATTTCGAATTCCTGTGATTTTTTTAACTGCTTATGCAGATAGTGCAACACTTTCCAAAGCAAAAATTACAGAACCTTACGGATACATCATTAAACCGTTCAAAGAAATAGATATTCATACATCTATTGAAATGGCTATTTATAAACACGGAAAAGAACAAGAGGTAATCAAAGAGCGGGATTTTTTACATTCCATCGTTGAAAATAAAGAAGCAAACGCTACAGATTCTATCTTCATAAAGGCCAATAGTAAATTGATAAAAATCAATAAATCAAACATTTACTACATAGAAGCGCTGAAAGATTACGTCGTGATTCATACAAAAGATACCCGGTATACCATTCATTCAACAATGAAGGATATTGAGATTAAAATGGGACTGGACGAATTTGTACGTGTTCACCGCTCATTCATTGTCAGGCTGGATAAAATAGCATCCATTGATTTCCCTAATTTATACCTGGAAGATGAAAAGAAAATGATTCCGATAGGTGGTTCTTACCGGGAAGAATTGAGTAATCGAATCAATATGATTTGATTCAAAACAGTCGTTATAACTTTAAATTTTTCTTAAATCTTTTATCGTTCGTAAAATACTTCATAACTTAGTAAGTTTATATAAGTTATACGTAAACATATATGTCTGCTGCCGCGTTCGATAGACTGATTGACCAGATAGATTTATTTATCCGTAAATTCTATAAAAATCAGATGATTAAAGGAATTATCTGGTTCACAGGAATCTTTTTGGCTACTTTTTTGATCACAACCACTTTAGAATACTTCGGACGTTTCGGAACACCGGTGAGGGCAGTATTGTTCTTTTCATTTATACTGACAAATTTATTTGTACTCGTTAAATTTATACTGGTTCCTTTATCAAAACTGTATGCTTTCGGAAAACGAATCAATCGGTACCAGGCATCTCAAATTATAGGAACATTCTTTCCAAATGTTTCCGATCGTCTATTGAACACCTTACAATTGAATGATGATCTGAGCGGACAAACCGGAAACATTGAACTATTACGTGCAAGCGTAATGCAACGGTCCGAAACTTTATCTGCGATCCCTTTCTCGGATGCCATTGATGTAAAGGAGAATTTGAAGTATGCAAAATGGGTAGCTCCCGTTTTCCTTTTATTTCTGGCACTTGCTATTTTTTCACCGAATTTATTTACGGAGGGTAGTAAGCGTGTAGTAAACTATTCAACAGTTTATGTTCCGGAAGCACCGTTTAAATTCCAATTACAAGATTTCAAAAAAGAAGTTGCTGAAGGAAGTGATATTGAATTGAAGTTAAAATTGGTAGGGGAGGAGATCCCCCAAAAAGTTTACTTGATTTCTCCGCAAGGAAAACAGTTAATGACTATTTCGGGTAGAAATACATTCACAGCTATTATACCAAAGGTAAGCGAATCCGGAAGTTTTTACTTTGAAGCGAATGAATATACAAGTAAGGACTATGATTTTTCTATTTTCGGAAGACCTGTTTTAGGACAGTTCAAAGCAGAGATCATCTATCCGAAATACCTGGGTAAAAGTAATGAAGTTGTCAATAATGCAGGAGATATGATTGTTCCGGAAGGGGCTGTTATTATCTGGAATGTAGTTGCAAAAAATACACAACATGTTTCTGTTCAGCTGGGTGATTCAGTGATGAATTTCAGCAATCAGGGATTCCGTTTTCAAAAGAAATTTAAAAACTCTTCTGCTGTCTCATTGAAAATGAAGGGGAGCCAGATGAATGTTACCGATTCACTGAACTTCAATGTGAATGTGATCAAAGACGCACATCCTTCCATTCAGGTAGAAGAAGTAAAAGATTCGTTGTCGAAGAGTTTGCGTTTCTTTTCAGGTGTCGTCAGAGATGATTACGGACTTACTTCACTTAAGTTTGTCTACACAATTACATCAAAAGACGGAAAAAAACGAACGGAAACATTACCTGTTCGCTCGGTGACGGGATTGGAAATACCATTTGATTTCGGTGTTGATTTCATGCGTGAGAATGTTCAGTTGGAAGATAAAATCGAATACTATTTTGTTGTTTCGGACAACGATGGTGTAAATGGAAGTAAATCTACACGAAGCAGAACATTCCTGTACAAGTTACCGACATTAGAAGAATTAAACCAGGAACGTGAAAAAACACAAGAACAAGGGAAAGAGAACCTGGCAGATTTACTGAATAAGACCAAAGATTTTCAGAAAGATCTGGAACGTTTACAAAAGGATTTATTAAATTCTAAAGCTTCTGACTGGAAACAAAAAAACCAGTTGAACCAATTGAAAAACCAACATTCTGACTTGTTAAAATCGTTGGAACAGACCAAAGATATGTTGCAGCACAGTTCAGAAGAAAAGCAACAACTTTCGAAAGAAGATGAATCATTTCTGGAAAAGCAACAGATGATAGAAGATTTATTAAACCAACTCATGGATGATGAACTTCGTAAATTATTGGATGATCTGGATAAATTGTTGGAGCAAAATAACAAAGAAGGACAGCAAAAAGCATTGGATGAAATGAAGATGTCCTCTGAGGAAATGAACAAGCAATTGGATCGAAGTCTGGAGATGCTCAAGAAGATGCAGGTGGATGAGAAGATCGATGCCATTGAAAAAGAATTGCAAAAATTGGCTGAACAGCAAGAGAAACTTCAAAAAGAAATTGAGTCGAAAAAGGTGACGAAAGAAGATGCTGAAAAGAAACAGAAAGATATCAATGATCAATTTGATCAGCTGAAAGATGATCTGAATAAGCTAGACGAACTGAATAAAGAACTAAACAGACCGATGGATTTACCTTCTACGGAGGAAAAAGAACAATCCATTCAGAAAGAATTAAACGACGCGAAAGAGAATTTATCCAAAGGAAAAGACAGTAAAGCGGGACAAAACCAGAAATCGGCTTCTGAACAGATGAAGGAACTGGCGGAGCAAATGGACAAAGCGCAACAAGATTCGAATAAACAACAGCAGGGTGAAGATATGGAATTGCTGCGTGAAATTTTAGAATCATTGGTCACATTAAGTTTGGATCAGGAATCAGTGATGAACAAATTTTCTTCCATTCAGCAAAATGATCCGAATTATAGAAAATATGCGCGTGTACAGCGTACAATTGTAGATAATACTGTTCCTGTTAGTGATAGTTTGTACGAATTAGCGAAGCGCCAACCGATGCTTTCTAAGTTTGTGGATGAAGAATTGAGAGGAATTAAATCCAATCAGAAACTGGCACTGGATGGAATAGGGGAACGCAGGATGCGGGAAATTTCTTCGCATCAGCAATTAGCAATGACCTCTTATAATAACCTGGCTTTGATGTTGAATGAATCATTGCAAAAGATGCAGCAGCAAATGCAGCAAATGATGAAACAACAAGGATCCGGATCGTGTGAGAATCCGGGAGGAAGTGGTAAACCTAGTCCGGGAAGCGGTCAGGGAATGGGTAACATGAAAGAAATGCTCAAAAAGCAATTGGAACAATTGGAAAAAGGATCCAACCCAGGAGGTAAAAAACCGGGAGATGCACCAGGTGAAAAACCGGGAGAAGGAAGTGGTTTTGGATTGGGAAACAAAGAAATTGCAAAGATGGCTGCCGAACAAAGTGCGATTCGTCAGAAATTGGAACAGTTGAAAAACGAATTAAACAAAGAAGGAAAGGGAGCGGGGAATCAATTGAACCCGTTATTGAAAGAGTTGGAAAAACAACAGGACGATTTGGTAAACAAACGATTTTCCCCTGAATTGATCCGTCGCCAGCAGGATATTCTCACACGTTTATTGGAATCCGAAAAAGCATTGAAAGAGCGCGGATTTGAAGAAAAAAGAGAATCCAATGAAGGAAAAAATCAAAATAATAGTAACCTAATTCGTTTTGATCAGTATAACAAGGAGAAATTGAAGCAAATTGAATTGTTGCGAACAGTTGATCCGGTTTACAATAAATATTACAAGGACAAAGCCAATCAATACTTCAATTCCATTTTGTAGAATAGTTTGTTTGATTTATACGAATAAAAATGAAGGAAGGCTTTACCGTAATAGAAGAATTATCCATTCCGTCCAATTTTGAATCCATGCCGAAAGTAGAAACACTGATTGATTCAGTTTGTTTTAAAATGGGGGTAGGAGAGAGTTTCGGAAATGTATTGATTGCAGTTACTGAAGCTGTCAATAATGCCATTTTGCACGGAAATAGAAACACAACGAATGCACAAGTCTTTATTAAATCTGCTGAAAATCCGGAGGGTTTTTGTTTTAGTGTAGAAGATGAGGGAATGGGATTTGATTATACAACCTTACCCGATCCGACGGCTCCTGAAAATTTAGAAAAAGAAAATGGCCGCGGTATTTTCCTAATGAAGAATTTGGCGGATGAAGTTGAATTTGAGAACAACGGTAAGCGTGTAATCATTTATTTCAACAAATAAGTTACGTGATTTCTTACGTTAATAAAACCAGAAATATCCTTTTATGATTGATATCTTTTTTGAAGAAATTTCCCCGTTAGCAGAACTGAATCCTGATTTTTATGAATCTTGGTTGGATCAGGTTGCAAGTCTTGAAAAGAAAAAACTGGGAGACATTTCTTTAATTTTTACTTCCGACGAGCATCTATTAACAGTCAATCAGCAATACCTGGATCACGATTATTATACCGACATCATTACATTTGATTATTCAGAAGATGATTTTGTAAGTGGTGATTTATTTATTTCTATTGATCGTGTGCGTGAAAATGCAGAACAAAATAACGTTTCTTTTGTCAATGAATTAAATCGGGTAGTTGTTCACGGTGTTTTGCACTTGTGCGGATACAAAGATAAATCTGAATCAGAAGAACAGTTGATGCGTTCCAAAGAAGATCAAATGTTGGAATTACTTAAATAGTGTTTCACGTGAAACATAATTCGTTAAGTTCTGTTTGTTATTTTTTTCTTTTTTTGCTATATCTTTGCATTCGTTTTTGAGGTATTAAATTTGTTTCACGTGAAACATTTTATGTCTTCTTTCTAAAGTCTAACATCTTCTTTCAATGTTAAAAGAATACGATATAATTGTTGTTGGTGCCGGTCATGCCGGTTGTGAGGCCGCAAATGCTGCTGCCAAGATGGGGTGTAGTGTGTTGTTGGTGACAATGAATATGAACACCATTGCTCAAATGAGTTGCAATCCTGCGATGGGAGGAGTTGCAAAAGGACAGATTGTTCGGGAGATTGATGCATTGGGTGGCGGTTCGGGAATCGTTTCTGATTTGAGTGCAATTCAATTTCGAATGCTCAACCTTTCAAAAGGCCCTGCAATGTGGTCACCACGCACGCAAAATGACCGTATGAAGTTTGCAGAAGAATGGCGGTTGTTGCTGGAACGAAATCTGAATGTAGACTTCTGGCAGGACATGTGCAATGGATTAATTGTAGAGGGAGAGAAGATCGTTGGAGTGAAAACTCAGATGGGAATGGAAATTCGCTCAAAAGCGGTTGTTCTGACAAACGGAACTTTTTTGAATGGATTGATTCACCTGGGAGAAAAACAATTTGGAGGTGGACGTGCAGCAGAAAAAGCAGCAACAGGAATTACAGAAGATTTAATCCAGTTTGGATTCGAATCGGGAAGAATGAAAACAGGAACACCTCCCCGTGTAGATGGTCGCTCACTGGATTATTCTAAAATGGAAGAACAACCCGGAGATGAACACCCATCCAAATTCAGTTATGGAAATACAAAAGCACTGGAGATTCAACGACCGTGTCACATTACGTATACCAATACAGAAACACACGATCTGTTGAGAACAGGCTTTGACCGTTCACCAATGTTCAATGGAGCAATCAAAAGCACCGGACCAAGATATTGTCCGAGTATTGAAGATAAAATTAATCGTTTTGCTGATCGGGACCGTCACCAGATTTTTGTGGAACCGGAAGGATGGAATACCGTTGAAATTTATGTGAACGGATTCAGCACCTCTTTGCCGGAAGAAGTGCAGTTGGCAGCAATGAAAACCATTCCGGGTTTTGAACAAGTACGTATGTTCAGACCAGGGTATGCAATTGAATACGATTATTTCCCGCCAACACAGTTGAAACATACATTGGAGACAAAGCTAATAGAGAATTTATATTTTGCCGGACAAATCAATGGGACGACAGGATACGAAGAAGCAGCAAGTCAGGGACTGATGGCAGGGATCAATGCAGCGAGAAAAATCAAAGAAGAAAGTCCGTTTATTCTGACGCGAAATGAAGCATATATTGGTGTCTTAATCGACGATTTAATTACGAAAGGAACCAAAGAACCCTACCGTATGTTTACCAGTCGTGCAGAATACCGCATCTTATTGCGCCAGGACAATGCAGATATTCGTCTGACACCTTTGGCACACGCGATCGGATTACAGGATGATGAAGCGTTGAGAAGAGTAGAGCAGAAACTGAAAGGAACCGAAGCGTTGAAACAATCATTGCGAAAAGAAGGAGTAACACCTGATGTAATTAATCCTGTTTTGAAAGAGAAAAGCAGTTCGGAAGTTTCCCAGCAGGTTAAGTTGAGTTCACTGATTTCCCGACCGAATATCGGAATGGAAGATCTACTACCGGTGAGTAACGAATCAAAAGCACTGGCAGAAGAATTGACAGCTGTTCATCCGGATATTGTGATGCAGACAGAAATTCAATTGAAGTACGAAGGATATATTCAACGGGAAGAAGAAGTGGCTGCAAAAATGAGCCGTCTGGAAGATGTTAAAATTCCGGAGGCGATGGATTATTTCTCGTTGAAAAGTATTTCGTCCGAATCAAAAGAAAAGTTGACAAAAATCAAACCGGCAACAATCGGACAAGCATCCCGCATTTCCGGAGTGAGCCCGAGTGATATTTCCGTTTTACTGATTACCTTAGGAAGGTAATTATTATTCCTTTGGAGGGGGATAAAGGGGGAGGATCACTAATTTTTGTTTAACTAACTGATAATTAATTTATTAGTTGTTTTTTGCTGATCAAAAAACACGTCCTCTCAAATCAACGAACGCAATACTCCCAAGGTGTTTCCATGTAAAACGATCCAAAGTATGCTTAAATCGAAGAAAAATGTTGTTTTGATTCTGTTTGACCCCAATTCTTAAGACGGATTTTCCTTTCTTGCTAAAAATCCTTGCGCAGATTTATTTTTCACGTGAAACAGGCAATGCTCCACTGATTAAATCGAATGCTTTGTTTTTAATTTCCTCTACCGATTTTTCTTTGATCTCTTCCGGTTCGATAATCGGATGAAAAATCACATTTGAAAATCCAGGTCGGCAAGAACCTAAGAAATCGGTCGGATCTGTAAACAACAGATAATTGTTTACGAATGTCACGGGAAGGATAGGAATGTTCATTTCTTTTGCCAACATGAATGCTCCGTCTTTGAAAGGCAACATATTCGGACGTACATGATCGGGAATTCCTCCTTCCGGAAAAATGATCAGCGACCATCCAGCTTTTAGTTTTTTTCGCGCTACGATCAACGATTTCGCAGCTTTTATTTTATTATCGCGGAAAACTGGAATGTTGTAATTCTTAAAATAGGTGCGGATGAGCGGATACGATAAGATTTCACTCTTTCCCAGAAACAGGTGCGGATGGTGCATGAACAGGGACGGTGTGATGAAAATATCGGCGTACGAAGCATGGTTGGCAACAATAATAAATGGTCCTTTTGGTAGTTGTTTTTCCGATTTGTTTCGCTTCAACGGCCACAGCGCAATAATTCTAAAAAGAATACTCCAGGCAGCAAATCCTCTGAAAGCTGCTTTGTGGTACTTTTCACGGGTGGTGGTATATGCTAAAAACGGATAAAATAACAACGCTGTCAATGCGAACAGAATTCCCAGATAGAGTTTGTAAATAAAATAGAGTATTCCAAGGACTATTTTCACAGGTTAAAAGTACGCAAAAAATTGTTGGTGGATCTCCTTTTATTCGTGTTGACGATACTTTTTCAACACCTGAAAATTAAGTCCCAATCCTACAGAAAACATTAATTCGTCTGACATCCCGTTAACACGGTCAAGGTTGTTCATTTTTGAATGAATATAGCTGATGTTTGTAAAGAAATGAAAGAGTTTCCAGACATAAAAACGGGCACCTACATTGAACTGAGCAGATGGAACAAATTCTGTATTGGAAGGATCAACATTGGATTGCATAACAGAAAATCCGGGAGCAAACCCTGCATGTAATTCAAAATTTCCGAATGGAATTCCATACTGAAGACCAAATGTGGTCCGCAGGTTGTTTTTCAGGAATTTATCATTTGCATTTCCAAGCATGTAATGCAATTCTCCCCGCAAACTGATACGTTTATCAATTCTTCCTTCCAGGAAACCGGTCACGTAATAATTGACCTCACTTCGGTTGAGCATCACTGCAGGTGAAAGTGTGGTTGATGCACTTAATAATCCCGGGTTGATATAACTTGGCTTTTGACCAAGAACCGTTGATCCGAACAAGCAGAAAAGCAACAGGATCCGAATGCTTATTTTTTCTTTTTTCCGTGCCATAAGTCTGCAATTTTATAGTTAATACCAAGATTTAAAAGCAAATGTCCTTCTATTCCCGTTCCTTTTTCCCGGTGAAGCATGACCTGTTCATTTTCAATATGCGCATGTACATCCGGACCGAGGTGAAACATGTATTGAGCAACAAATGTGATGTCCATCCGGTCTGTTATATTGAAATGCACACCACCACCGGCCTGAATAGCCGAACTGTTTTTTGAGATCCGGTTACTTCGGTCAGAATTATCTACCAGCTCCGTTTTGTCAAAGCAGTGACCGGCAATGATATAAGGTTTCACAGGAGGAGCAACTTTATCGGTGAAGTAATACATCACACTCCATCCGACATGATAATCCGTACGACTCGCCAGGTTATCAATATTACCCCGCATGTAGTCGGCAAACCATTCCGTATTCAACCGGTTGGCAAACTGAAGTCTCAATTGACCGCCGTATCCGAATCCGTTAATCCCGAAATCTTTGTGTTCAAAAATACTGGTTGTAGAGCGCAAACCGATCGAAAAGAGACCTCCCTGATTGGTTTTGATGGGTAATTCCTGCGCATAAGAATAGTGGTAATACACTCCGGTGCAGAGTGCAACCATAAAAGATAATACTTTCATGATGAATGTTTTAGCGATGGTTCTGTTTTAACGAAAAGAATAACAAACTTATTGTGCTATTTTGAAATATTGAATCATTCTAAACATCTATTCAGCACATGAAATTAGCGGCTTGTGTCACTAGTTCTATTGCGTACAACCCCAATATTTCCTATGTACAACCTTTGACCACCCCATTTTTTAATCGCATAGGGACATAGAAAAGAATGATCATCCTTCAGCTGACGAAGTTAGCTGCTATGTGTCACTATTTCTTCTACATACAACACCTATGTATCTATGCGCACTATGTGGTTAAATCATTTTCAAACCGCATAGGAACATAGAAAAGAAAAATAAATACTTTTTAAATAAACCACCAATTCAGCGGATGAAATTAACACTAAGGTTATCTTAATTAAAAATAATTCAGAGGAGATTTAATACCTTTTCTACATCTTCCGGAACATCAATATTGGGCGTTTCAATAGAGGTCTCTATCACACGAATGGAATAACCGTAATACAACCAACGGAGTTGCTCCAACGATTCAACCTGTTCCAGTTTAGAGGGCTCCAGGAGAATTAATTCCAAAAGACAGGATTTTCGGTAAGCATACAATCCGATGTGCTTTAAAAACGGATAAAAGGCGTGTGCGTTTCCTTTGAAATGAAAATCATTTGGAATAGCGCTACGCGAAAAATAAAGGGCATTTCCAAATGCGTTGGTTACAATTTTAATGCGATTAGGGTTGTTTAAATCGTCAACAGAGATGTTGGGCGACCCTAATGTGGCAATTTGTACTACAGGATCGTTAAATGCGCTTAAAAGTGCGTCTAATTGATTCGGGTTGACCAATGGCTCATCCCCTTGAATATTGATAATGATATCGGCTTCTATTTGTTTGGCTACTTCACCACATCGGTCCGTTCCGCTAGTATGATGTTGACTGGTCATTTGTACCTTTCCTCCGAATCCGAGTACATGATCATAAATGCGTTGGTCATCCGTAGCAACAATTACTTCATCCAGCAGTGTCGCTTTGGATGCATTTTCATACACACGTTGAATCATTGACTTTCCTTTCAGGTCGATGAGGGGTTTCCCCGGGAACCGGGAAGATGCATAACGGGATGGGATGATACCTACTGCTTTCATTGGTTAAAACGTTGCTTGAAATTGAATCATAAAACTGCGCGGAGCCTGAATATCTCCCGGACGTGTAGTGTATTCGGCATTTAAAAAATTATTGACGATAAATGAAACACGGTAATGATTCATAAATTTATACGCCACACGAGCGTCAAATGCCAATGCACCGTTGTCATAATTGTTGCGGTATTCTTTTAACCCCGGAAGAATTTCTGTACCCAGGATATTTTGTTCAAACACCTTGTCGATGTTTACTACCCGACTATTGTAACGTGCAGAGAAACCTAAACTGATTCCCTTCCACGTGACTTCGATGTCTCCGCGAAACAAATGACGAAAACGGTACTTCAATGTGTTGTCCCAGGTTGGTGTTCCATCCTCACCAATTTCATAGCTGGATAAACTCGTCACATATGAAGAATCCCTGTTCAGAGAAACAGGATCCATATACGTATATCCGATCAGTGAGGCAATTTCTACATTTCCAATGGTTCCGATAGAAGAAAAAGATGCTTCCAAACCTGTAATCCGGGCAGATTCATTATTTGCTGCACGAAACCCGATCCATTTTCCAAGAAACCCGGGATCGTTGGGATTGATACTCAACGGAAGTGTGTCCGGATTATAAATTCCGAATTCAAATTCCATCATGTTTTCGTAGTGATTGACGAATCCTGCCACATCAATAATTCCTTTCCAGTTTCTTCCGATCGGAATGATTTGTTTGATTCCGATTTCTGCTGCCCACCCTTTTTCAGGAGTCAGGTTGGAGTTCGGAAAGATATTCAATGCACCGACATTGGTGACCGTGTAACGCTCAGCTACAGAAGGGTATCTGATCCCCTGGCCATAGGAAGTGCGGAGATGAGTACCTTTGACAGGCTCATAGTGAATTCCTGCTCTGAAAATCGGATAAACGGGAAGTTTGGCAGTCGAATCTTTGAAGTAAAATTGCGAATCTCCCTGTCTTCCGTCCTGTTCAAAATATTCGGCCCGTACACCTGCTGTCAGATCTAGTTTTTCCCAAAGCTTTTGTTCCAGTTGCAGATACAAAGCACTATTGATGGAGTTGTGCTGCCCGTATAGATTAGAAGTGACCCAGTTATATACTCCGGTTAATCCCGTTGTTAATGTCATACCAAATCTGTATTTACGTTGAAATTGATAATCAGCGTATGAAACAACAGAAGAGGATGTTTGCCCTGCGTTGTAAATATTTTTGTTTTGTACGTAGTACATCCGTGTCTTCAGGGAATGAGAGTTGTTGTATTTGTCAACGTAACGTACGTATGGATCCACATTGATACGAATTCCCCGGAAATGACCAAGTGTAGAAGCAGAATCTCCGGGAATAGCACCTCCACTAGGTTGGTATCCCAAAGAGTCACTTTGCCAGATAATGAAGTTCGTATTCCGCTGTAATTGCGCATTGAAACCTATTCCAGCCTTTAAACCACGTACTTTTTGCGGCAGAAAAAACAAGGTCCCGGTAATACGCCCACGGTCTTCATCTTCTCCTTGTCGGTATCCGTCGGCAGTTACCCCGTTTGCAGAAACAGTGAATCCGAATTTCTTATACATTTTTCCGTGATAAACCTCTGCCATGTGAAATGTTGGATTGGAACTCCACCATTTCAGTGATGCTCGTTTCGGGTTGTCATAAATTCCATGTTGAACTTTCACCCGTGTTTCTCCTTTTGTTGTCGGTTCCCGTTCGCTGAGGGAAATAATACCATTCAATGCCCCGCTTCCGTAAAGAACAGAAGAGGCGCCTTTAATGACCTCGATCTGAGATGCAGATTCCATCGGTACGGAATTAAATTTAGCATCACCGGCATCAGCTGTCAACAACGGCATTCCGTTCCACAGCAACATAACACGACTTCCTGCACCATAAGCAAATCCCGATCCCCCACGAATACTGACCTGCCCGTCCATGGTGTGTACACCCGGGGTTTGACCGATTGCATCCTCTAAATCCCGGAATCCTTTGTTGTCAATCAATTCTGGTTTTAAAACATCCATCGAAATCGTGACTTCTTCTATTTTTTGTCCCCTTCGGCCTGCTGTAACGACAACCGTTTCGATTGTTTTTGAAGGCTCAGACAGATAGATTGTTATTTCGCCTGCCTGTTGAATAATCACCGTGTCATTCTGATAGCCGACCATTGTTGTCACCACGGTTAACGGAAAATCCTGGGATGTTGTTTGAATCACAAATTTACCGTCTATATCACTTATCGACTGCTGATTGTTGGAGGTAAAAACCTTGGCACCAATAAGCGATTCTCTCGTCGTTTTGTCTTTTACAGAGCCAGTTACCTGCGAAAATAAAAGAAACGGACTTAAGAAAAATAATAAAGAGAGTTGTTTCATATTTTGGTAATAATGATTATATTCAAGGTGCCTAAAGTATACAAAATTTTGATTTACACGAAACCACATTATCAAATTGCACTGACCCAGTTGTATGGATTCGGTTCCATTAAGACAAAACACTTGCTTCAATCGGTAGAAAAAGAAGAAGCGGTTTTTAACCTCCCATTGAAGGTGCTTGCTCAACAAACAGGTTTTTCGCTTAATCTGCTGAAAAAAATGAAGCGGGAAGAAGCATTACAGGAATCAGTCAAACTATTGGAATCACTGGAACGGAATGAAATCAATTTCATTTTTTATACAGATCCCCGCTATCCGAGAAGATTGAAACAATGTGATGATGCCCCGTTAATGCTCTATACAAGAGGAAATACAGATTTAAACAATACCCGGTTTGTAGCTGTTGTTGGTACCAGAGATGCGAGTGCGTACGGCAAACGAATTTGTTCCGAACTGATTCAGGCATTTGAAGGAACAACTATTGTAGTTGTCAGTGGAATGGCATACGGAATCGACATTACAATTCATCAGCTTTGTCTTCAATACGGTGTTGAAACAGTAGGAGTGATGGCACATGGATTGGAAATAGTTTATCCTCAGTTACATCGTTCAACCGCCTTGAAAATGATGGAAAAAGGAGCATTAATTTCGGAATATCCACCCAACACGAAACCAGATCGTGAAAATTTCCCCATGCGCAATAGAATTGTTGCAGGAATGTGTGATGCCACCATCGTCGTGGAAAGCAAAATAAAAGGAGGCTCATTGATTACTGCTGAGTTAGCAAATGATTACAACCGGGATGTCTTTGCATATCCCGGAAATGTGTTTGATGAAAATTCAGAAGGGTGCAATGTGTTGATTGCAAATAACAAAGCACATCTGATTCGCTCTGCTTCCGATTTTCTGAAAAAAATGGGGTGGGATCTGGAGGTTAAAAATCCGGTTCAGCGATCTATTTTTCCTTCTTTAACACAGGAAGAACAGCACATCGTCCGGTTACTGGAAAATGAAGGACAAATGAACATCGATGCCATGGCAATGCGACTGAATGTCCCATCTTCTACGTTAAGTGTTCTGCTGTTTCAGTTGGAAATGAGTGGATTGGTGGCTTCTGTTCCGGGAAACAGGTGTCAGTTGGTCTGAAGCAATGTGTGGAGGAGAGCGATCACTTCTTCTGCTTGTTCAAATAAAGACATATGTCCGGAATCTTTTACAATATGAATTGTTTTCCATCCGGTACAGTTTTCTTTCATTGTCGATAAAGGAATTAAAGCATCCTGATCTCCCTGAATGATTTCAATCCTTTCCGGATGTTCTTTCAGAAATGAAGTAAAGTCGCTTCGTTCCCGCATGGCAAGTGAAGCATACGCATACCATTCTGCTATTCCTGTCTTTGCTTCCTGGATCAACGCATCAATTGTTGTTTGATGCTTTTCGGGATGCAGAAATAAGTTTGGAATAGCCTCCGAAATAAACAGGTTTTTAGATTTCAGCAGGATATCTGCAACACGTGTCCGGTCTTTCTTTTTCTGATCCGAGTCGGTCCAGAAATTAGAATTCAGTAATATCACTTTCTGAACATTTTCCGAATGCTCTAGCAGGTCTAAACCGATGTATCCCCCCATTGAATGACCAACTATCTGGCAATTAGACACCTTGTAACTGCGCAGTAATTGATCAATTTCGCGAGCAAAATAAGCAATGGAAGGATGGTTGTCATCCAATAAATCACTTTTTCCGAAACCCGGCACATCAAGGAGAAGTACCGGGCGGTTTAATTTGCTTAATGGCAGCTGATACCAAATGGTGTGACTTTCCAGGAAACCATGAATGAGTACCAGCGGATTTTCAATGCTCCCTTTATTCGGAATCCATTTGTGAAACAATTGAGAATTATGCATTCATCAATGTTTCAATCTCGTCTGCTTCAATCGGAATGTTTTTCATCAGGTTAAACGGAGCTCCGCTTTCCTGAACAACCAGGTTATCTTCCAATCGGATTCCAAGGCCTTCCTCCGGAATATAAATTCCAGGTTCGCAGGTAAACACCATTCCTGCCTTGATCGGTTCATTCCACAAACCAACGTCGTGCGTATCCAGTCCGATGAAATGAGACGTTCCGTGCATAAAATATTTCTTGTAAGCAGGCCATGCCGGATCTTGATTTTTAATCGCTGTCTGATCAATCAATCCCAATTGCACTAATTGATCCTGCATAATCAACCCGACTTCTTTGTGGTAATCAGCCATCATCGTCCCGGGAACCAGTAATTGTTCTGCTTCCTTTTTTACATGAAGTACGGCGTCATATACTTGTCGCTGACGTGCAGTAAATCTTCCGCTGACAGGAACAGAACGGGACAAATCAGAAGCATAGTTGGCGTATTCTGCTGCAACGTCCAATAAAATTACATCTCCTGCTTTACATTCCTGATTGTTTTCAATGTAATGGAGTACATTGGCATTTGGTCCTGAAGCAACAATTGGTGTATAGGCGAATCCTTTGGAGCGGTTGCGAATAAACTCATGTAGTAATTCCGCTTCGATTTCATACTCCCATACACCTGGCTGGATGAACGAAAGCAATCTTCGGAATCCTTTTTCCGTAATATTACAGGCTGTTTGCATCAATTCCAATTCAACCGGGTGTTTGATGGAACGGATTCTGTGCATGATTGGTGCACTTTTCCGAACCTGATGGGCAGGATATTTCGCCAGTAATTTCTTTGTAAAACGATCTTCCCGTGTTTCAACCTCTGTGTTCGCACGCAGGTGTTCATTGGTATTGATGTAGATTTTATCTGCTTCTGCCAGCAATGTATTCAGTATGTTGTCCATTTGCGACAACCAGTAAACAGTTTTGATACCGGACACATCAAATGCAGCATCTTTCGTCAGTTTTTCACCTTCCCATACAGCAATGTGTTCATTTGTTTCACGTAAAAACAAGATTTCACGGTGTGCTTCATTTTTGCAATCCGGAAACAAAACCAATACACTTTCTTCCTGGTCTACACCAGACAAATGAAAAATATCGCGATGCTGTTGAAACGGCATCGTGCTGTCTGCACTGATGGGATAAATATCATTTGAGTTGAAGATTGCAAGAGCATTTGACTCTATTTGTTCGGTGTAACGCTTCCGGTTGTTGATGAACAAATCCTTGTTGATGCGGTGGTATTTCATAACTTTTTTATTTATAAATTCAGCTAATTTTTCAGAACGTAATAAACTTACGTTGTGGTGGCGGAACTTTGTACTGTAATCATTAAAAACAATCGTATGAACACACAGCCGACAACAGTAAGAATAGCGTCTATTATCTTTGATAATGCAGATACGAAAGTATTAATTAAAGGCGAAACATTCAAGGGACATTTGTCATATATGAGTGAAATGTTTATATCTTTTACGGAATTGAATACACTATTGAATCAATTGCAACGCCAGAACCCGGATATTTCGGTCTCTGACCTGTTCAACGAAGAATATTTCGGGAATGATTATTTTCAAACAATTTTGGATGCTGAAAAACTGGAAAATCAAGTGCTGGACCTGTCCTTTCTTTCATTCGGAAGTTTGAAAAAATTAATCAGAGCCTAATAATATTCATTTGTTTGTAACTAATTTAAAATTATTTCGTACTTTTAGTTCGCGGAGTTCCCTCTTTATGAGCGGTAATACTGCTATAATACTAAAAAACTAGAACGATGAAATACTGTATGCGACTTTTTACTATAGCTTCTTTAAGCATATTGATTTTTTCCTGCAACAAGCGGGAAATTATTCCGGCTCCGGAACCTAAAGTTGAGTTAAAAAATCATTTTTATGGAAAAATTAACGGATCGGATCTTGAGTTAACCCAAAATGTAAATGGATTTTCAGGTACCTCCGGATTGGACCTCATTATCAATGCAAGTACATTAGACAGTGCAGTATATCATTCTATTTTTGCATCAACACAAACGTCACAGAAAGTAAATATCGGACACGGAAGTATTGTTTTTGACTGGAATGCTTCAGAGCGACCGACATTAAATGCTTTTGAAAGTTTTTATACATCTGGTTTGAATCAAACTCCTGTTTTCAGTACAAATGGTTTGTCAGGATTTGTTTTCACATATACAGACGGGGCAGGAAGAGAGTGGAAGTCTGGAACGCTGGGGAATGTAACTTATTCTTCTATGGTCATAGAATCGGATAGTTCCGGTGATTATGCGAAGTTTAAAGTGAAGTTTGATACGGAGATTTCTTATACGTATTTTGATCAGGTACTGCAGGTAAATGTCACAAATACAATGACAGTCACAGATGCGGTATATACAGGTTGGTATAAAAGATAAATATCAGAGCCGTTCTTTTTGAGCGGCTTTTTTTTCATGCTCTATGAGTCATGCGCTGAAAATAGCAATTATAGGTGATTATAATTTTACCTATTATTCACACCAGGCAACAAATCTGTCGCTGGATCATTCAGGTTTGTTTTTAGAAGTAGATGTTAGTTACTACTGGTTGAAACTGAATGAAGCGGTGTTGTTAAAAGCCAGTCGCCTGGAACAGTACGATGGTATCTGGCTCGCCCCCGGACCGGTCAGTAACCCGTTTTTTCTGCATGGTGTTATTAAAAGCTTGAGTCAACTAAGAATCCCGACCTTGCTTACCGGAGAAAGTTTTAAATCGTTTGTAGAGGTATTGATCACTAATGACCAGTTAAATTCGGGGAAAGAAAAATTGATCTCAGATAACCTGGTGGAAGGAAATACGTTTGAAAAAGTAACGATTATACCTCATTCAAAGACCTTTATCAAACTATTGGAGAATCATACGACATTTGAATTGTCTTCATCCAGGTATAGCATTTACCCACAGGTTATAGAACAATTGGTACAGGAATCAATAGATATAGAAGCCTATAATCAGTTTGAAGATCCGGAAATCATCAGCCTTAAAAACCATCCTTTTTTTGTGGCGTGTGGCTATTGCCCGCAAATTTCATCCACCCGGGAATTACCCCATCCGCTTGTTTATACATTTATCAAAGCATGTATGGCCGTGAGTGAGAAATCGGTAGATAAGTTATATTAAAACGACTGTTTATTCATCAGAACCTGCTGCTTCTACACGTTCAAATTCCTCATCAATGAGAAGTCCGGAACCTTCGGCTGCTGCAACGGCCAGACGGTCGCATCGTTCATTTTCAGGGTGTCCGTTGTGGCCCCGAACCCATTCAAAACGAATTGTAAAAGGCTTCGCTGCCCGGAGGTAACGAAGCCACAAATCTTTGTTCTTTTTACCTTTAAAATCTTTTTTAACCCAGCCGAACAACCAGTTTTTAGTCACGGCATCCACAACGTATTTAGAATCGGAATAGACAACAACAGGGTACTTATTGGATTTCAAATTTTCCAAAGCAACAATAACCGCCAGTAACTCCATCCGGTTGTTTGTTGTTCTTCTGAACCCCTGAGACAATTCCTTTTCTTTGTTTCCAAACCGTAAAATGGCTCCATAGCCTCCGTTTCCGGGGTTTCCCTTGGCTGCTCCGTCGGTATAGATTTCAACAATCACGCTTCTGTCTGCCTAACTTTTTGTAAGTGTAATTCTGGCGTCTGCTTCTTGTTCCAGATCGATGCTTAATGCCTCTCCGTTCAATGCTTCAAATTGAATATCAACAGCTAATACTTCATTGCAGATGTATATCTTGTTTACCGTTAATGCATGTTTGATCGCTTCAGACGTATCGATTTTTAAAACAATTTTATCTGTTACTTCCAATCCGGAATCTTTACGCAGGTTTTGTACTCGGTTAATTAACTCCCGGGCAATACCTTCCTGTTTTAAGTCCTCGGTAATGGTACTGTCCAATGCTACTGTGATTCCGTCTTCTGAACTTACCAACCAACCGGGAATGTCCTGAGCAACAATTTCGAAATCGCCGAGATCAAGGGTGACTTCAACTCCTTCAATTGTTCCTGTCCATCCTTTATTTCCTTCCACAGAGGCAATATCGTCTTGTGAGAATTGCCCCACCAGCGAAGCAATTGCTTTCATCTGTTTTCCGTATTTCGGTCCGATGGTTTTGAAGTTCGGTTTGATTTGTTTCACAAACATCCCGTTTCCTTCTTCCAACAAATCCAGCTCTTTTACATTTACTTCTGATAAAATCAAGTCTTTCACATGTTCCAGATCCGAAGCAAATGTTTTGTTCAAAACCGGAACAATGATTTTTTGAAGCGGCTGACGCACTTTTAGACGTTCTTTCTTACGAATACCAAGAACAAGCGAAGAAATGCGCTGAGCGATGTCCATTTGAGCTTCCAGACGCTCGCTGATCACTGCTTCATCTGCTTTTGGGAAGTCTGCCAGGTGAACAGAGACGATTTGATGACGATTGGTTACGGCATTCAGGTCACTGAACAACTGATCCATGAAGAACGGTGCGATCGGTGAACCGAGGATCGCAACGGTTTCGAGACACGTGTATAATGTCTGGTAAGCAGAGAGTTTATCCTGTGAATCTTCACTTTTCCAAAAACGACGGCGACACAAACGCACATACCAGTTGGAGAGCTGATCGGTTACGAATTCCTGGATCAGACGCCCTGCACGTGTTGGCTCATATGTTCCGAATGATTCGTCAACTTCTTTGATCAAGGTATTCAATTTGGATAAAATCCAACGGTCGATTTCCGGTCTTTTTTCCAACTCAATGTCTGCTTCTTCGTAGTTAAATCCATCGATATTGGCATAGAGTGTAAAGAACGAATACGTGTTATAGAGTGTACCAAAGAATTTACGTTGTACTTCTGTGATTCCTTCCGTATCAAATTTCAGGTTATCCCATGGCTGTGCATTGGTAATCATGTACCAGCGTGTGGCATCCGGTCCGTATGTCGATAACGTTTCGAACGGATCAACCGTATTTCCGAGACTTTTTGACATTTTATGACCGTTTTTGTCTAGCACCAATCCGTTAGAAACAACGTTTTTATAGGCCACAGAGTCAAAAACCATTGTTGCAATGGCATGCAGGGTGTAGAACCATCCGCGTGTCTGGTCAACGCCTTCAGCGATGAAATCAGCCGGATAACTTAAACTTTTGTCAATTAATTCTTTGTTTTCAAACGGGTAATGCCATTGTGCGTAGGGCATTGAACCGGAATCAAACCAAACGTCACACAAATCGGATTCGCGTTTCATTGGTTGCCCTGATTCGCTTACCAATACAATGGTATCAACGTAGTTTTTATGCAGGTCAATTTTAGCATAGTTTTCATCTGCCATATTTCCTGCTTCAAAATCAGCCAATGGATTGGAAGCCATGATTCCTGCCTGAACGGCTTTGTCGCATTCGCTTTTTAACTGTTCAACAGATGAAATACAAATTTCTTCTGAACCGTCTTCCGTTCTCCAGATTGGAATCGGAATCCCCCAGTAACGGGAACGGGAAAGGTTCCAGTCATTTGCATTTTCCAACCATTTTCCAAAACGTCCTGAACCGGTAGATTCCGGTTTCCAGTTGATGGTGTTGTTCAATGCAATCATCCGTTCCTTCACATTGGTCACCCGAATAAACCAGGAATCCAGCGGATAGTAAAGAACCGGTTTATTCGTTCTCCAGCAATGCGGATAGCTGTGCACATATTTCTCTACCTTAAAGGCTTTGTTTTCTTCTTTTAATTTAATTGCAAGTTGTACATCTGCAGACTTTTCGGGAGCCTCTCCGTCGTTGTA
>DHNG01000026.1:2951-14741 GCA_002409405.1 Flavobacteriales bacterium UBA5422 | reverse complement strand
ATACATTCCTGCAAATTCCCCCATTTCCGGGCGGAATCTTCCCTGCAAATCAACTAATGGAACGGCCTTTTCATGTTCGTCCAATACCAACATTCCAGGAACACCTGCATCTGCTGCAACTTTTGCATCATCCGCGCCAAATGTAGGCGCTGTGTGAACGATTCCCGTACCGTCTTCTGTTGTAACAAAATCCCCTGGAATTACCCGGAACGCTTGCTCCGCATTTTCATAGGGTAAAGCATACGGCAATAATTGTTCGTATTTCGTTCCTACCAAATCCGCTCCGACACATTCACCTACGATGAGGTAAGGAATTTTCTTGTCTTCTTTTGAATAAGCCGTTAATTCTTCTTCCGTTTCAACAACGGTATACTTTCCTCCGAATTGATAATTGACCAGGTTTTTCGCAAGAATTACATGCATTTCGCGAAATGTGTATTGATTGAAAGTCCTGATTAAGACATACTCGATTTTTGGTCCTACTGTCAGGGCAGTATTGGAAGAAAGGGTCCATGGTGTTGTCGTCCAGGCAAGAAAATACGTGTCTTTTGGAAATGTTCCTCCTCCAAACGGGGAAACAGCTCCATCAACCACTCTAAATTGGGCAACAACGGTTGTATCTGTTACATCCCGGTAACACCCTGGTTGATTCAACTCATGAGAAGACAATCCTGTTCCTGCTTTTGGTGAATAGGGCTGGATCGTGTATCCTTTGTACAGTAAATTTTTCTTGTATAATTCTCCTAACAACCACCAAACGGATTCCATGTATTTGGGTTCGTACGTAATGTACGGATGTTCCATATCCACCCAATATCCCATTTCTTTTGTCAGGTTATTCCAGATGTCTGTGTAACGCATTACCGCGTTTTTACAGGCAGTGTTGTAGTCTTCTACCGAAATTTTTGTTCCGATGTCTTCTTTGGTAATTCCCAATTCTTTTTCCACACCTAATTCGACAGGTAATCCATGTGTGTCCCAACCAGCTTTTCGTTTTACCTGAAAGCCTTTCAACGTTTGGTAGCGGCAAAAAATATCCTTAATGGAGCGGGCCATTACGTGGTGAATTCCCGGTAGTCCGTTTGCAGAAGGAGGTCCCTCAAAGAAAACATATGGTTTTTTCCCTTCACGTGAAGTTACAGATTGTTCAAACACTTGTTGTGTGTCCCATTTTTCCATTACGGTTTTTGCCACATTGGGCAAATTCAACCCCTTGTATTCCTGGTATTTTTTGCTCATTTAGTTAATTGGAATAATTCAAGCTACAAAGATAATCATTTATTGTTTTTTAGTAGGTAAAAAAGCAAGAGGCGAGCCTATTGACCCGCCTCTTGTTGCAAAATTTAATGTGTTGTTTTATTTGATAGAAATCATTTTTGTAAATGAAGCTCCTTCCTGAGCAACACTGATCAAATAATTTCCTGTTTTCAAATTACTTGTATTTAATTCGATAGATTGTGCTCCGGATAAGTTTGTAAACGACTCAGAAACAACAATTCTTCCTTGAAGATCTGTGATTTCAATCGTATAGCTCCCTCCTTTTGCTTCGAATCCAACATTTAATTTGTCAGAAGCAGGATTCGGGAAAACAATCATGTCAATTGTTTCAACATCCTTAACACCTAAACCATTTCCGGAGAAATTAATTTTATTCGCATTCATGATCTCTCCGGTTGCATTGTCAATTACAACAGCTACTCCATGCATGTTGTTGATGTTAGATGTCGCCGGAACGTTATACGTAAATGAATAGTTCACTACTTGTCCGTCCGTAATGGATGTAGGAACAGAACCTGATTGTCCGCTGTATCCACCCAACAATGCTCTTCCCACGTGGTTGTATACCATCTGAGCAGCAGGAACAGGGTTCGGAAGACTTTCATATCCACCCATCGGACCATTTGCGTTATTGGCATAAGCGTTTACCTGATTGTATCCGCTTCCTGTTCCGGTAACTCCATCTTCTACGACAATTACACCTAATCTGTAATTAGCGGTAGGGAAGTTTGAATAGAACGTTGCATTTACATCAATCGTAACAGCAGATCCGGATGTAGTAGCTGTACCAGCAACCGCAACAGGTACTACTAAATCTTTTCTTGCATTGTAATAGGAAACAAAGCTAGCTTGTGAAACTCCGACATCCAGCATTGATCTGTCAACATTTGCAGAAGGATATCCTCCAAAGTTTGCACCGTTGTCATATGCTGAAACGGTCATTGGGTCTCCGTTGTGAACAGCAATCCCGATGAAACGGTCAGGGTATGTTGTTTCCATGTAGTCCATTGCAACAGCACCACGTGGACACCATTGACACCATGTTCCGGTACCTTCTTCAATAATTACTTTTTTAACCGGTGATTGGGACAATGTTGTAATGATTGTACTTCCGGTATTATCGTTCGGATTAGGATCCGCATTTCCGTTTACTTGTGTGATCACAACGTCAATGTCGTACGTATTTGCCGTTGGATAATTTACAGGAGCTGTATGGTTAACATTTGCAGATGCTCCTGCAGCAATGTTTACCGGAATGGTAGCTGTATGAGCTGTCCCATCATTCCAGGAAACTTCCAAAGATGTAATTGCATTTGACCCGTTGTTATTTACGCTCAAAGAAAGGGTGTTATTCGTATTGATCAATGAGTAACGATTCAATGTTGTCGAAACTAATTTAGCATCATCCGGTTGCGGAATGAAAACAGATACGTTATCAACTCCCATTCCAAACAACCAACCGGTTCCGTCATTGTATAAAAAGGAAATTTTTACGTCACCGTTACCAGCATAAGTAGACAAATCAATAGATTCAGTTCTCCAATCAGCAGCAGCTGTCAGGTTGCGAAGAACTGTCCAGGTACCACCCCCGTCTGTTGAAATTTCAATGGTACCAATTTCTGTTTTCCCCTGATACGTACCTTTCTGGAAATAAATATCCGTACTCAGTCTATAGCTTCCCGGGGTTGTAAAATCCATAGAAGGCGAAACCAAACGATCCGCACTTTTGTTACAGTTACAGGCATCGTCATTGGTTCCCATAAACTTAGTGGCATTTGTTGCACTAAATGCATAGTTAGCACTTGACAATGCAGCAGCAGCTCCATTTTTCCATCCACCGTCAGTGGCAAGGGTCGTTTTGGACCAGGTTCCAGGAAGACCTGATTCAAATGCTTCGTTCAACAAAACTTGTGAGAACGAGTTTCCGGCTATTGCTAGCGAGGAGAGAATAAGTAATTGTTTTTTCATAGTTTTAACATTTGATAAGCCTGAAATTAATGATTTTTTAACAAATCAATAACAAAATAGATTTGTAAAAATGGTGTTAATTTTGGATTACTATTTATTAAGAATACATGAAAAACAGACAACGGATTGTGGTTTTCAGCGGAGCAGGAATCAGCGCAGAAAGCGGGATCGCTACGTTTAGAGACACTGGAGGACTTTGGGAAAATTATAAAATAGAAGAAGTTGCAACTCCCGATGCTTGGAAAGCTAATCCGGAGAAAGTACAACATTTTTATAACTTGAGACGTGAAAATATCCGAGAATCGGTCCCGAATGAAGCACATCTTGCCATTGCAATGTGGGAATCGGATCATGAATTGACAGTGATTACTCAGAATATTGATGATTTACACGAACGGGCAGGAAGTAAGCAGGTAATCCACCTGCATGGAAATATTATGCTGGCAAAGAGCAGCGGACCCAAACAGGAAGAAAAGTACTATCCGATTCATGGAAGTTTGGATGTAACAAAAGATCTTTGCGAAGATGGTTATCCTCTTCGTCCTCATGTGGTTTGGTTCGGGGAGGAAGTTCCGAATTATGAAACGGCACGGACCATTATTCAGAAAGCAGGCGTTTTTATTGTTATCGGAACATCGTTAAATGTATATCCTGCAGCCGGTTTGATTCACTATACACCACCTGAATGCCAATGTTTCCTGATTGACCCGAGTGCAGAAGAACTGAATGTTCCAAAACACTTCACGTTGATTAAAACAGGAGCAGCAAAAGGAATGGAACAGATAATGGCAATTATTCAATGAATACGACTGACATAAAAAGGGCGGAATATTTTTCCGCCCTCTCTAATGTTTATATATATCGGTCAATCAAGAAGAGGTTAGATTTTAACCAATTTCATCACTGTTTTAACAGTCGAATTGCTTTCTAAAGCTACCTGATAAATACCGTTTTGCAGATTACTTATATCAATTGTTGTTTCCAAACTGTTGGAAGTTGCCTTTTGCACAACTTTTCCGTTGATATCTGTAATTAAAATGACTCCTTCAACCGCTTTGTCACTTTTTAAGGTAACGCTTGAATTTGCCGGGTTGGGGTGCAATGTTACTGCAAATACTTCCTTGTCCAAAAGACCCAAAGCATTGTTCTCATGAATGAGGTCATAGCGTTCGTTTTCGAGTACGGCACGAATCAAATCCATTTGTTGGACGGTAAATGAATTCTGGCAATCTTCAGCAGAATAATCCATGTAGTTTTCAACCATATCCGGCAAATCTGCTCCACCAATGTTATCAACACATGTGTTTTTTGTTGTGTTGCAATCCTGATCAGATTGTGCATCGGCATTTGGCGTATCGGAAATTCCGTCATCCTGTGTACAATCTCCGTCTCCCCATATGTGGCGAAGCCCCAGGTAATGACCAACTTCATGAGTGACTGTTCTTCCTTTTACAACAAACGATTGTCCTTGTACATTTAGTGGATTCGGGTTGTTGCTTCCAAATGCCTGAAACTGAATCACCACACCGTCACTGAGTCCTTGTACAGATCCTGCAGGCCAGTTCGAAAGTCCGTCCGGAGGTGTGGCATATCCCATCAACATAGGAATTTCACTTCCACCAAAACTAACAGCCATGTTGCAAATCCAGATATTCAGGTAACGCGACTGATTCCATGGATTAATTCCACCATCAGCAGTGGATTTTACTCTCTCCATTGACGACATATCTCCTGTGAAGAACCCCATTGCATCCATAAATGATCCGACTGTTGTCTGTGTTCGGGTAATTCCGGAAGTAGGATTTCCATTCGGATCAGATTCAGCCAGTTTGAACTGAACGTTTCCTGAGCCGACATACGGCTGAAAAACAGCTCGCATATTAACAGAATCCGCATTTAGCCGGTTAAAATCTTCATTTAAGATGCGAATCTGGTCATGAATCACCGAATCGTGCAGGTTTTGATTCGCGGAATTGTATACAACGTGTACAACAACAGGAATTGTATACATTTCATCCGATTTGGCGATGTTTCCATTTTTAGAAGCCTTCGCAGTGTTGAATACATCAACCGTGGATTGAATGTACCCGGGTTGCTTGGATTCCCGGTAGTTCATGTATTCTACCGTTGCACATCGCTGTGTCATTACATTCTGGCCTATTGCACTCATTGATAATGCAACAGTTCCAAGGATAAGGAGTGTGTTCTTCATTTTTTAGGTATTATTTTCGATTAATTCTTGTTTATAAACGGTTTGAGTTATAAACAGGTTGGAAAGAATTAATTAATCGCTAATTTTTTCTTCAACTCTTTCGATAAACCATCTTTGTGCAGGTAGATGTTGATTGTTTTGTACTTGAAGTAATTCTCAGATACATATAAATATCCTTCCGGGTAGTTACCTGTTCCCCAGGAGTTTTTTACTAAGAAATACTTTGTTCCGTTTTGATCTTTAAACAACCCGACAATGTGCATTCCATGATCATCCGTTGTTGTTTTATTGTCGTATCCTTCTTGTCGTAATTCTGTTGTGATGGTCAATTCTTTTACCGGTGTTTTAAAGGCATTCGATGTGCGCTCAGCTCCTCCGTCAGAGAAATTGGAATTGTCTTTTCCTTTTACCTGAATTGTTGCCGGGTCTTCCGGAACGATTCCCAATCCGTTGCTGAATGAGAATCCTTTTTCAGAAACATCAGCTCCCCATGCTACCGTATATCCGTTTTTAAGCGCTTGTTCTGTTGCGCTAAACAAATCATCCAGTGAAACATTATAACTTGTTCCCCATGCCCAGTTGTCTTGAATTTCCAACATACAAATTTTGTTCAATTCATGATTTGTAAAGGATGTAAGGGAAACATAATCGTCCATGTTTAAACCGATCGCAGTTGCATAGGACTTTGGTGTATACTTTTTTCCTTTCCACTCAAACTCTTTAATATCAGCCCCCAGATATGCATCCAGCACGGCATTTACAGCTGTTTTCCATGCAGGAGAAAGTGGTGTGTTACCACTTCTCTTCGAAACACCTTGTACGATTCCTTCCAGAGCGTTAAAAAATTCAGTGTGGTTGTGTGTATCGGAACCATAGTTTAATCCTTTGTAAAGTTCCTGTGGAACGATCCCATACTTCTTAATCACAAACGGGATATCGTGAAATGCACCTCCCTGTGAAAAGTTGATTTTTCCATCCATGCGAATGTATTTCTCAGCTTTACTTTCATATGCCTTTCTAACAACATACATTTCTGACAACCAATCGGGATTTTTAACTCCCAAACGCATTAATTCCGATTCAAAAAAGGATAAAGCTGAAAAACTCCAGCAAGTACCTGCCTGTCCCTGACTTTCAACAGGAGTTGCGTCTAAGCGGGCGATTTTGGTAAATTTATAGTCGCTGTCAGGTGCGTTTTTTACAGGTTCTGTATACGAAAACTGTGCATTAATTCCTGAAACCGAAAGGAATAAAAATAAGGATAATGTAATTTTTTTCATGATGTATTTTCAATTAATAAAATCACGCGGATTTTATGTAAGCCGTTCAAAAATAGAAAAAAAATAATTGACAGCTTCATTTATGAGGCGATCGGGCTTAATTTTCCGGAAAACAACAAAAGAAGAATAAAAAATGTGTTTTTGTTAAATTTTTTTTCATTTTGTTCGTTTAACAGATTGATAGTATATTTGTTGCATCTTAAAAACAAAAACTTATGAAGCACTTATTTTTTCTTTCTGTGATGACCTCGGCGCTAATTTTTTCCTGTAAGAAGGAAGGATGCACCGATGAAACAGCACTTAATTACAACAGCAAGGCAAAAAAGGATGATGGATCCTGTGAATATGCACAACCTGAGGAAACAGGTCCCTACCTGATTGTAAAACTGGAATTCGATTCATTACAGCCCCGACTGGACAATTTCGGACAACCTGCAACGATTCCTGCGAACCATTCTGCGCAGTCTCCGAAGTTCCATTCCATGAGTGCGCATTACATAGAGCTGGCTCCGAATCAATGGACAGCACTTCAAACGGGTGAAATTATTTACAGAGGTAAAGAAACAACTGCCGGAGGATCAATGGCCGCAGATTTTGATCAAGCGGTAGTGAAAGGAAACGGGGAGGTATTTGCTAAAATTCCGTTGAAAAGCATTGCTGCAGGATCCTATGAATGGCTTCGTGTTTCTGTGACATATCAAAATTTTGATTTGAAATACAAGTACCAGAATGTTGTATCAACAGGTCGCCTGGCATCATTTGTAGGTTGGAACACATACATAAAAACACATACAATCCGCAGTATGAATGAAACGATCAATGCAAATAAACTGCAAGGCTACTGGGCATTTGAAGACTTTGGTATTGTTATCAACGGACAGGCTGCCGGAACAACGGTTGTAAACCCGCTTCACAATACCAGCCCGATTCCTGCCGGATCATGTATTGTTACAGGAAATTTTAATACACCGCTTGTAATCACCGGGAATGAAACACAGGATGTTACGATGACCATGTCGTTTTCTACCAACAAAAGTTTTGAGTGGTACGATGACAACCAGGATGGATTGTATGAACCGGGAGCCGGTGATTATCCGGTAGATATGGGATTGAGAGGATTGAAACCGATTGTAGAATAATCAGAAAAATACGAATGAGAAGGCAGCAATTAGCTGCCTTTTTTTATAATGTGTATGCAACACCCACATGTGCCATGAAATTCTTCAATCTGACATTGTTTTTAACGGAGATGGAGATCGGACGGTATTCCGGTTGCAGAAAGATGGAAACGTGTTCACCTACACGTGCATTCATCCCCAGTAAAACAACAGGAATAGCATCCAAACCTGCTTTTGTATTTCTTTTTGTATTACCAGGAATATCGTTGGATTTGGTCGTGGTATAAAACCACCTGTTTACGCTCAACCCAAGCCCCAGGTATACCTGAACTTTGTTTTCAGGATTTAAGATATATTGAAACTGTACGGGTACTTCTAAGTGAAAAGATGTGTGTTTACTTGTTTCTATAAAATCGTCACCAAACATGTATGTTCCTGCCAATCCGACTCTCAATTTGGCAAACGAACGAAAAGTATGTGCATAAAAAAGACCAAAAGAAGTCACAGTATTTTTCGGAGCGTGAAAATCGTAATTTGAAATGGCCGCTCCTCCAATTGTAATCCGGTTAAAACCAATCCCGCCATAAACTCCAATCTCATTTGTTTGCTCTGGTTTTTCCTGTGCCCAAGTAGTAGAAATAATAAAAGATAAAAAGTAAGTAGTAATTATAAAGTGTTTCATAATAGAGATAAATTGTTCCGGTAAAAGGGTGCAAAGATAGATAAATGTTGCTTTTTTCCAATTACAACCGGTACGTCAACCCCAATTGCAGGTTGATACCGTGTCGGATCGCATTACCGAAAGCAGAAATTCCGGCAATGCGGTATTCCGGCTGCAAATAGATTGAAAAATAATCACTGGTCCGGTAATTTAACCCTACAAAAAATGCAGGCATGTATTCTAATCGTAACTGATTATTCCTGTATTCAGCTACCGATGTGTTTTCCCCCTGTGTAATCTTATTTCGGGTGTAGAATTCTCTGCGGATTCCAATGCCTAATCCGGTATAAAATTGCAGGTTATTTTGTGGATTAACAATGTATTGAAACTGAAGAGGAATTTCAAGAATAAAGGTTGTAAATGTTGATTTTCCAGGATTGCTGTTAACCATCACATCGCTTCCGGAAATTTCATAAGTTCCCGTTGCTCCCAACCGCCACATAAAGTGCTTCGCAAGCGGTTGTTGGTAAAATGCACCGAAAGAGATCACATAGTTGTATTTTGTTGGTCCCAGCAAGTCCGGACCTGTCAGGAAATAAGTTCCGGGAGAAACAAACAAACCAATCTCATGTGTTTTTTCATTTTGTTCTTGCGCGAAAAGAAAGAAAGAAGACAACACCGCGCAAATAATAATGTTCAGACGTTTCATCCTATAAAGGTAATGGAATTTACTCCAAAAACAAAGGCTGCTCTATTTATAAAGCAGCTTTTATCAGTTGTTAAACTTTACCTAAAACGTGACTATTCTGACATGTTGATGCTTGTTCACACATACTGTATAAATACCGGTCGGTTGTTCTCTCAAATCAATGAGTAGCTCCTTTCCGGAAAAAATAGTACTGTAAACCAGTTCTCCCAACGCAGAATAGACTTCTATAACATGATCGTTCAATTCAAATGATGATAAAACCGTAAATACGCCGTTAGACGGGTTGGGGTAAATACTCCAGTCTTCTTGTTCCACGGATTCAATTCCGACAGAGTTGACAACAATACAATCAGATGTTTCCGTACAGTTATTAAGTGTGACGCGAACAGCATAATTTCCATTTGTTGTAGGAGTGTATGACTGTGTTGTCGCTCCCGGAATAGAGGAGTTGCCATTATCACAATCAATCCATTGATAAGTTGCCCCGGATTGATTTGCTGTTAATGTGATACCACTCACACTGGTAGTTGTGTTAACATTGTTGATTGTTAAATTCAATGTAACAATGCTGTCACAACCTGTTGAACTTGTATATGTATGGGATACGATTGTGCTTGCCGTATAGGTTTCTCCTGTTCCGGCAGTCCATGTATACGAACCGCAAGCTGTTTGAGAAATAGAGTGTGTTGTTGGTGAACACGCTGCATAACGTGCAACAAATATATCTGTTGAACCATTTCCCTGAAGCGTTACATTTCCGGAAGAAGTGTTGAAAATAATACTGCTGTTATAATCCCCAAGCACATAAACACCATTCTGAGCATCAACTGTAATGGCGTTTACAACTTCTGCTTCATCGGCACCGAGGTGTTCAACAAACAGGAAATTTCCGGCTGAATTGAATGCGGTAAAAAAACCGTCCGAACCATCCATAGAGGTTAGTGTAGATCCGCTTCCCTGCACATCGAAATTAGCTGTTTGTGTGAATGCCCCTCCAACGTAAATAATGTTGTCGGAGTCAATTGCAACGGTACTGGAAAAATCACTTCCGGGTCCTCCGAAACTTCTCGCCCAGTTTTCTGTTCCGGCCGGACTGGTTTTTAACAAAAAGCCATCCGTTACTCCCATTCCGGTAAGGGTATTTGAAGAAAAGTTAATAGATGATGAATTATAAAAACCTGTTAGATAAACATTTTCATCTGTGTCTAACGCAATGCTGCGCGCTTCTTCCGTACCGGATCCTCCATATCGTTTTGCCCATGCATATGTGCCTGTACTTTCCAGTTTTAACAGGAAGATGTCCTTGCTTCCGGCAGATACCAGATTGGCAGTTCCGGTCGGGTTAAAATTGACTGATCCGGAGAAAGAACCTGTGAGAAAGAGATTATTGTTTTCATCCGTTACAACAGACTTTACAACATCTTCTCCGGTTCCCCCGATCGACAATCCCCAAACAAAATCCCCGGCGGAATTCAGTTTTGAAATAAATAGATCATACGAACCGGCAGATGTTTTAATTAATGTTCCTGCACCCGGATTCAGATCAATACTCGTATTGAAGTAACCGGATGTGTATACATTTCCGGTATTGTCTACAGTAATGGAGTAGGCGGTAGCTATACCTGCTTGTCCCAACTGTTTCACCCATACGAGGTTTCCGTTCAAATCGTATTTTGCTGCAAATGCATCCCGTGTTCCTGTAGCCGTCAGATTGACAGCCGTTCCAGCAGGATTAAAATTTACCGTATTGGTAAAATACCCGGCAACGTAGATGTTATTGTTGCTATGATGAACAGAAAGAGCAGCATCACTTCCCGTTCCCCCTATTTTTCGTGTCCAGACATGATTTCCGGTAGCATCAAACTTAGATAAAAAGGCATCTTGCTGACCGGAAGAGGTCTGTGTGTTTGTTCCGCTTCCCGGATTGAAATCTACCGAACCTTCAAATGTACCGGCAAGATATGCATTGCTTTGAGTATCTGTTGTGATACTTGTACTGTAATCATCCTGTGTTCCTCCGAATCCCTTTGCCCATTGGAAGGTATTGCTCTGCGCAGAAAGATGCAGGGAAATCAGAAGAGATGAGAAGGTGTAGATAGCGTTTTTCATGCTCGTTATTTTTTTATTACTTGAATAATGTGACTTTGATTAGACAATTCAATTTTAACCAGGTACATCCCTGCCGGTTCAGTTGTCAGGTCAAGTGAAATCGTTTCACCGGATGTGTTAATCGGGGCGTTTATTACTTGTCCCAATACATTCATAACACTGATTTGCGGATTCCCGGAAATCGTTCCTTTCAAGGTAAACATTCCATTCCCCGGGTTCGGATAAACAGACCAGCCATTTTGTTCTAAGGTTTCAATTCCAACGGAATTAACCGGCATACAATCAGAGGTTTCCGTACATCCGTTTGCAGTGATTGTTACAGCATAATTTCCGTTTTGAGTGGATGTGAATGATTGACCAGTTGCTCCTGCAATCGGCGCGTCGTTGTTATCGCAATCAATCCATTGGTACATTGCACCGGATTGAGTTGCAGTTAAAACAATCCCACTGGCAGT
>DHNG01000026.1:0-2853 GCA_002409405.1 Flavobacteriales bacterium UBA5422 | reverse complement strand
CCGGATTGAGTTGCAGTTAAAACAATTCCGCTGGCAGTAACAGTTGTATTCACATTATTGATTGTCAAATTCAACGTAATGGTACTGTCACAGTTTGCCGCATTGGAAATAACCTGCGTATAGATTCCCGAAATGGTGTACGTTTGTCCATTCAAAGTATAACTTCCGCATGCTGTTTGTGTCAATGTTGATGAAGTTGGTTGGTTGATCGTCAGATTCAGTGTAATCGTCGAATCACAGTTATTCACATTCGTAATCACATGTGTATATGTCCCCGAAGTTGCATACGTTTGATTGTTTGCTGCCCAGGTATACTGTCCGCACTCCGTTATCGTTGAGGAAGAACTTGTTGGTTGGTTGATCGTTAAGTTCAATGTAATTGTTGAATCACAGTTATTTGCATTCGGAATTACGTGTGTATATGTCCCTGAAGTTGTGTACGTTTGATTGTTCGCAGCCCAGGTATATTGCCCGCATTCCGTTACCGTTGTTGAAGAACTAGTTGGTTGGTTAATGGTGAGGTTCAACGTAATTGTTGAATCACAGTTATTTGCATTCGGAATGACATGTGTATACGTTCCTGAAGTTGTGTACGTTTGATTATTAGCAGCCCAGGTATATTGTCCACACTCCGTTATCGTTGAAGAAGAAGTTGTTGGTTGGTTGATCGTCAGGTTCAATGTCATGGTTGAATCACAGTTATTTGCATTCGGAATCACGTGTGTATATGTCCCTGAAGTTGTGTACGTTTGATTGTTAGCAGCCCAGGTATACTGTCCGCATTCCGTTACCGTTGTTGAAGAACTTGTTGGTTGGTTGATTGTCAGGTTCAATGTAACGATACTATCACATCCATTGACAGCACCTCCTGTGATGGTATGTGTAGCAGTCGTATTGCTCGTGCTATACGTGTTGCCATCTATCCAAATAAAAGGAGCACATTCCGAGCGGGTATCCGTGCCATTTACTGGGTTACATTCGGGAGAAATTTTAAGTGTAAAACAGGCGCGACTAGAAGTTACTAACGGCATGTTTCCACCACTAAAATCAATGTTCATTGTATTGGTAAACGTTCCGTTCACATATAAATCTCCTGTTGCCTTGTGTACACTTGCTCCAAAACAAGCGTCACTGGTACTACTTCCGAATCCCATTGCGGAATTAATTGTTCCGTCCGGAAGAAATCGAACAATGTACGCATCCGAACTACTACTATTTGTGAAAATAGCAGGTGAAATACCCGGGTTGAAAGCCGTAGAATCACCCATTCCACCAACCATGTATACATTTCCACTGTTATCTGTGGTCACAAACGACCCATCGGTAGGGTTCGGAGAGTCTGGTTTTTTACCCCACATAAATCCACCGGAAGCATTCAATTTAACAATAAATGCGGATGTTGCTGTGGTCGTTAAGTTATGAACCGATGCACTTGGGTCTAAGTCCACAACATCATTAAAATAACCACAAACCAGAGTGTTATCGTTTATATCCACAGCAATTTTACGGGGATAGATATTGCCGACAAAAGTTCCAACCGATACAAAATCTCCACTGTTGGTTAATTTTAATACATATCCGTCCTGAGTTCCGCCTGCAGTCACATTATGAACACCTGCCCCCAAATCAAAATCTACAGTACCTGTAAAATGTCCTGCTATCAGTAGTTCGTTCGTCGAGGTATGTGTGATCGATCTTGCGAACGTAGGCAAGTAACGTGCCCATAAAAAGTCTCCGTTCGAATTGAGGCTCACGATGGAGGAATTGTTAAGGCTTGTAGATGTAAAATTGCTTACACCCGCTCCCGGATCAAGATCAATGGTTCCTACAAATTGACCCAGTAATTGAATATTTCCATCATTATTGACGGTCAGCTGACTACCATAGGCACCAAAAACTCCGGTAGCCCCCCATTGTTTTACCCACACAAAGTCCCCGGTTGCATTTAGTTTCAACAAAAACTGATCCCGGTAATTGGAACGTTGTGTCAGGTAATGAACACCCGGGCCTAAATCAAAATCGACTGTTCCTGCGAAATTTCCCGAACAGTAAACGTTTTGCTGATTGTCCACAGCAATATTTGTTCGGAAAGAAGGGGCATCATTCATCGGAATTAATTTCCCCCACACAAAATTCCCGGACGCATCCAGTTTTTGAAGAAACACGTGGGAACGACTAATATTCAATGGTCCTGTTATATTATATACACCTGGCCCCGGATCCAAGTCCATTGTACCATCAAATGTACCAATGGTGTAGACATTTCCGGAATTGTCCACACACATATCTGTTATCCTAAAATCATCCGAAGAAGTGATGGATTTTCCCCAGTGGGTTTGGTATTGTGCATGAGCGGTATAAAATAATGTTATACAATAAGTGGCAACCAGTAAAAATTTGTTCATATAAAATGATGTTAAATGTTAATTTTCGGACAAAGATAGTGTCGTATTGTTAGATTTAACAGGGTGATTTATCGGTTGGTGCCATCTAACGAATATGTTGTTGTGCATTTTTATCCGTTGGCTTTGTTTACAGTTTAATAAGTTTTGTAATGGAATTTTCTACCATTAACAAATAAACACCTGTAGGTTCATTGGTCATGTCCAATGTGATTTTTCCGGAAGCGTATACAGGTTTTACATTCATTTCCTGCCCAAGTCCGTTCATTACACGAATTGCAGTCCCGTTTTTTACGATTCCTTCAATCGTAAACATTCCATTCCCCGGGTTCGGATAAACGGACCATCCGTTTTGTTCGATTGTTTCAATTCCGACCGAATTGACAGGTATACAATCAGAGGTTTCTGTACATCCGTTTGCCGTAATTGTTACTGCGTAATTTCCGTTTTG
>DHNG01000027.1 GCA_002409405.1 Flavobacteriales bacterium UBA5422 | reverse complement strand
ATAACAGTTCATAACTGTTTCGAGTTTACATAATAGTTGATAGATGATAATTTTTTAGGTAAGGTTAGGTAATTAGGTGAGTTTAAAAAAGGCTGTAGATTCTACAGCCTTTTTTTATGGAAAATTTTTTAAAACTGAAAAGACCAGATTCTTTCAAGCACTCAAATTCAAAATGAAAACGGATTTTTCAAAATAAACGGATTATTGATGTTTGGCACAAACAAAATAATCCATAAAGCCCTTAAAAACAGCGAATTTGTATTTTTTCAATCTGATGGCATGTAAATTGAAACTAAGATTGATAACAGTTCATAACTGTTTCGAGTTTACATAATAGTTGATAGATGATAATTTTTTAGGTAAGGTTAGGTAATTAGGTGAGTTTTAAAAAAGACCGTAGAATCTACGGTCTTTTTTTATGGAATATTTTTGATGTGTTTACCCTTTCAAACGATTCAATCAGGTGAATAATTATTTAAACACAATTTTCTCAGGTTTACGAATGTTTTTCTTGAATACCTGACTACGCAGGTAATCCGTTTCCAAAAATACGAAGTGTGGAACAACTTTCAACTTCGCCTGGCAATCAGAAACAATGTGTTGCATCACCGCTGAGTTCTCGATTTTCTTTTCCAGCAATACAGTAATGGCATCATTGCCCAGATAATCTTTCGACACCTCTACCTTGTAACATGTTACAGCTGACTGGCGATCAAAAATTTCATAAATTGCATTGGGAAAAATAGTTGTCCCTTTGTACTTGATCATCTGGTTTTTTCTTCCGATGATCGGGCCTATACGCGGAGCGGTTCTTCCGCAACTGCAGCGATCTGTATAGATGCGTGCCAGATCTCCTGTTCTGTAGCGTACAAGAGGAGTTCCTTCAGTTCCCAGTGTTGTAACAACAATTTCCCCGGATTCTCCATTCTGAGCCAGAGACCCATCTTCTTTCAGTACCTCCAGGTACAACAAATCAGGGTTCAGGTGTCCTCCTTGCTGGGCTTCACACTCTGTAAATGCAGCTCCCATTTCAGTAGAAGCATAGGTAGAATATAATTCAACATCCCAGTCCTCCCGGATTCTTCTTCCGAGGATGTTCAGATGCAGATCATCTTCCCGAAGTGCCTCCCCGATACAGATAATTTTTTTGACAGTTGAATGCTTGTAATCAATCCCGTTGTTTTTGGCATAATCAATCAGCGTGATGATAAAACTCGGAACAGCGATGAGTACCGTTACATTGTTTTCGAGAATGGATTTCCATTGCAGTGCAGGAACTCCAGGACCGATGCGAATCATACCGGCATCCATTTCCTGTACACCCAGGTAATAAGCCAGTCCGGCCATGAATTGACGATCGATGGTTGTCATGAGTTGAAATACATCTTCACTCCCTGCCCCTGTGCAACTCAATGAAGCTTTCTCATTTTGTGCAAGTCGTTGTAAATCATTTTTAGTAAGAAAAACGGTGACAGGAGAGCCGGATGTCCCGGATGTTGTAACATATTCTGCTACTCTGGAAACAGGTACAGCCAGAAAATCACGGTTTCGTTCAGAAAGATCTTCTTTTGTTGTGAACGGCATACGCTGCAAATCGGTGTCCGCAGAATCTTCCGTAATTGTATAACCACGTAGCTTTTCAGAATAAAAAGGAGAATGCTTTTGGGCGTATGTTATGGCTTCAAACAGCGCTTTTTTTGATGACATTTCAACTGGAATTACTGGCTCAAAAATAAGGTGAAA
This sequence comes from Flavobacteriales bacterium UBA5422, assembly GCA_002409405.1. GTDB lineage: Bacteria > Bacteroidota > Bacteroidia > Flavobacteriales_D > Crocinitomicaceae > Taishania. The sequence goes on along the minus strand of DHNG01000027.1, from coordinate 41,775 downwards.
TTGTCGGATGTTCCTGCTTTTGAAAATAAAAATCAAATTTTTTATACAGATCTTGTTACTTTTAGTGCAATTGGTATTCTCTTTAATAAACGCTCGCCCTTGTTTCGAAAACGACATAGCAATTTAACAGAAGCAGAAATTATTCAGCTGGCTAAGAAGCAGCAGGAATATTTTGGAATGCTGTATGAGAAGTATTTTGAACAAATCTTCCGGTTTGTATTCAAACGTTTGAGTGGCGACGAAGAAACGGCTGGAGATCTGACTCAACAAACATTTATAAAAGCAATGGCCAATATGGACAGGTATACCGACATGGGGCTTCCGTTCTCCAGCTGGCTGTACCGGATTGCTCAAAATGAAGTGTCGATGCATTTCCGTGCGGCGAAAAAAACAATGACGGTGAACATCGAGCAACATGCGGTTTTGGGATTGCTGGATGAAGTAACACCTTCACACGGGATGTCAATGGAAGAGCAGGAAAAGCTGGTGCAATTGTTGAATGAACTGGATCAGGAGCAGTGTGACCTGATTGAATTAAGGTATTTTCAGGGAATCAGTTTCAGGGAAATTTCCGAAATTTACAATATAACAGAGGCGAATGCTAAAATGCGCGTATACCGGATTTTAGAAAAATTAAAATCGAAGTGGGGGCAATGAGAAAGTTTGAAGTACATAAAAACACCGAAAAAATCGAACCGACGAAAGAGCAGATCAATCGTCAGAAAGATTTTGCGCGCCTGCACCATCAATACGAGCAACTGACAAAACGAGGAAAGAAACCATTGTATCGCAACCCGAAATTGTTATTATTCTGGATCGTGATCGCGATTATCCTCTTTTTGGTATTTTACGAGTAGGTTCTGTTCTGAAAATCGGGTGCTATTTTCACCACGGATACCTAAAGGAATCTGTGGTCATGGAACAACGAACAGCACCTACAAATAACGTCATTAGTGAGCAACAGAATGCTCCGGCCTGCTACTCTTAGATTGCTATTTTTTACCGATGGGCACAAAAAAAGGGATGTCTTTTCAGACACCCCTTTCGTAGTTTATCGGGAGAAGATTACTTCTCTTTGTCCAATTTTTCTTTCAATTCAGCCAATGCATCCAAATCTCCCAATGTAGATTTTTCATTGCTTTGGTTAATTGCATTCACAGCAGAAGAGGATCCTCCTTTCTTACCACCACCTTTAGCAGCTGTAGGTTTGTCATCTCCTTCTTCAAACGTACGTGTATGAGAAAGAACAATTTTCTTCGCTTCTTTGTTGAATTCGATCACTTTGAAATCCAATGTCTCATCCACTTTCGCGTTTGTTCCGTCCTCTTTACGCAAGTGTTTTACAGGGCAAATTCCCTCAACACCGTACGGCAATGCAACGATTCCTGATTTATCTTTTGTATCGATAATTGTTCCCTGGTGAACAGATCCTTCTCCGAAGATTGTTTCAAACACATCCCATGGGTTCTCTTCCAATTGTTTGTGTCCCAAAGAAATTCTTCTGTTTTCACGATCGATTTCCAATACAACCACTTCCATTTCGTCTCCTACTTTGCAGAATTCAGATGGGTGCTTGATTTTCTTTTGCCATGAAAGGTCAGAAATGTGGATCAATCCGTCAACACCCTCTTCCAATTCTACAAATACACCGAAGTTTGTAAAGTTGCGAACTTTAGCATTGTGCTTAGAACCAACTGTGTACTTATTCTCGATGTCATTCCATGGATCCGGGAACAATTGTTTGATACCCAACGACATTTTTCTTTCTTCACGATCCAATGTCAATACAACTGCTTCAACAGTATCTCCTACTGCAAGGAAATCCTGAGCAGAACGTAAATGCTGAGACCAGCTCATTTCAGAAACGTGAATCAATCCTTCAACTCCGGCAGCGATTTCAACAAACGCACCGTAGTCAGCGATCACAACAACTTTTCCTGAAACTTTATCTCCAACAGCAAGGTCTGCATTCAATGCATCCCATGGATGTGGTTGCAATTGTTTCAATCCAAGAGCAATACGCTTCTTATCATCATCGAAATCTAAGATTACGACGTTCAATTTCTGATCCAATTCAACGATTTCTTCAGGGTGGTTAACACGTCCCCATGAAAGATCTGTAATGTGAATCAAGCCGTCAACTCCACCCAAGTCGATGAATACACCGTAAGAAGTGATGTTTTTAACTGTTCCTTCCAATACCTGACCTTTCTCAAGCCCTGAAATAATTTGTTTCTTTTGTTCTTCCAATTCCGCTTCGATAAGCGCTTTGTGAGAAACAACAACGTTACGGAATTCCTGGTTGATTTTAACAACTTTGAACTCCATGTTTTTACCAACGTATACATCGTAGTCACGGATTGGTTTCACGTCGATTTGAGAACCTGGCAAGAATGCTTCAATTCCAAATACATCTACGATCAAACCACCTTTCGTACGGCACTTCACATAACCTGTGATGATCTCACCTGAACGCAATACATCGTTCACGCGGATCCATGCTTTGTGCATACGTGCTGTTTTGTGAGAAACGATCAATTGACCAAATTTGTCTTCTTGAACTTCTACGTAAACATCTACTGTATCCCCCACTTTCAATTCCGGGTTATAACGGAATTCAGAAGAAGGAACAACACCTTCGGATTTGTACCCGATGTTGATGATTACTTCTCTTTTTGTAATTGCGACAACTGTACCTTCAATTACTTCTTTCTCGTTGATAGAAGTCAATGTTTGTTCGTACTTGTCGGATAATTCTGAACGTTGTACTTTGTTGTATCCGTCCAATTCTAGTGCTTCCCAATTGAAGTCCGCAATTCCTTGCGCTTGATTAAGATCTGCCATCTTGGCTTTTTATAATTGTATTTCGGAATCCCTCCGTTCCGAAAGCGTTTTACATACCGCAGGAGGGGTACGGTTTTGATTTTAAGGGTGCAAAGGTAGGAATTTTTTTAATAAAAACAAAAAAGAAAACAGATAAGTTGATGCACATAGCTGAAAACCGCTGGTTTATACAGCAAACAGATGTATTATAATAAGGTATACAAGGAGAATAACAGTTCGTTTTTCCATCAACTTAGCAGCAGCACAAAAAAATTACCAAAGCGAAATTTTTATATGTCAATTCAACTAACTATATTCGCACCCTTGTAACAATTAACAGCTTATGGCAATTATAGGAAAAATACGTGAGAAATCATGGTTATTGGTAGGTCTGATCGGACTTGCATTGTTTGCTTTTATTCTTACTGACTACCAAAGTTGGTTTGGTCAGCCAAAACAAATAGGGTACGGTTCCATCGACGGAGAGTCAATTGACCCGAAATTATATGAATTGGCGAGTAGAAATTACCAGCAAGCTGATGAGCAGGAATTCCGTTCTCAGCAAAGAGAATATACAATGCGTGATCAGGCGATGTCTGAAAACAAGGCATGGAATGCAATCGTAGACTCTATTTTATTGCAAAAAGAGTTCAATATATTGGGAATATCCGTAAGTGATCGCGAATTTGATGCGTACCTGTATGGTCAGGAAGGATTTTCTGTTATTCCAAGTATTGCAGAGAACTTTAAAGATCCGGCTACCGGGTTGTATAGTGAAAAATTGTTGCGCAAGCGTGTTGATGAATTAAAGTCGTCAACAAATGCAGATGAGCAACGTGCATGGGAGCAAACAAAAACTTCCCTTACATTACAACGTTTACAGGAAAAATATTTCCAGTTGCTCGGACAAGGTATATATGTAACAAAACTGGAAGGTAAAGAAACATATGTTGCCCAAAAGCGCATTAAAAATGTTTCATTTGCAATCAAACGTTTCTCTGAAATTCCGGATGCGGATATCAAGATCACCGATGCAGAACTGAAAAAATTCTACGACGAAAATAAAGGGGACGTGAAGTACCGTGTTAAATCAAATTCACGTGACATTAAGTATTTTGCTGTGAACATTGCTCCGTCAAAAGAAGATTCAACAACGTTCTTTAACGACATGAACAAGCTGAAAGGAGAACTTGAAAAACAAACTACAGCAAAAGCCGATTCTATTTTCGTGATCCGAAACAGCGAGTGGCCGTACTATATTCCGAAAGCGGGATACCGTTCTGAAAGTGCACCGAAAGCAAATCCGACATTTACATATCCTGCGTTGATGGACTCTGTTTTCTCAACAGCGCCAGTCGGGTCAGTTGTAGGGCCATACCTGGACAAAGGGAAATACCGTTTGGCGAAAGTAGTAGCTATTGATAATAACATTTATTCTGTTCGTCACATTTTGCTGAGAGCACAGAAGACAGATACGCTAGGAAGTCAGGCGAAACTAAAAATGGCAGATTCATTGATTACACAAATCAACAAAGATAACTTTGAAACGTTTGTTGCACAATACAGTGAAGATCCGGGATCGCAACAAGACGGAGGGAAAATCGAAAACTTCATTTACAATGAAATGGTACCGGAATTCAGTGAGTTTGCGAAAAACAATCCTGTAGGAAAAATTGGTCGCGTGCAGTCAGATTTCGGTGTGCACATCATTGAAGTGTTGGAAAAGAAATCCGGAAGAGTACCAAGTCTTGCGATTGTTGAAAAAACATTAAAGCCAAGTTCAAACACATTGGATGATATTAACTTGTTGGCAAATGACCTGGTTTCAGAAGCAGTAGAAGCAGTTGAGAAGAAATCAACGCTGAAAGATAAAAATGATGCATTTGACACATTGGCGTATAGAAAAGGGTACACACCTTTAAGTCTGACAATTGATGAGAAAAACATCCAGGTATACGGGATGAAAACATCCATGGCGGAAGACCGTTTAATTGCTCTTGCATTCGGAGATAAAAATGAAGCGGGACAGGTGAACCTGACACCGTTGAAAGATGAAGACCGATACATCATTGCCATGTTGTCTATGAAGCGTGAGAAAGGAGAACCTTCTTTTGAAGCTGCTGAAGTTGCAATGAGAAGAGAATTAATGAACGATAAGAAAGCGAATATCCTGAAAAGTAAAATGACCGGAAAATCGGTAGAGGAAATCGCGTCTAAAAACAATATCCAGGTTCAGAAAGCAGACATTACGTTTGCAAACCCTTCCATTATGGGTGGTGGTTACGATCCGGAAATTGTAGGATCATTGTTCTCAAAAGGAATTAAAGACGGAACAACAACGTTGCCGTTGAAAGGAAGAAATGCAGTGTATGTTGTTCGTGTAGATAAAACAATTTCAGAACCGGCAACAACATCTTACGAAACTGAGATTCAGTCAATGCTTGGACAAGCAAAATCTTCTATTCAAAACGATGCGATTACATCACTTCGTGAAAAATCAAATATTGTTGACAACAGAAGATTCTTAAAGGTTGGTGTTCGTTACTAATCTTAATGGAAAAACAAATTTAAAACCGCTTCAAAAGAGCGGTTTTTTTTGTACAATAAGTGCAATAAATTTTTATTCTACTCGTATTAGGGAATTATGAAACAATACTTAATACTACTTACGGCTTTATTGTCAATCAATGTCTTTGCTCAGGAAGCAAAGCGGAAAAATACAATTGGAATCGGATTTTTTGTTGCTCCGGAAGTAAACGGGGTATTCCTTAAGGGAAAGATTTCCGGCCAATCGATTCAGCCTGGAATCGGATTTTCGGGCGGACTGGATGCATCTTTTGCTTTCGGAGAGCATTTGCTGCTCAGAACAGGAATTGGATATGGTTATCGGCAATTTGATTATGTATTGGAAGACCTCATTTTTTCTACAACCATACTCAACAATGAACCTCCTTCAACAGCACGGTATGAAATGGCGTTCCACGAAATTCAGATTCCTGTATTAGTGCATTACAAATTTTCAATCCCATTATTCATAGGGGGAGGAGTTGAATTACCGTTGACCTTTAAAGCACCATCCTACCGGACACTCAATGAAATTCCGTCAGAAGGATATACGACAACACGGTATGACTTTACAACTCCCTTGAATGCAGTCATTCAACTGAGTATTGGTTACCAGTTTCAGTTCAAAGAGAAGTACTATTTGATGGTGGAGCCTGTTTTCAGGCATTACCTGAGATCGTTTTCAGTCCCGAACGGGAATTTTTATTCTGCAGGATTGAAAATGAGTTTCCGAATGAATGTCAACTAATTGCTTACTGCTTGATTTTATTGATGAGATTGGTCGTGGAAAAACCTTCTACCAACGGAATGGAGACAACTTGCCCACCTGTCGCATCCATTAGATCTGCTCCTACAATGTATGTTTTAGAAGCAGTGTCGCGCTCGGCAGCATCGTAATCACTTCCTTTTACTACGATGTCCGGCTGAAGGATTTTGATCAGCTCATAGGGGGTATTGTCATCAAACAATACAACCAGGTCAACCACACCCAAACTTGCTAATACAAGAGCTCTCGCATCTTCTGAATTGATTGGACGGTCATCCGCTTTTCCCTGTCTTTTTACAGAAGCATCGGAATTCAAGCCGATAATTAACCTGTTTCCCAGATCAGCCGCTTGGGTCAGATACGTTACATGCCCTTTGTGCAGGATGTCAAAACACCCGTTTGTAAAGGTTACTTTCATTCCCGTATTGCGCCAGATTCCAACGCGTCGGATGGCTTCTTCCAGGTTGACAATCTTATTCTGCAGGTTCTCCTGACGTGTCATCATTTGTTGAATAATTTTTTGGTAAAAGGGCAAGGGAAATCAATCCCAGTAAAATCATGATTGCTGTATTTCCCAGCCAGATAATCATTCCCAGGGCATTTCCGAGTCCCTTTGCATCATCCGGGTGATCTCCCTGTAAATAGAAAGAAACAACCAAACCGACAAGCAATGGATATACGCCGATTCCTCCATTGGTGAAGGACATCCCGACCGACCCGACAACAAACCCGATCAACATTCCGGTAAACGGAATACTACTTGTTTCTGACAGAGAGTAAAACGGAACAACAAACATCAGTACCCAGCAAATCCAGATAAGAAATGTATGTGCAATGAACCCCCATGGGTTTTTTGTTTTAAAAATAGCAAATACTCCGTTGAGAATTCCCTTGACAAACTGCGTCAGTTTTTCACGGATTTTTTTGCTGAAAAAGTAGGCAAGAAGCCCCAGCACAATGATACTGATAATGACTCCGTAAATGATTTGTTTCAGTCCGATCCCACCAGTTGCTCCGGCGGTGTCGCCACCACCCAACTGCTGTTCAATTTCACTGAAGATAGACATCAGGTCACTGTAACCGATCAGCATCGCAAGACAGGTCACAAGACCAAGCATGATGACGTCTACGGCACGTTCAGCAATAATGGTTCCAAATGATTTTGCAAACGGAATTCCGTCCGATCGAAATAACATCACAGCGCGGGTTGGTTCCCCGGCTCTCGGAATGGTATAATTGGCAAGGTAACCGATCATCATCGCATGGTAACGGTGCTTCCACGGAGATTGATACCCCATTGGTTCCAGCATGTATTTCCAGCGAACGGCACGTGACCAAAGTGATATAAATTCCAGCACCATTGCAAGGAAAACCCAAAAATAATTGGCCTCTTTCAATGCTTTTTTAAAGCTGGCAATATGTTCTTCTGACATACTGGAGAAAAACAACCAGAACAAATAAACACCAATCCCCAACGGGAGCAATGTTTTGACAAGTGTTAAGATCGTTTTCTTCAGCATAGCTAATTAATCCAGTCGATTGGTTTTTTCATTCGGAAATGCAAGTGACGGCTTGAATGATTTTGCTTCTTCAAAGTCCATGAACCCGTACCCGATAATAATGATGATGTCATCGATGGCAACTTTTCTGGCTGCAGGACCGTTCAGACAAATCGTACCTGAATCACGGTCTCCTTTGATCACATACGTTTCAAAACGCTCTCCGTTGTTGATATCAACAATTTGCACACGCTCCCCCTCAATCAAGTTGGCAGCTTCCATTAATGTTTCATCAATGGTGATGCTTCCGATATAATTCAAATCAGCCTGCGTTACCCGTACTCTGTGGATTTTTGACTTTACAACTTGTACTAACATATCTTAAAATTCCCTGCAAAGTTAGATAAATAAAAAAGAAAGCAATACTTTTTTCAATGCTTTAATAGAAACACATACGACGAATCGATGACTTTTCCTATCAAAACTTCTAAAAATTTACCTTACCTCGCATGAATAACATATCTTTGTATCCTAAAAAAATAAAAGAATGAGTTTATTGACAGTCGGGAGTGTTGCCTTTGATGCAATTGAAACACCCTTCGGAAAAACAGATAAGATTATAGGTGGAGCAGGAACGTACATTGCGTTGTCTGCATCATTTTTTGAAAAAGATCAGAAAATTGTTTCGGTAGTAGGAGAGGATTTTCCACAGGAGATGATCGATCTGATTGCTTCAAAAGGAGTAGATACAGCAGGATTGCAGATCAAGAAGGGTGAAAAAACATTCTTTTGGTCAGGACGTTATCACAACGATATGAATTCCCGTGACACATTGGTGACGGAATTGAATGTACTGGGGACATTTGATCCGGTGATTCCGGATTCCTACCAGGGAGTTGATTACCTGTTGCTGGGAAATTTGAGCCCGCAGGTACAACGCCAGGTAATTGAGCGTTTGCACGAGCGTCCGAAACTGATTGCAATGGATACCATGAATTTCTGGATGGACATTGCGATGGACGACCTGAAAGAAACATTGGCATTGGTAGATGTTCTGATCATCAACGACGAGGAAGCAAGACAGTTGTCAAAAGAATATTCATTGGTAAAAGCATCGAAGGTGATTCGTGCAATGGGCCCGAAATACCTGATCATTAAAAAAGGAGAGCACGGTGCATTGTTGTTCCACGAAGATAAAGTCTTCTTTGCTCCGGCACTTCCATTGGAAGATGTATTTGATCCGACAGGTGCGGGAGATACATTTGCAGGAGGATTTATGGGGTACATTGCTTCAACGGATGATCGTTCGTTTGAAAACATGAAGCGTGCTATTATCGCAGGTTCTGCTTTGGCTTCCTACTGTGTAGAGAAGTTTGGAACGGAACAACTGCAAAACATTTCACGTGAAGACGTGGATAAGCGAATTGAAAAATTCGTGCAACTTGCCAATTTTGACATGTTACAAACTATTTGATCGGATTTTAATACACAAGATATGGAAAGTACTGCATTTTTAGAAGAGTTGAAAGCCCTGACTTCACAAGAAGATTTGATTTCGGCTGGTCGAGAAGTGAATGAGTTGAACACTCGTTTCGAGGACTATGTGATCGAAGAAGAACGCAAATTACAAATTGCGCAATTGGACGCGGAAGAAAAGGGAGAAGAAATTCCTGAAAACCTTGAATTGGTGCAACTGAAAGAAGCATTCAGAGAAGAATTGAAAGCTTTTCGCGAGAAAAGAAAAACACTTGTCGATGCTAAAAACGCAGAAGAATCCACCAATCTTGCAAAAAAAAGAACACTGATCAATAAACTGAGAGAAACGATCCAAAACGAAGAAAACATCGGAGCGGCTTTCGGGTCATTGAAAGAAATACAGGAGTCCTGGAAAGAAATCGGAGATATTCCCCGTGAAAAGCGCGATGAAATCCAGACGGAGTATTCCCGCCTGATTGAAGATTTTTTCTACAACATAAATATCTATAAGCAGTTAAAGGATCACGATCTGAAGCGAAATACGCAAATGAAACAGGAAGTGATCGAAAAACTGAAAACACTTTCCGGTCTGACTTCTGTAAAAGAAGTAGAACACCAACTCAAGGCGTTGCAAAACGATTGGGAAGATATAGGTCCTGTGAGCAATGATGAGTGGGAATTGTTGAAAGATGAATACTGGAAAGCAGTACATGCATGTTACAGCAAAATTAATACACATTACGAAGAGCAACGAGCTGTTCTGACAAAGAACCTGGAAGCGAAGCAGGAATTACTGACGAACATTACGTCGATTGTTGCTGCAGTTCCTGAAACAACAGACTTGAAGTTCTGGGAAGAAACAACAGCAAAAATCCTCCATTTCCAGGAAGACTGGAAAAAAATAGGATTCGGACCACGTAAAGAGAATGAAGAAATATGGACATTGTTCAGAGCGCAATGTGATCGTTTCTTTGAACTGAAAAAAGAATTTTTCGGAGATATTCAGCAAGAATTTGACAAAATCGCTGACAAGAAAAAAGAACTGATTGCCAAAGCGAATGAATTAAAAGATTCAACGGATTGGAAAAATACAGCCAATCAATTGGTTCAACTTCAAAAACGCTGGAAAGAAATTGGAAATGCAGGACAACGCAATGAGCAACGTTTGTGGAAACAGTTCCGCGGAGCGTGTGATGTATTCTTTGATCACCGTCAAAAGCATTTTGAAGCAGCCGATGCGGAATTTGAAACCAATCTGGCAGCTAAAAATGAAATCATCGGGAAGATCAATGCGTATGCCATTCCGGAAGATAAAAAACAGGCATTGAATGACCTGAAACAGTTTGCGAGCGATTTTAATGCTGTAGGAAAAGTTCCTATGAAACAGAAAGATGCTGTTTATAATGCGTTCAAGACAGCGCTTGACAAGCATTATGCAGAACTGAAGTTGGAGGGAGATGAGAAACACAAAGTCATGTTCCAGGCGCGTTTGGACACCCTGGCAGGAAGCCCTGACTCAGGTCGCTTGTTTGCACGTGAAAAAGCAGATTTACGCAAGCGAATTGATCAGTTGAATCACGATGTATTGCAACTGGAAAACAACCTGGGCTTCTTTGCAAAATCAAAGGGAGCAGATGCGTTGAAAAAAGAAGTTGAGAAAAAAATTGAAAAAGCGAAAGAGGAAATTGTAGCAATTCGTCAGAAAATCAAGCTGATTCCAAATGAATAAATTTTTTAACGTCTTACTTTTATTGGTTTTCTTTCCGACGATGTTGCTTGCCATTGTTGTTGGGTTTGATATTCCACTGTCCTTCTTACACACATCGGGAGCGAGTTTGATGTATCGTCGGGAAGCATTTTTAGTGCTGGGAATCTTTTTGCTGTTCATTACGATCAGAAGAAGTGTCAGACGATGGGTTGCATTGAGATTGGTAAATCAGTTGCCGAAGTACAAATGGAACACTGCTGTTAGTTCGAGCCGTATTCAACGTATCTATACCTATAATTCATTGGAAGCATTGGTAATGTTGACTGCCGGATATGGTGTTTACAATTTAACCGAAGAAGCATGGATGCCTTTGATTGCCTTAGTAATTGGTGCACTGGATACACTTTTCTTTGCTTTTTACGGAGCGGCGGCAAAAAAATTCAGGGTTGGGATAACAACCAAAGCATTGTTAGCAGGAGACCGGGATGTGGCCTTAATCTATTTTAAAGGCTTGCGACGTGTTTCCGTACAACAGCAGACTATTTTCTTTGATTTTAAAGATGATTTACACCTGCGGTTCCCATTGGATTTAATTCCTGACGAAAAACGAAGTGAATTTTTCCGGGAACTGAAAAGTTGTGTAGACGAAACCAAGGTCTATTTTCAGAATAATATTTAATCAAACGGATACAAAAAAAGAGGCTTCGTCAATTGATGAAGCCTCTTTTTTATTTGTAAGATTTATTGATTATCAGACAACATCAAACCCGATGTCTTTTCGGTAATATGCCTTCTCAAATTCAATATTTTCAATGCTCGCGTATGATTTCTCCAATGCATTGTCCAGGTTTTTTCCGTAGGAAGTAACAGCCAGAACACGTCCGCCGGCCGACATCACTGCTGGTCCGTCAGAAGTGGTTCCTGCGTGAAAAACGATGGAGTTGGTAATGCTGTTCAGTCCGAAAATCTGCTTCCCTTTTTCATATTCTTCCGGGTATCCTCCTGAAACCATCATAACAGTTGCCACACTTCTTTCGTCAAATTGAATGTCACGCTCTGAAAGGGTATTGGTCACGACTCCTTCAAATAAGTCCAGCAAATCTGATTTCAAACGAGGGATCACAACTTCTGTCTCCGGATCACCCATGCGGCAATTGTACTCGATTACAAACGGTTCGTTCTTCACATTGATCAAGCCAAAGAAGATGAATCCTTTGTAAGGAATGTTATCCTGTTTCAATCCTTTGACAGTCGGGATGATGATCTGGTTTTCTACTTTGTCCATAAAGGCAGCATCTGCAAACGGAACAGGAGAAACAGCTCCCATTCCTCCGGTGTTCAATCCTTCATCACCTTCTCCGATACGTTTGTAATCTTTTGCTTCGGGAAGAAGTTTATACGATTCACCATCCGTTATCACAAATACAGACAGTTCAATTCCGCTCAGAAACTGTTCAATAACAACTTTAGAGCTGGCTGCTCCGAATTTTGCATCGGCCAGCATGTTTTTCAACTCTTTTTTCGCTTCTGCCAGTGAATGGAGAATCAACACTCCTTTTCCTGCAGCTAAGCCATCCGCTTTCAAAACGTATGGGGCAGACATGGATTCCAGAAATGCATATCCTTTTTCCAGGGTATCTTTTGTAAAAGTCTCATATTTTGCCGTTGGAATGTGATGGCGCTTCATGAATTCTTTTGCAAAATCCTTGCTTCCCTCCAGTTGTGCAGCTTTTTGTTGCGGACCAACCACACCGATGTGTTTTAACTCATCATCGTTCAGGAAAAAATCGTGAATCCCAAGCACTAACGGATCCTCCGGTCCTACGATAACAATTTCAACTTCATTTTCCAGTACAAACTTTTTGATGGAAGGGAAGTCAGAAGGTTTGATGTCAACATTTTTACCGTGGTTTTTCGTTCCGGCATTTCCCGGCGCGATAAACAGTTCTTCCAACGCTGAACTCTGTGCAATTTTCCATGCCAATGCATGCTCTCTCCCTCCGGATCCCAATAATAAAACTCTCATTCGTTTGGTATGGTATTAACAAAATTTCAATAACGATTCAAAAAACGCCTTTCCGTCAATGTTATTTAACTCATTGTCAGCAGCACGTTCAGGGTGTGGCATCATTCCGAATACATTTCGTTTTTCATTACAGATTCCGGCGATGTTTAATAGCGATCCGTTCGGATTAGCTGCATCATTTACCACTCCTGCTTCGTCTGTGTAATAGAACAAAACCTGATCATTGTCCAGAATCTTCTTCATGGTATCTTCAGGAGCATAAAAACGCCCTTCTCCGTGAGCAATCGGAATTTTATGTGCTTTGTTGCTATCCAACCCTTTTGTTAAAGCAGTATTGGAACTTCCTACTTTTAGGTGTACGTTTTTAGAAATGAATTTTTGTGTGTTGTTGTGCAGTAACGCTCCGTCCAACAACCCTGATTCTGTCAAAATCTGAAACCCGTTACAGATTCCCATCACATACCCACCATTGTTGGCATGTTTGATGACCTCCTCCATGATGGGAGAAAGTTTAGCAATGGCACCGGAACGTAAATAGTCGCCGTAAGAGAATCCACCCGGAAGAACAATCAGATCACAGCCTTTCAGGTCGTGGTCTTTGTGCCACAATGGTTCAACTTCTTGCCCCATAATTGTTTCCAATACATAAATCATATCGGCATCACAGTTAGAACCCGGAAATGTAACAACACCAAATTTCATAGTTGAATCAAGATTTTAAAGGGAATTCATTTTCCCGTTCAATTTGGATGCGAAATTAGTTAAAATCGAGCGATTGACCGAGTTAATCAGAGGAAAAATTTCAGCAAAGAACAGATAATAATGATTATAAATAAACCATTTGCCAAAACAGACAGTGGTTTCTTTACGAATGAAAAAACAGAAAAGAATGGAAGAATTACAAACAACAGGCTAAATGATTCTTCCTGTTGCGCCAATAAAAAGTCAGCGACACCAATACAACCTGCCAGAAACAGCAATACCCAAAGAATCCGGGTAAGTTTACGGAGTCGAATACTACTCTTCTGCAATTTTACTCTGATTCCAAATGCACTGAAAATGATAAACAACAAGATCAGGGACGCCATTACGAATAAATTGAACGGCTGATTTTCAATTGAAATCAGGTTCAGGTTCCAGTTCCATTGAAACGACTCATGCTGATACAGCATCAATACTCCTGCGTACAGGATGGGTGTAATGAATCCGGTAATCAGCAGCAAGGATTCCCGAAAAACAAACGGCCGCAGAATCCAGACCATGATGAACAGGAACGGAAGCAGAATCACCATGGTAGGGTGGAGGCAAGTTGCTACTCCGGCAAAAAAGGCAGCATTAAATACCAACTTCTTTCCGTCTTCGTTTTGATTCAACCTGAAAAGTTGAGAGAGAATGAGAATGTAAAATGTATGTGCTAGCAGAAAACCACCGGGATTATACATCTCTTCAAAGAAACTCATCCATACGATGTAGATAAATGCTGGCAGGTAGATGGTTTTTTCATGAAAATTCTGGTTGTTGAACACCAGGTTAATGGCTACAGCATTCAGAAAAACAATGGCCCCTCCGCCAATTTGCTTTACCAGGGGATTTGAAACGGTATAGGTGCCCAATAAACCGAAATCAATGTCATTGGAAAGTTCATAATAGGGAAAAAACGTATTCAGCAGGACATATCCAACTGCAAAAATCGGTAATAAAAATACCGTCAACGCTCTATTTTCGGCAAACAAACGAATCATTCCTGCACAAAGTTAATGTTATCTGCATACCTACAAGATGAAAACATTGAATTCTTCATGCAAAGAAATAGATCACAAGAAAATGAAAATTATTTCTGTTTTAGAGCATTTCTTTTTTCCATGAAACAACTTTTACTCCTTCTGAGTAATGTGCTTTAACAATTCTTTCAGAAGACAAATCCAACTTTCCTAGTTGATAAGTAAGATTCAAGTGCTTTAACTCAATGGGACTGATACTCCATTCACGATGATGAATATCATACCTGAATGTCTTATTCTTTTGTATAAGGTACAGACAATACCTTTCCGTTAACCATTTGTCTAATTCACTTTTGTTGATCAATGGACCGTTTAACCTATAATTTATTTCCAATCGGAAATTTTTCTCTATATTGGTAGATGTGTAACTTTCGTGTGCTCTATGAATAGTTGCCTTTTCATACGGAAGTCCGGATAATTTTTTTGCAATGAATGCAGACAACCATTTTTCTGCTTCTATATTTAAAAAATAGACACCTTTTTTCCCATTGTTGTCAATATAGGTTCGAACATTAATCTCATGAAAATCTGAAATAGGTTTTAAAGAAGGTAAATTTCTAGGTCTGATTTTTTGCATAGTAAAAGCGACCAGCGATATGTAATATACACTATTGAAATCATCCAGATTCAGTTGTTGTGGTACAAGCTTTCTTAATTCATGAAACGGAACCTCCCAATGTAAGAATATGACATCATTCCATTCTTGATAATATTGCCATTTTCCTTTTGGAAGTTCCCAAGGACGATGTACCAAATCACCTAGAATAGCAATAATATCAGACATGTAAAAATCGATTAATTTCTACCTCGGACTAAACGAACCTGGTTTGTTGTCCTGGCCTTCAATGATCAGCATTCCTTCAGAAAAACGTTTTTCTGATGCGACCTTCCCTTTTTTGTCATACAGTTTAAATGTTCCATGCTTTAAACCGTTTTTATAATCACAAGTAGAAATAATTTTGCCTCGTTTATCATAGGTTGCCATTTCTCCTTCCAATTTTCCGTTTTTATAGTTGGAAACTACTGCTTTCATCTTTCCGCCCGGATGATAAGCATTCCAGGTTCCGACTTTGTTTCCGTTTTTATAGTTTCCTTCCTCCATGATTCTTCCGTCTTTATCGGAATACGCCTGGAATTTACCATTGAGTTCGCTGGAGTAAATGATTTTGGACCCTTTCCCTTCTTTGTTGATGTTGGATTTCTTTTTGATGATCTTGTACGTTTTCAATTCACGTGGTTGACCATTTTGAAAGTATTCCATCCAGGCACCTGTTTTCATCCCGTTCTTATACTTTCCTTCCAACGTCATTTTTCCGTCTGGGAGGTAGGAATACCATTGACCATTCAGTTTTCCTTCCGCAAAAGTGGATACATTTTTCAGTTTTCCGTCATCCCAGTAATTTTTCCATTCCCCGGTTTCTTTTCCGTTGGCATATGCTCCTTCCATCAACAATGTTCCGTCCTCGTACCATGTTTTCCAGATCCCGTTTTTTTCATCAGCAACAAACGGACCTTCTTTGAATTTTTTACCGTTTTTGTAATAGTAACTCCACTGACCTGTTTTTTTGTCTTTTGTATAGTGGGCAGTATACGAAACTTCACCCGTAGGATACCAGTACGTCCAGTCACCATCCTGCAGATCATCAACAAATGTTCCTTGCATGTCCCGGGTTCCTTCACTTGTATACCAGGTCCATTTCCCGGTTTTTTTACCATCCAGGTATTGTCCTTCGGCATACACTTTCCCCGATTCATAGAAATTTTTGTACGGACCATTCAATTTACCGTTTTTGTAGTTGCTGATCTTGTCGGTCTTACCGGAATAGAAGGCAAACACCCATTCTCCGTCTTTCTGACCATCGACAAACGAACCGGTAAGTGTTTTGTAACCATAGATACTCCATTCTTCAAACGGTCCGTGCTTCAACCCATCCTGGTAGTGATACCATTCTTTTAACGATCCGGTTGTATAAAAGGTCATCATTTCGCCTGTCCCATTTTTAACGGTTTGGGTATGGTTGGAATCCGGCATCCAGAACGATTCCATCAGGTTGATTGAATCTTTTGTCTGCTCTTCTGATTTTTTGCGTCCGTCCAGGTAATAATACGTCCACGTTCCCTTTGGTTTACCATACGAATAGTTTCCCTCTACGGCTAATCTTCCGGTTTCATTCCATTCACGGTAAATGCTGTCCGGTTGATTCAGGTAAAAATATCCTTCCTGCTTTGGTTTGGAATTCGGGTAGTACAACACGACTTTTCCGTGCAGCAAATCTTTGAAGTACTCACGTTCCTCTTCAATTTTTCCATCACGGTCGTAATAGATCCATTTCCCGTGCTTCATGGTTGTTGCACCTAACTTGTCTGTATAATAAGCTCCGAGTGATTGAATTTTTGTTTTGTTGAAATCGTAAAACAAACTTTCTTTTTTTGTCAGATTTTCTTTCTGCACTTTGTATTCATCTACCTGAGAAACGGCTGTCTGCGTTGCAATGAAAACGAGCAGCACTATCAACTTCCACATAAATTTACTATTTACTTTATTGTAATAATCAAACTGAAGATATAACACCAATCGGGAATGATTGTTACATTTTTTCTACAATTCCCTGTACGAGGAGTACGACTCCGAACACCATGAAAACGATCCCGATCAAATGGTTCAATGATTGCAGCAGCTTATCTGTTATAAACGGACGCAATTGTTTTGCTCCTACTATTTTAAGAATATCAATTGAAAAGAACGTGATCAGAATGATACAAATGAAGACAAACAGAACCGTTTGTGTGCTCCATCCATTCACTTGATTCGCATCCCCAAGGGAAAGTACACTGAACCAATAAAAAATAACCAGCGGATTTGCCAGGTTGAGTAAAAACCCCTTTAAGCACAACATCCTGTATTCCTTCCAGTCAGATGGTTCTCTGTCTTTTGAAACGGTTAACGGAACATTTTTTGGTTTCTTGAAAAAGGTAAATAGTCCGTAAACGATGAATAAAACACCTCCTATTCCTTTTGCAATTTCTTTGCTTTGTCCTTCTGCCAGTGACTTAACTTCATTGTAAAAAAGAAATGCAATCAGAATGTAGATCAAATCGGAAATAAAGACTCCGAAGTCCAGCGCAATACCAGCGCGGATTCCTTTTCGTATGCTCGTTTCGAGGAGCACAAAGAATACCGGGCCAATCATCACACTAAGAATAAATCCCGTAATTACACCTTTTAGAATTAAGTCGATCAATTATTTGAGTTTTATCAGGTTTCTACAAAAATACTTTTTCCTGTTCAAATTCCATGTTTTTGCGATAAAAAACAATGTTTTTCAATTTTATCAGTTGGGGTATCCGCTTATTCAAAAACGGATTTCATGTTTGTCATTTGTTGACCTTCCAAGAACTGTTTTCAGATTAATTTATTGTTCATTGCCCATTGAATCAATTGATCTGCATCAGTGACGTTGGTTTTTTGGAAGATATTTTTCCGATGAGTTTTTACCGTATGTTCAGAGATAAATAAACGGGTTGATATCTCTCTGCTGGTCACTCCCTCGGCAATTAATTCAATGATTTCAATTTCCCGTTCACTGAGCCTGAATTCCCGGAACTCTTTCGGAGCATCAATGAAATCATTCAATTGATCAAAATATGTTTTACCGGCAATGACACGATCGATGGCTGTCAGAAGTTCTTTTCCCGAATTACTCTTTAACACGCATCCGTCTGCTCCGGCTTCGAATAATTCCCGTATAAAATAACGGCGATTGTACATTGTTACAACAATTACTTTAATTGCAGGATGACTTGCTTTCAGACGTTTGGTGCATTCGATCCCGTTCATCACAGGCATATTGATGTCTAATAAGACAAGGTCAATTGGCGTTTCAGCTATCTTTTCCAGTACCTTTTGACCATCGCCGACAATATCAGCTACGTGAAATGCATCGGTTGTACTGAGAATAGCAGCAATTCCCCCAGCAACGATACTGTGATCATCTGCGATAAGGACAGAGATTTTAGACGTTTCCATATAATGGTATTTCAATGATAAATGTAGCACCTTTGTCGGAAGATTCCACATGAAAAGTTCCATGATGTTTCTTACAACGTGTTTGAATGCTTTTTAAACCTATTCCAGGAGAAAGTTGATGGATATCGAACCCAATTCCATTGTCCTCAAAAATAATCGTCAAATCATACTGAATTCCGGTTACTTCGAGACGAATTTGAGTTGCATGTGCATAGCGAAGTGTGTTTGTGATTAATTCCTGGATTATTTGATAAACATCTCTTGTCAGTTCTTGTGAAAGATTGTGTTCAAGTGTTATGTAATATTCAACCTGGATTTTTTTTGATGCATGAATCACATGGCATAACTGTTCTAACGCTTTGTTTAACCCGTAATAATTTAGTGTTGGATTTCCCAGGTTATGAGCAATCGCACGCATTTCCTGAATTGATGTTTTCATTTCGCGTTGTAAAATCGTTAATAATTCACCCTGCTCGGATGTCATGTGACTTTTTTCCAGTAAGTCAAGGTAAATCTGTACCGTTGAAAGTTGT
This sequence comes from Flavobacteriales bacterium UBA5422, assembly GCA_002409405.1. Taxonomy (GTDB): domain Bacteria; phylum Bacteroidota; class Bacteroidia; order Flavobacteriales_D; family Crocinitomicaceae; genus Taishania. The sequence goes on along the minus strand of DHNG01000027.1, from coordinate 22,571 downwards.
CCTCCCAACCGATCGTGTAAATCCATAGCGATGCGTTCCCGCTCCTGGTCCTGACCTTCCAGTAACGCATAAGCGGCATTTAATTCTTCTGCTTTGAGTAATTGTTCAATTTCCAGCAGTTCTTTGCGCCGCCGCCCGATTTTTCGTTGATAAAGAATGGTAAACACAAATAAACTCGCAATGACAAGAATCATTGCGGCTGTACCGATTACAACAATGGTGATATCATTTTGCATATTTTCTCCCAATGAAAATTCCTGTTAAAATCAGAATGAATTTAATGGCAGCAAAACCGGAAATAATTAATCACGAATGGTAAAAATTTTCATCAGGAACTTTCTCATCTGAAATCCGGGCAATGAGTAAGTACCCGAAAAAAGCTCCTGAAGCAAAAAGGGTCTGCCCCGCACTAATATAAAAGTAGGAAAAGTGTCCCAGGTATTCGACCTTTTCTTCCCGGTAGAGTTTCCAGATAAACTGCATTCCCAATCCGATTGTAAATAACATCGTAACAGCGTGTCCGACACTATTGATTTCCTGTATATGATTTCCGATCAGATAACATGAATCAACACTATATATAATGAAAGTAGCGATAAATAACACGTTCCAGGAAGTACTCAATTCCAGACAACGATACAACAAGAACACAAAAACCAGTTCTACGAACCCAATGGCGTGGTAGAGATAAAAATTATTAATCTGGTAATTTGCAGTAATTACTGTTGCCATCGTTAAGGCAGAAAGTACAAACAGATAACAACTCAACAGTTTAAAATACAGGTTGATTTTTAGTGTCAACAATGAACACACTGCAACAATGACGATCAGGTAATCCGACCAGTTGGCAAGTAGCATTGTTATTCCTTTGAGTGTCACAAGGTAAAGGTACGCGTTTTGAGCTAAAAAATAAAAAGAACCCGCTTTTTAGGCGGGACTTTTTTATTCAGGGTAAAATATAAGTAGAATCAGCACCTCCGCACAGTTTCGGACAAGGTCGAAAATGTGAGTAAATCGGAACTTTTATTTCTACGAGCGGAGGAAAATAAACCCTGTGTAGATCTATTCCTGATGCTAAGGTTGGAACAACGACTAAATCATACTTTTCATTAATTTGATAGGATGTGTTATTTGGACCAGAATGTTTTCTTGATGTAATTCCCCGGTATAATCTAAGTCCGGAAATGGAGTCTTTTACATCGGGTTGTTTATTATATAGATCAATACTATCCATCAGATTTTGTAGCGTACTCAATCCTATGTGTAATGCTTTTATCTCATCCCCAGGATAGAGATCATCGAATTTTTTGATTGCTGATACAGCTTCTTCTATTTCTATAATTTCTCCATCATTTGCGTTCAGAATTTCTGTACAGTGATAAGCGGTTTGACTCCTGTTTAACCGATTTGTCTTATTTAAAGAGGTCCGGGAATAAAATAATAGGACACTAAGTGTGATAACAGCTATTATTAACACACCGATAATTACATTTTTTGTTTTCATAGTATTAAAATTTAGAGGGTTTCTGTAGTTTTTCTTTTCACGGATCCAAATTGTTATAGTACAGCAAAGTTGAATAGTCTACACAAAGAATTCAATCCCTCCCGAGAGGGATTCGAAAGCGCGAAAAGGGGTATTTTACAACTATTCAGTAAAACGATAAAGTGATTTAGCCCTATTATACAAGAGGATGAGAAATAGAAGCAAGCAGCAGACAGATGTAATCTTTCTACAGATAAACGAAGGTTGATGATATAAAATTATAGAGTGGGGTCAGAGGTTTTCTTCATCCGTGTTTTTATCCCCGCGTAATTCCCGGAAACGTTTTCGCGCTTCGGTTGTGTGGAGTGACCCCCGGTATTTGAACAAAATTTCTTTGTAGCACTCCATTGCTTTTTCATTGTCGAAGAGGTGGTGCTGATAGATGTCTCCTTTGATGAACCAGGCGTCGTCTGCCAGTATATCGGTTCCGTAATATTTCAATAATTCATCGAGGTATGCCAATGCTTCTGTCCATTTTCCCTGTTGCTGCATTGCCTGTGATTTCTTGATCAGAATTTCATCACCGAGGCTGTGATATGGAAATTGTTTGATGATGCTGTCGAATAACTGGAATGCCAACGGGTATTTATGCTGTTCAATCAACAGATCAGCACTGGCAAACCAGAACATTGCCTGGTAATTGCTATCCAGCCCGAAGTTATCAGTGATGAGCAATGAGAGTTGAATGGCATCGTTGGAAATTAATTTAGAAGTTCCCTGCTTCAATACATCGAGTTGTGACTGTGCGTAGTTGAATTCTCCGTCGTAATAAAAAATACGTGCATTCTTAAACCGTGCTTCCTGTCCGATCGGTTCAAATTTGAAGTCTTTGTCTACCTGCATATAAAACAGAGAAGCTTCCCAGATATCTCCGTGCAGTACATGAATGTCTCCCAGCTTCATCTTAATTTCAGCTTTCTGAATGTCTGTAAGTCGCTCCAGTTTTAACGCACCGCTCAGCAGATCAATGGCAGCAGCCGACTGGTCGTTGTAAAATGCCTGAATGTGTGCCAATTCAATGATTAACGGCAGCGAACGGTAATTCTTCCCGATGCGGGCAATGGTGGATTCATATTCCTGTACCGTTTCATTAATTTCAGCGGCAGATAAGTTACGTGCTGTTATGATCTCTTTGTACCGGGTATTCAACATGGCATTTTCCGCCTGGTAATAGAGCGGTGCCGTTTCTCCCAGGTTTTTGACATATGTAAATGCTTTTCGGGCAGTTGTGTAATCATTGTTTTCTACACAGATTATCCCCAGATCATACACCCGTCTTCCTTTCAGATCCATGCGTTTGTCCATTGCCTGTTCCTGCATCAACGCAGTTGGAAAATCTTTACTCTGGATAAAAAACCAGGTAACCAATTCGGATAACACTAAGTCATCCGGTCTGCTTTGCGTCCGTTGCAGGAGCTCTGTTTTTAATGCAACGTATTCCTCAGAAGAAGTCGCAGAAAAATCAATGATCCGTGAGAGCACATTCTGCACGGAAGTTTTATAGTTGGCACTGTAATCGACCAGATCGAGGTATTCCTGGATCATCTTTTTCGTTTCCTTTGTCGCACCATAGTATTCTGCAAACTGGAAATGTAATGGATAGGAGTTTTTTAACAGACCTCGCCCTTTTGTGATGGTTTGAAACGCCAGGTCATTTTTCCCTTTTGACTTAAAAGCATTGAACAGGTTAATAATAGCTGTAGGGTTGGGCGAAAGATTATCTACCAGTGATTTATAAATCTTATCGGCTTTTGACTGCTCCTGACGGTCTTCATAAAACTGGGCGAGCATGACACTGTATTCTACTTCTCCATTGCTGTAATCTACTTGTTGTTTCAGAATTTTTTCCGCCATTTTCCAATCACTTTCAGCAATCAGGCATTGATAATACCGTTCAAAATAGAGTTTGATGGGTTCCCGTTTGTATAATTTTTCGTAGTATTCTTTTGCTTTCGCATAATCCCCGTTGTTGTAATAATGATTTGCCAACTGGGCATCTGTCCCGGGCTGTGCGTACAACGACGGAGACAAACAGAACAGGATCAGGCACAAGATCAGGTGTCTGAATAGTGAGAAAAAGCGATATGTGCATGTGTTCATAGGGATAAAATTACGAGGAAAACTGCAATTATCGTGCGATTTCTTCCTGATTTTCCCGGGCATTTTTCAAACCGGTCAGAAAATCGGCAACTGCATCACTGGATGAAGCATAGTATTCGATGCACTGTTCTTTTGTCTGGAGATACTCCTGGTATTGCTGTCGAATAGTAGCCAACTCTTTCGTTTCAAAATCGATGTACTCATCGTATTTCTCTCTTCTTCCACTTCCTTTGTTGACGTCTGTTTTCAGGGAAGCCAATGCTTGTTTTTTATCATTGAGCAGACTTGGGAAAAATGAATGCACCCTTTTCAGTTCTTTTAAATCAGTATTGGCTTGTTTGAACTGGTCAATTTTGGATGCCAGATTAACAGCTATTTTCTGATCATTGTATAACAGACTGATGGAGTCGATTGTAGCAGTACAGATAACAGACAAACTGTCTATGGTATTCGATTCCTGATTATTCCATTCTTTTTCCAGGCTGTCCAATTCCGCTTGTAATGCTGTAATTTGCTCCATTTGTTTCCCTTTTTTCATGTCTGTACACGAAAAAAACACCAATGCTGCTATGAGGAGAAAAACAAATTTCATAGCACTAAGATAATGAATTGTGATGGAAAAGTAAAATTCCATTATTGCTGGCTATACATATATAAATCATTAATTTTAGCGCATGAATCGAATGATATTTGCTATCGTTGCCCTGGTTTTGCTGTCATTACATGGCTGTAATACACCTGTTGTAGAGTCTAAAAAACCAAAGCGATTGTACATTGCATCTGATTTTCTGCTACCCGCTGATACCATTCTCTTTAAAGATTTTAAAAAACGGGAACAGATCAAAATCGTCATTCTTCCAATGAGTGTTGATTCTGTTGTGGCACATTACAACGAAAAAAAATACAATGCAAGATTTGACCTTGTTTTGATGAAGTCGACTTATGCATTGGATTTTTTATCAAAAAACAATGTCCTTCATACAATTCCGGGAACGCATACGTGGGAGAATAAAGGATTTGTTGCTCCTCAGTCAGACTGGATGATTTTAGGATTGGATCCCTATGTCATTACAGGAGCAGAGAAAAACAACGGTTTTCAGTACAACGAACTGACGTATGGCAAGAAGTGGAAGAATGAATTGAATTCACAAGAGATGGCCGCATTTCAGGCTTCTGTTTTGTTTCAGTTTGGTCGGAAAAATATGAGTAAGTCACTTACGTGGCTGGAAAAAATAGAAAGCCAGACAACAACTCCCGGAGATACAGTTCAGGTTGCACCGTATGTTCTGAGCCGGCTTTCGAATGTGAAGAAAAATGAACGGGCATTTGTATACCCGAATCAAAGTATCAAATTCGGTGTTTTTTACGATGGTGTTGGTATCGGGATTATCCGGCAGGCATCGAAATACACAGCCGCACTGTCGTTTATAGAATATTACTCAAACCTGGTATACAACCAGAAATTGTGCAACAGGCTTCACCTGCTTCCTGTTCAGGATCCGAAAGGCATGTCTTCGTTTTCGTATCAGAATGACTATCCGATTTTGTTCCGATGTACTCCACGGGACATGGTGATGCAATTCAGAGATCTGAAGCGGATTCGCAAACGCATCTAAATAATAGGAAATAAAAAAAGCTCCGGAATGGAGCTCTTTTCAAGTTTATTCGGCTTCTTCTACCGGAGGTTTTCTGAATTCCCCTCTTCCCGGATTCGGACCTTTTCCATGCTCTTTATCTTTTACACGATCCATCAATTCACGTTTGAATTCATGTTCCAGGTGGAGTGATTTAGCAGCACGTTTGTATCCGATTACATCAGCGGCTTTGTTGAGGTAATCTTTTTTGATCTGTACATCAGCACTCTCCAGATTCAGCATTGTTTCCATTTTGGTGCGAACGTCTTTTTCCGGAATGGAATCAAACCCATGACGGAGTTCTTTTCCGATCTCTCGTTGTTTTTTCCTGTTTTCACGATCTGCTTTTGAGAATTCATCGTGTACAGGCCAGAATTTTTCTGCTTCTTTATCAGTTAACTTCAATTCCTGTGTGAAGTATTCTTTTTTGGCAGCTTCTATTTTTTCAAAATTTTCTTTTTTCTTGTCTGCACCTGACTTTGATCCATCTCCCTGTGCAATTACCATACTTGTTGCGAAAAACATCACTACAGATGCCGTTAACGCCTTACCCAAATTTTTCATGTGCTATTGATTTTTAATAATACAATTCTGATTCGTCATTTGTTTCCCAATCACCGTATTCTTCTTGTAAGTAACTGCTGATCTCTTCTGTTTTGATCTCTTTTGTCAGTTGGTTTACTGTTGTGCTGACAGCTACATTTTCTTTTGAAGCTGTTGGTTCAAAAGCAAGTAAAATTGTTGCTTCTTTTTGCTCTTGCACATACTCCCGGATCGATTCTTGAGGAATGTTGTCCAGCCCTGCAAGGGATGCGCCCGTTGAGGGGGATTGATTGGTACGGGCAAAGAAGATAACAAAAGGAACCAGTACCGCTGCAGCAGCAATCCATCGCACAACCGGGTTTTTATAAAACGGTGTTTTGTTGACAAAAGGACTTTCATGTTCCGCGATTACATGTTCGGCCAATTGCTTAAAAAACTCCGCATCCGGATAATCCGGTTGTTTCGCCTGAATGGAATCCAATCTGTTTTTTTCCTTGCTCATAACCATCAGACAGCCAAAGACGAAAAAGGTTTAAAACAAACAAAAAAATTTTTATTTCAGGATAAAATATACCGGATGAGCTCGATTAAAGAAGCTTCTGTTGATTGATCAAGTACAAACAGCGAATCTGTTTGAACGAAAGGGGATAAGGCAGCATGTGTTGTTTCTCCCCAGGCAATGATGCTTGCTCCCTCCGGAAAGGTATTGGATGCAAGAAATCCGTTGACATTGGACGGACTGGTAAACACGTAAATCGTACATTCTTCGATTTTTTGAGTCGAAATTTGCGTTTTATAGATCGGAATAATTTCGATCTGTTCCTGTCGAAGGTGTTGTGTGTAGCTTTTCTGTGAAATGTCGGAAGTGGGAAATAATACACGGTTATTGGCAGCCCAACGGGAAAATTCCAATGTGCTTTCTTCAATATTTCCACTGTTTTCCGGCAAAAAATGAACCTGTTTCCCCAGGACTGAAACTGCTTTTTGTGTCGTTTCTCCTGCCACTGCAATCAATGTGTTATCTGTAGTTACCTCCTGCTGAAAAAAGAATCGAACAGCGCGCGGACTGGCAAAAAAGACAACATCAAAGGGTTTATTGATTTGAAACGGAGTTGCTTCAAATGTCAGAAATGAATGGGCTGAAAGTGAAATATGCTGTTCTTTGCAGAAGCGATGTAACAATTCCAGTTCGCTTTCCGCTTTTGATATAAACAAACGGGTCGACGGACGATGGATGTTATGTTCCTCCTCTTGTTGCATTTATTCCGGGTTGTGCAAATCTTCCACAATGATTTCCGCAATATTTTCCAGATCCTCTACTTCATAATGAGCAAGTATTGCACCGTCTTCCCAGTTTTCTCCAAAAGAAACGTACACATTTTGCTCATCCGGGCAATACACTCCCAGTGGTAATTGACATCCTCCCTGCAACAAGTTCAATACTTTTCGTTCTACCGCAATGCGTTGTTGAACGGCTGTGTGATTCAATTCAGAAAGCAATTTCGCTAATTCTGTATCATTTTCGCGGATTTGTAATCCCAGAACACCTTGTGCGGGAGCGGGAACAAATGCTCTCGGATCTAAAACAACCACGTGGAAATCATCTAACTTGATTTTCAAACGGTCAATTCCTGCTTTTGCCAATAGGATGGCATCGTAACCACCATCTGCTAATTTTTGGATGCGTGTAGGAACATTTCCTCTTAAATCCTGAATGGTTACATCCGGACGGTAACGCATCACCTGGGATTTTCTTCTCGCAGATGAGGTACCGACAACAGCTCCTTGTTTTAAACCCCATTTTTGACTTTCGTCAACGGCATTTTTGCAAATCAGTAATAAATCACTCGGATCTTCGCGTTCAGAAACTGCAGCAATTGTCAATCCTTCCGGAAAATTTGTTTCCAGGTCTTTGTGAGAGTGAACGGCCAGGTCAATAGATTGGTCAAGTAATGCTGTTTCCAGTTCCTTTGTGAAAAACCCTTTTCCTTCCATTTTGTCGAAACTCAGGTGCTGAATTGCATCGCCTTGTGTTTTGATAATAGTAATGGAAACTTCAGCCCCCAGTTCTTCCAGTTGCTGTTTGATGTAATTGGCCTGCCACAATGCCAGATCGCTTCCTCTGGAGCCGATTGTAATTTTTTTCATATTATTTCAATCCTGATTGCGGATCAATTGGTTTTCAAGAGAATTTCTTTCGCCATCAGCATGGGCATACTCATGTATTTCTTTTCCATGTAGTTGATGACCTTTTCCAATATTTCTTTGGATTCGCCGTCCAGTGTGTCCAAATCATTTTTAAATACCTGGTTCAGGGCGGTTGTTTTAATGTCTTTTACTTTTTGAGGAACTTCACGCATAGCCAGTTCAACGGTTCTCAACTTGTGCAATTGTCGGAACTCCTCTATTTTTTCAGCTAAAATAACCTCTACATGTTCAATTTCCTTGCTTCTTTCTTTCAGGTTTTCGTTGGAAATTTCCTGAAGCAGGTGAACAGAGATATGCGTGACCTTGTGCTTGTCTTTAATTTCAGGAGCTAAATCCTGTGGAATAGCAATGTCAATCACCACTTTTTTATCTGTTTCTCCCTGTAGTAAGCTTTCGTACAATTCAGGTGAAATGATATGGCTTTCAGAACCTGTACATGTGATAATGACATCAAATCCTTCGTTGAAAGATGCGAGTTCCGTTAACGGAAATGCTCGCCCGTTCAGATCGTGTGCCAGTGCTTGTGCTTTTGAAAGTGTCCGGTTGAATACAACAAAGTTTTTAAACCCGTGTTTTTTCAGAAAGCGACTCATGTTGGTATTGGTTACACCTGCCCCGATGATCAGAATGCGCGCATCCAATGGGATGTTCATCTGCTTTAATCTGTGATAGGCCAGAGAAACGACAGAAACAGGTTTTTTGGCAATATTGGTTTCTGTATAAACTTGTTTTGCGGTTTCGATGGTGTGTTTGACCAACAATCGGATGAAATCACCTGTCAGACCATTTGCTTTTGACAGTTCGTATGCATTGCGTACTTGTGTGATGATTTCCCGTTCTCCCACCACCATGGAATCGATGGAGGATGCTACACGTAACAAGTGTTTTACAGCTTCTATTCCTGAAAAAATTTCAGAAGACTGTAAAAAATTGGAAAGTTGTTCTTCTGTTAAATGCGGGTAAAGTGCCTGAAAAAAATCAGATAAATATGTGTAATTGACTTCCTCGCGGGTGCACAATTGAAATTCTACCCGGTTACAGGTAGACAAAAACATGAGCTCCGGCAATGCAAACCGTTGTTTGATTTCATTCAGACGGGCTTTTTGAACGTCTTCAGAAATGTGTAACGATCCGATGTCATCCACCGACAAGTTGCGATGCGTAAAGATGATGCTATGAAATGAGTCTAATGCCATGTTCAGTTAACACTGCAAAGTTGCGAAGGCTTTGCGGTTTTATTGTCATAGGATTGTCATATTCTCTGAAAAACCCTGTATTTAGAATGGTTTTAAACAAGGAAAAGAAAAGGGAATGGATTGTTTTCAGCAATTAAGCGCTGAGGTTGTATGATTTGAAGATCAGATCAGTCTTCGATGACAATTGTACAGTTGTCTACATCACCATTAATCGGCGGACAGATTTTGATGATTTTTACGCTCAGTGAGTGGATATTTACGAGCTCTGACCGAATGCGGGAGAAAATTCTTCCTCCCACATGTTCGATCAATTTGGACCGGATTGCCATTTCTTCCTTGACGATGGTATTGATGTCGACATAACAAATCGTTTTTGTCAGATCGTCTGTGTCAATGGCTTCCGAAAAATCCGTGAGCAACGATACATCTACGATATAATTTCCGCCAATCCGGGCTTCTTCTTCCAGGCACCCGTGGTAAGCGTAACATTTGATACCGTTGACTTCGATGCGGTGTTTCATGTTATTATTGAAGTTATTTTAATGCTTCGATTGCAGAACTACCAACTTTCATGCGCTCAATTGCTTCTTCTTTTCCTAAGAATTCAGTAATTTCAAACATGCTTGGTCCGGCTCCCTGTCCTGTCAATAACAGTCGGAACAGTGGCAATACAGCTCCGATTCCCAGGTTTTTTTCTGTAATGAACGACTTGAATGTCGTTTCTACAGAAGCTGCTGAATAATCAGAAAGAGCTTCCAGTTGTTGCAACCATTCTGCCATCAATGCCGGAGCATCTTCTTTCCATTTTTTACTCACCGTTTGTTCATCGTAAACAGTAGGACGCTCCAATAAATAAGCGCCTTCCGTCAGGATGTCCTGTGGGAATGTTGCCCGTTCCTTCATCAGGTGGACAATTTTTGTCAATCGTGCTTTATCTGTCGTCGCTCCGTACTGATCAATCAGTAATTGAGCAAGATCTTCATCGGAAACAGCTCTCAAATGTTGTTGCTGGAACCATTTTGTTTTTTCAGGATCAAATTTAGCTCCTGCTTTGGAAACACGTTCCAGTGTAAATGCTTCCTCCAGTTCTTTCATGGAGAAAATTTCCTGTGTTGTCCCTGGGTTCCATCCCAGAAATGCCAACATGTTAACAAATGCCTGTGGCAGGTATCCTTTTTCACGGTAACCGGAGTATAATTCACCTTCAGCTGTTGTCCAGTCACATGGAAAAACAGGAAACCCTAAGCGGTCACCATCTCGTTTGGATAATTTTCCGTTTCCATCCGGGCGCAGTAATAACGGTAAGTGTGCAAAGCGGGGCGCTTCCCAGCCAAATGCTTCATACAACATTACATGCATTGGTGCTGACGGCAACCATTCCTCACCGCGGATAACATGGGAAATTTTCATCAGGTAATCGTCCACAATGTTTGCCAGGTGATAGGTGGGCATTCCGTCGCTTTTGAACAATACTTTATCGTCCAGGTTATTGGTATTTACCGTTACCCAGCCACGGATCATGTCTTCAAAACGCACATCGTGATTGCGCGGCATTTTGATGCGGATCACATACGGATCACCGTTTTCCAATTTTCGTTTTACTTCATCAGCAGGCAATGTCAGCGAGTTTTTCAATGACATACGCGTAACACTGTTGTATTGCCAGTTGGGCATCCCCATTGTTTTAGCCTGCTCGCGCACTGCTTCCAGTTCTTCCGGAGTGTCAAATGCGTAATATGCTTTGTCGTTTTCTACCAGTCCTTCTGCATAAGGTCTGTACATTTCTTTGCGCTCGGATTGAACATAAGGTCCGTATTCTCCACCGATTCCCGGCCCTTCCGTAGGAATGATTCCGCACCAGTGCAAGGCATCCATAATGTAATCCTGTGCTCCCGGTACAAAACGCGTCTGATCCGTATCTTCTACCCGGATTAAAAATGTTCCGTTGTTCTTTTTCGCAAATAAATAATTGTATAATGCAGTTCGTACTCCTCCCATGTGTAATGGTCCAGTTGGTGACGGAGCAAAGCGAACTCTAACCGGTTTTTCTGACATTTTGTTTGAAATTTTGTGCAAAGATATAAAAAGTTGATGGTGGAATGTTATTTAAACACTCCATTTGATTATTCAACATTCATAATTCAATATTACTTACGATTCCAGTATTTTCTTAATATCCGGTTTGAAATACAATTCTGATTTCATGACTTTCCCATCTTCCCGGTAAATCGGGTTTCCGTCTTTGTCCAGCTTACTCATGTTGGAGCGCTGGATTTCTTCGAATACTTCCACAATTTTGTGCTGCATACCATGTTTGAGGATTGTTCCACACAAGATATAAAGCTGATCTCCAAGTGCATCTGCAACTTCCGTTAAATCACCATTCTTTGCAGCCTCAAGGTATTCGTCGTTTTCTTCCTGCATCAGCCGATGACGTAATTCGATTTGCTCATTCCCGATCTCAGTGGTTGGAGTGTGGTTGTTTTCAATTTTGAAAGCGTCGTGAAACTGCTCAACAGCTGCGATGATTGATTTGAATTCCATGGTTTGATTTTGAGTATATGTTATCCTGCCGTTACGATCGTAAAATCGTCCCAGTTCAGGTACTTATTTGCCAATTCTTTGATACGTTCAGGCGTAATGCTGTTAATGGAGTGAATTACCTGATTGTAAAAATCCATGTTCAACCCGTGTTGTTCAACACTCAGGAATAAATCCATCATCGAGTAAGGTCCGTCAGCACTTTTTAGCAGCTGCCCCAGCATGTAGTTTTTTACCAGATCCAATTCGTCTTGCGGAACTAACTTTGTTTTTAATTTGTCCAGTTCGTACTTGATTTCAGCTAGCGCCAGGTCTTTCACTTCTGTTCCTACTTCGGTACCGATCATAAAATAACCGGTGTGTTCCATTTCACTCACCATGGATCCGATCCCGTATGTATACCCTTTATCTTCACGAATATTACGCATCAGGCGACTTCCGAAATAGTCACCGATAATGGTGTTGAGCACCAGAAAATCGGAATAATCGGCGTGTGTTTTATTGAACAGATGCCGACCGATGCGGATAGCCGTTTGCAATGCATCCTTTTTTTCCAGATGAGCATATCCTTTGATGTTTTCAAATCCTGTTTCAAAGGTCGTTGTTTCTTCGCTTGCCCAAGAACCGAACACGTCCATGAATGAATCAATCTCGGATTGAGAAAAATTCCCTACCAGTACCATCTTTTTTAACCCTTTGAGGTAATGTTCCTGGTGAAATTGCATCAATTCTTCTTGCGTAATGAAGTCCAAATCTTCCGGATTAGTGACCCGACTGTATTTCTCTGAACTATTAAAAAAACGTTGTCTGAACGAGCGTTGTGCCAATACACTGACCTTTTCCATGTTGACCCGCAACTTCTGTTTCCTGGACTTAATCGATTGCTCCAATTCACGGGCGTCAAAGAGGCAATTTTCTATGGCGTCGCGTACAATCCGGGCAATGGGAAGAATATTTTCGCGCAGGGCATATACTGTAAAAACAGCATTTTCCATCGACACTCCTTGTTCCAAAAATCCTCCTAATTCATCAATTTCCGTGTTGATTTGGATGGACATTTTATCCTTTGTTCCACTCAGTAATAATGCATTGACAACAGAAGCCGTTTCCGTTCCACCATAAATTGAACCGGCATCAAAATACAATTCAAATTTTGCGGTTTCATTTTGCACATTCGTCATGCAAAACAAGTGATTCCCTTTTGTAATGTCAAAAACGAGTGGCTTTTCAAAATTAATGGATGCAATATCCTGAATGGAAGGTGCGTTTTTTCTGTCAATCATACGGTATTGTATTTAGAATGTAAAGGTAATAACTTTCGCAGATTCGACAAGAACAGTTTTACTGCTTAGTCAGGACAAAGGCAATTAAAATTTTTCACGCTTTTAGTGTCCATCATTTGTATTTCTGCAACGATTTGTATAAAAATAGTTCGCCAAGCCGCAAAGGTGTTGTGTCATTCCCAGCTACATCTTTGCGCCCTTGCGTCTTTGCGAGAACAATAGACCCAATGTATCTCATATTTTACCCTGAGTTCAAAAAAATAATCGAGCTCAGGTTTTTAATTAAAAGTAAATGCGTTTGCCCTGACTGCTTAGTACAGATCGTCTACTTTCATGCGCAGGTATTTGTTCAACGCAAACCAGGTAGAGATATAGCTGATCAGGACACCCAACAGCAGGATAAATCCGAAGAGAATCAACAGTAATTCGAGACTGAGCGATATCTCAATGACTTCCATTAAATTATCGGTAACATAAACCAGCAACATGAATAATCCGAGGCCGAGAATTGCAGATACGATTCCCTGAAGAATGGATTTTGTCAGGAACGGTTTTCGGATATAACGTGAAGTTGCGCCTACCAGCTGCATGGTTTTGATTAAAAAACGTTGTGAATACAATGCCAGACGAATGGTATTATTGATCATGGCAATGGCAACCACCACCAAGAGCATAGCAATAAAACCAAATAAATAAACAAAGCGTTTGAATCCGAGGTTGACATCCGAAACGCTTTCTTCGCTGTAGTGAACTTCGTCAATTTCGTCCGGGTAAGCAGCTAGTAATTCCGATTTGATTTTTTTCATTCCTTCCAAATCTGCATATTCCTCTTTCGGATGAAAGCTGATGTTGGTAGGAATGGCAATGTCGCCGTTCAGGATACCCAAAATATCTGACGGATCCTGGTCCAACCCCTTTATTTCATTGATCGCCTGATCGGAATCAACGTATTTTACTTGTTTGAAATACTGCCAGGAGCGCAATTCCTGTTCAATCTGTTTGATGTCGGCGTCTCCATATTCCGGTTTGAAGAAAATATCGGCCTGTAAGCTTTCTTTTGCTTGTTTTTGGATGGAGTTCAATGCAAATGAACCACCTACAATGATTGAAATGACAAATAAAACGAGTGAAATACCAATCACGGTTGAAACATAACTTGTTCGTACTCCTCTTTTACTGTATTTCTCTGCTGATGAACTCATTGTTTTAGTTTTGATTGAACGTAACGCTCCAATGTACTTTACGAAAGTAATCAAGCTTGCGGAGTAAAATCAAATCCATCAAGGGAAAATACAAACAGTTGAATGTTTGCAACGTCGAATCTATTCTATTTCCCTTTTTCCAATCCAGCATTTTTGTATTGATCGGAATTCAATATTTCTACTGCTTTCGTCAAAACCTCGTTGCTGTCATTAATGATTTCATAGAATTGTGGTGTGTCAAACAAACTTTGCGCAAATACGGCTTTCATGTTCAACTTCATCAACTGCTCACTTTCTTTGTATTCTTCTTCGTTGAATTCAATCTTGTGATCTTCTGCTGCATATTTGAAAAAATCATCCATGAACGCCTGTGAAAAGTTAAATTCCTTTTTGTACTTCTCAAACGTCGGGTATTGCTGCTTCAATGACGCTCTGTTGTTGTTGACATATTGTGCAAGATACGTATTGATCGCTCCTTTCCGGATCAGGCTGGAGAAAAACGGAGAAACACCGGTTGTATCATAGGCAACAAATACATCGGGCATGATTCCACCTCCGCCGTATACCGTTCTTCCTGTCATTAACGTTTTTACTTTCAGGGAATCATTCAGTTTAATCGAATCCTGGTGATAGTATTCTCCGTGTTCATAACGATTATTCAGATCTTTTTTATACTCTTCATTGTTTTCGTACGGTTTTTGAATAAAACGTCCGGAAGGTGTAAAGTAGCGGGCAATGGTCAAACGGATTTGTGATCCGTCCAACAGGTTAATCGGACGTTGTACCAATCCTTTTCCGAAGGTTCTTCTTCCGACAATCAGTCCTCTGTCCCAATCCTGGATCGCTCCGGATACAATTTCACTTGCAGAAGCAGAATTCTCGTTGGTAAGGATGATCAGTCGACCTTTCTCAAATGCATCTTTTTTTGCTGTTTTGAATTCTTGTCTCGGTTGTGCACGTCCTTCGGAATAGACAATCATCTTATCACCTGATAAAAATTGATCTGCCAGTTCATGCGCTGCAGAAAGCAATCCACCTCCGTTGTTCTGTAAATCCAGGATGAGGTCTTTCATTCCCTGCTCTTTCAATTGCTTGATGGAACTTTCAATTTCTTCCGTTGTTGTCCGGGAAAAACTGTTGAGTTTGATATACCCGATGTTTTTATCGATCATGTAAGCTGCATCAACTGAATGCACAGGAATTTTATCGCGAGTAATGGTAAATGAAAGCGGTTCTTTCTCATTTTTCCGAACGACGTCTACTTTTACTTTCGTATTCAGGTCACCCATCAGACGCTCTCTGATCTGCGCATTTTTCAACCCGACTCCGGCGATGGTTTCTCCATCTACACGAATCAGTTTATCTCCTGATTGCAATCCTACTCTTTCGGAAGGTCCTCCCGGAATGGTCTGCATGATGGTAAACGTATCTTTGAACACCTGGAAACGCACACCGATTCCGACAAAGCTGCCGACAATTGCCTGGTTAGCATCTTCTACTTCTTCTTTGGAAATATAGGTGGAATGCGGATCCAGTTTTTCCAACATTGCAATCACAGCTGCATCCAGCAATTCTTCATTATTCACATCGTCAACATATAACTTGGTGACATAGTTGTATACTTCATCAAATTTATTCCCGCGATTTTGGGAAAAACCTAAACTGGAGATAGACAGGCAGATTAAAGGCAAAAGAAACTTTTTCATCAACTTGAATGTTTATTTATAAGAACGTGAAGGTAGCAAATTTCTTGCCTTAATTCATCTATGATTATCGTTCAGAAACTGATTTTATACTATTTTAACTCTATTGTGAAGGCAAAATCGACAATATTTCCCTCTTGTGGAGACGAAGGCATCCCATATTTTGTACGGTCAATCGCGGCTTTCCCTATAAATTGCTGTTTTCCGTCTTTCTCTCCCAGGTACTTAATAAATACGTTTTCCGGATTTGTTTTTCCTAACAGTGTGAAGTTTCCTTTGAGTAGATAACCGTCATCTTTTGCTTCCATGCTGGAAGATGAAAACGACATTGCCGGAAATTTAGAAGCATTCAGATAAGCACCACCCATAATGGATTCATCGCGCATTGTATTGAAAGTTGTCAGTTTTTTTGTCGGTAATTTTACATTGAATTTTGCGGAATTAATTGCTGTTCCAAAATCAACCGTACCTTCAAATTCTTTGATCGCTCCTTTGGTAACTCCTCCTTTCTGACCTAGTTGGAAAGAAATAACAGCTGTTTCAGATACAATGGTGTATTTTCCCGAAAGCGCACTTGCATCCATTCCTTTTGGTTCAGCAACCGGTTCTTCCGGAGTGTTTTGTTGCTCAGCAGTCACAGGAGCTATTTCTCCGTTTGCTTCAGAGAAGGGATCAGAAGGAAGAAACAACCCGATAACTAATAATGCCGGGAACAGAATATTCGCAGCTTCGTGTTTTCCATTAAACAGGTTGATGATTGCAAAACCGAAAAATGCAGCAAGCAAACTTTCAGTTCCTCCGTATGCCGGATGAACATTATTTAACAGGGTTATCAGACTCAACAGCAAGATTGCCAATACCACAAATACATATCCCATTACTTTGTTAGACGTTTTTGTCGCCAGTACAGTCAACATGTAAGCTCCTGCACCAACCATTAATCCTGCCGTAATTTTACCGACCGAAAGATCAATTCCTTCTACACCGTATTTTGTGGCTACCCCTGAAGCGGAAGCAATTGTCAGTAATGAAATCAACAGCAGGTCATTTTTCTTTTCACTGTAGGTATTGTACAAGAAGTAACCCATTGCGAGAAACACAACTCCGTACCAGGAAGCAAAAAACGTTGCAGGAATGATGAATAGCCCACTCAAAGCAATTTGTGCAGTTAACCGGATTGATTCCTGTTCATCTGCAGGGAAAAAGCGTTTCAATACGATTTTCAATAGGTAAGATATCAGTCCGATCAAGAAACCCAGGGCAATTACTCCAGTCACTTTTGTATTGGAAAGATCCAGCGCATAATCGCCGAACAGCAAGTCATTTTTTCCGATTAACGGAAGTAAAAGAATAGATACAACTGGTACAATCCATCGGATTTTCCCTGATTTGACAAGTGTTGCAACAACCAGGTTTAACCCGGCAACCAATCCAATCATTCCTGTCATCCACTCACTGTTTTCTTCAGGTGAAATACCTGTTTGCAGTAGTCGGGCGGATAATAAAAGAAACAAAAAATTCAGCAGTGGCTGAAGGCTGGATGAATACCGGTATAATGCAACCAGGCCTGTTAGCAAAAGAACACCAGTTGTTAAAGGAAAGATAGCGTCATAAATCATGGTCAAATTTTTAATTAAAGATATAAAAATTGCAAATATATAATTTACTTACCAAGGTAAATAAATCACATGTAGGTTTTAACATAAAAAAAACAGCTCTCGAAAGAAAACTGCTTTTTAAAGATAGATAATAATTGAAAGATTTGTCTGTGAATAATGGATGGCTTGATAGAGAAAACGATCCAAGTCTGTTAGCAGCAAGATTGATGGGGGCAAAGGTAGATAGATTTTAATCAAAAAAAATACCTAATATTAGGTATTTTTGGTTGTATAGTTGATTTAATCTCAATTTGTTATAAGGCAGATAACGACAGATTTCAGGGGCGTTTATTTAAAAAATCCTTTTTCAATCCAATTCAAAATAGTATTTTCGTGTTTGGAATATGAGCGAAGAGAATTTCATAGATATCCGTAAACTGGTACAAAGTAAGAGTCCCAGGCTGGCAAGACTTATACCCGGGTTTATCTATCGTTACCTGAAGCGAATTCTTCACCAGGATGAAATAAATGATTTCATGCGGCGCAACGGACATTTGAAAAATGAAGCATTTTGTGATGTTATAGTTGAGGAATTTGATTTAAAGGTGGAAATGAAGGGAATCGACCATATTCCGGCTGAAGGAGGAGTCATTTTAGTGATGAACCACCCGCTTGGAGGAATGGATGCGATGGCATTGGTACATGCGTTAGGAGCGAAACGAACGGACATAAAGTTTATTGTCAACGACTTGTTGCTCAACCTGACACCATTGCAAGAGTTGTTTGTGGGAGTAAACAAACACGGATCCAATGAACGGCAGTTACACATGCAAATGACGGAGTTGTTTTCTTCGGATGCAGCGATCGGAATTTTTCCGGCAGGTCTTGTGAGCAGAAGGAAAAACGGGAAAATCGCCGATCTGGAATGGAAAAAGACATTTGTACGGTATGCCCGGCGAAATAATAAAACAATTGTGCCTATATATATAGAAGGAAGACTGTCAAGTTTTTTTTACAACTTATCCAACTTCCGCAGGTTTATAGGTATAAAAGCAAATATTGAAATGCTGTATCTTTCAGACGAATTATATAAGCAAAAAGGGAAGCGCATACAGTTTATTGTAGGGGACCCGATTCAACCGGATGCACTGAAAAACAGCAAATCGGATGAAGAAGTGGCGCAAGACATAAAAGCTACTGTTTATCAACTGAAAGAGCAGCGCAGGTAAAAAGAGAACAGAATGGAACCAATTATTGAAGCGATAGATAGAAACATACTGAAGTCAGAGTTAAATGCTGATCGATTTGTTCGTGTTACTAGAAAAGGCGACAATGAAATTTATATTGTAAATCATCACAATGCACCGAATACGGTTCGCGAAGTCGGACGTTTGCGTGAAGTTACCTTCAGAAATTCAGGAGGAGGAACGGGCTTGAGCCTCGATCTGGACGAATTTGACACAAACGAACATTGCTACGAACAGCTGATTGTCTGGTCGCCGGAAGATGAAGAGATCGTAGGAGGTTACCGCTTTATAAGATGTGAAAAAGCGATCCTGGAAAATGGAGAAATTGATTTATCAACCACACATTACTTCCATTTTTCAGAACGTTTTGTAACGGATTACCTTCCTTATACAATCGAGTTGGGCAGAAGCTGGGTGCAACCGGCGTTTCAACCGAGTGTGAACCCACGCAAAGGATTATTTGCACTGGACAATATCTGGGACGGATTGGGATCGCTCATCATTGAAAATCCGGACATCCGTTATTTCTTCGGAAAAGTAACAATGTATCCTACATATGAGCGTGATGCGAGAGATTTTCTGTTGAATTTCCTGAATCATTTTTTCCCGGATACAGAAGATTTGATTCACCCGATTCACCCGTTAACACTTGCAAAGAACAAACCCTTCGATGAGTTGATTGCACAGGATCTGGAATACAAAGAAGCATTTAAACAGTTGAATGGCTATGTTCGGGAGAAAGGAGAAAACATTCCTCCGTTGGTAAACATATACATGAACCTGTCACCGACTATGAAAACATTTGGTACAGCCGTCAACCCTGATTTCGGAAATGTGGAGGAAACAGGAATTCTGGTGACAATTGAAGACATCTACCCGGATAAAAAAGAGCGGCACATAGAGGGTGATTTCGGAACCAAGCAATAATGTCGTTTCAGTCTTCATATCCGCTGGTTAAAAATAGCGTCCAGGACTACATCTTCGCCCTGCTAATTATTCTGGGGGCATATATTGCCGGGAACATTCCTGCACTTGTTGTTTATTCTCAACTGAATACCTCGTCGGTAGACGTAATTTATGAGCTTCAGCAGCAGATGGGAAATACAATCACGTTTGTTTTGCTCTTATTTCCATGGATCACTGTCTTTTTCAGTGTACCTGTTGTTGCAAAATTTATTCTGCGCTGGCCGTTTCAGTTCTTAATCTCCAGTAGAAAAAAAATAGATTACAAACGGTTGGGATTTGGTTTCGGGCTGTGGTTTCTTTTATGTATGATTACATTCTTTGTCTCCAAAAATGAATTGGTAGTGACAAATTTCAATGTAGAAAAGTTTATTCCTCTGGTTGTGGTGGCAAGCTGTGTACTCCTGATTCAATGTGCTGCCGAAGAACTGATCTTTCGTTCGTTTCTGTTGAAGTGGATGTCAACCCGGATTAAAAGCGGACTGATTCTTTCCATTATTACAGGTACGATCTTCGGATATTTGCACGCTTCCAATCCGGAAGTGGAAGTAATCGGGAACATTGCGCTGGTGTATTACATCGGAACAGGTGTTTTTTTAGGGTTGGTTGCTATTATTGATGATGGACTGGAATTGACCATCGGGTTTCACTTTGCCAATAATTTATTTGCAGCATTAATCGTTACGAGTAACTGGCAAGTGTTTCAAACGGATGCTCTTTTCCTGGACACCAATCCGCCAGCTTTCACATGGGTTGATTTTTTGACAGCATTTGGAGGACAAGTGTTATTTTTTCTGATATGTTGGAAAGTGTATAAATGGAAATTAATCGGAAATAAGTTTATTCGTTGAGGTAAAGTTGTTCAATAGTAATCGCAAATACAAACGATAGAAACACAAATTCATTCTTTTATTTTTTCCATTCTTTCAAAAAAACTATCTTCACGGCATGAAAAAACTTGCTCTGCATTGGAAAATCATCATTGCGATGTTTCTTGGGATTATCTGGTCGTTTCTATCCGGGAAATTGGGATTAGCTCAATTCACTGCTGATTGGATTGATCCGTTTGGTACGATTTTCATCAACTGTTTAAAGTTTATTGCCATTCCGCTGGTCATGTTTTCCATTATTACTGGTATCGCTACAATTGGAAAAGAAACCAATCTCGGAAGAATGGGTGCCCGAACGATGGGATTATACGTTTTTACAACCATGTTTGCGATCACAACAGGACTAACTGTTGTCAACTTATTCAAGCCAGGAGTCATTAAGGATGAAACGAAGCGACTCGAAAATCGCCTGGAATACGAGATCTGGGCAAATGAAAACAATGTCAAAATTGCGGACGGAAGGAATTTTCTGGCAACAGCGGACAGTAATGTCGTTGCAAAAGTGAATGCTTCGTGGAATGCCAAGAAAAGTTCGGATGAGTATGCAGAGATGATGGAAAAGAGCAGTAGTAGTTCCGCTGCTTTTGAAGACAGAGGTCCATTGCAACCATTAGTAGATTTGATTCCAGAAAACCTGATCTTGTCGTTGAGCGATGGAAATCTGATGTTGCAGGTAATTTTCTTTGCCATGTTCTTTGGATTTAGTTCCCGCTTTTTACCGGCACATCAGGCAGGTCCCATGATCAATTTCTTTGAGGCAATTAACGAAACATTTATTAAGATGGTACAGATCGTCATGAAGGCGGCACCATTTTTTGTCTTTTGTTTAATGGCCGGAGTACTGACCAAAAAAGCCGGATCTGCAGAAGAGCTATTACAACAACTAGCGGATCTCGGTTATTATAGTCTGGTTGTAGTGATCGGATTGTTGTTTGCCTTATTTGTTTTCTATCCTACCTTGATGCGTGTATTCGGAGTAAAAATTCCGTACGGAAAATTCTTTAGAGAAATGAGTCCGGCTATGATTTTGGCATTTTCATCATCATCCAGCGCGGCAGCACTTCCTGTTACCATCGATTGTGTGGAGAACAGATTGAAGGTCCCAAAGAAAATCACGGACCTTGTATTACCGATCGGGGCCACGTTGAATATGGACGGAACTTCTTTGTACCAGGCGGTGGCTGTCATTTTTCTGGCGCAATACCACGATGTGGATCTGACATTGTTACAGCAACTGGGAATTATCATTACGGCGACATTAGCTTCTTTCGGTGCAGCAGCTGTTCCGGGAGCAGGATTGATCATGCTGATTATGGTTCTTTCTTCATTGGGATTAAACCCGATGTGGATTGCTCTTATCTCTCCCGTTGATCGTTTATTGGACATGTGCCGAACGGTAAACAATGTAGTAAGCGATGCAGTTGTTGCTATTATTATTAATAGAATGGAGGAAAAACAGGTAAAGGCGATTCCTACGGAAGAATAGTAAAAGACAAATTCTAACCATATATACTATATATAATGTATGATTTTTCCATGCAGCCATTTTATATAGTATGCTAGTGTTGTAGTAGAAGCAACAGATTCCGATCAAACAAAAGCAATTTTTTTCATTTTTTACACAGCTAATTATTAGCAGGTTAATGATTGTATTTGAAAAAAAATTAAAAAAGCCACAAAAAATGCTTGCAGAAACAAAAAAAGCACATACCTTTGCGCCCCGCTAAGGACCGAACGAGGTCTGAGGGAAGTAGGAGTAAGGGAGTCTTTAGAGAAAAAAAAGATTTAAATTTTTTTCAAAAAAGGTTGCAGGAATAAAAAACCTGATTATCTTTGCACCCCGCTTAGAGCGATAGGCGGAAAGGGGAAATAGGTTGTAAAGTTTTTGAATAGACGACAACGGCAAAAGAGAAGTTCTTT